>NZ_JBSSHR010000006.1:0-307394 GCF_059089345.1 Micromonospora sp. BS32
GACATCTTGTTCGGCGCGTATCTCGGCATGCGGACCCCGTCTCACCAGGATTCGCAACGACCGGTAGAAACCGCCCCGGGTCGAGTGGCCGGTTCTGCCACTCGGTCATCCCCTCGACGACCTTGTCGGTGATCGTGGAGATCGTCTGCCGGGACACCTCCGCGCCATACACCTCGGCCAAGTGGGCCTGGATCTCCCCGGTCGTCAATCCCTTGGCCGACAAGGAGATCACCATGTCCTCGACCCCGGACAGCCGGCGCTGACGCTTGCGCACGATCTGCGGCTCGAAGCTGCCGTCGCGATCGCGGGGCACCTCGATCTGCACCGGGCCGAACTCCGTCAGCACCGTCTTGCCCCGCACCCCGTTGCGGGAGTTCCCACCGTTGTTCCCGGCTGGGTCGCCCTTGTCATAGCCCAGGTGATCGGTGATCTCACCGTCCAGAGCGGCTTCCAGGACCCGCTTGGTCAGCTGCTGCAGCAGCCCACCCTCGCCGGTGAGCTGCAGACCCGCCGCGCGGGCCTGTTCCACCACCTGGGCGACGAGCTGATCGTCGACCCCGTCTCCCACCGGCCGCGCCGGTCCACGCTTCGCCACCTGGCCAGTATCGACCTCGGTGATCACGACATCCGTCATCAGGTGCTGCTCCTTGATCAGGAGTTACACCGTTCGTTTTACAGTCCCTTTGGCGACGAACGTGGCTATCCACCGCGTGACGACGGCGATGGACCTCGATGACGTACAGGTCGCAATCGACCTCGGCCCGCGCATCGACACCACGGGGCTGCCAGTCGAGCGGCAAGCGAGGCACGCCTTGGAGACCGCCCGGGCGCTGAGTGCGTGGAACAGATCGGATGAGGCACTGGCCGTCGTCCTTGCCGCCGAACAGAAGGCACCCGAGCAGATCCGCCACCACGCGATCAGCAGGCAGCTCGTGCAGAACTGGATGCGCCGCGGCCGAGGCCGTCCCAGCTACCAGCTGGCCAGCCTGGCACAGCGCGTGCATGTCACGGCCTAGATCCGTAGAGTCCGAGAGCGTGACCGACCAAGCCAAGAACGCGCGTCCGCAGGCCACTCCCAAGGTGGCGGCGGGCGCGCTCTTCGTTGACGAGCGAAACCGGCTGATGCTCGTCCGGCCTACATACAAGAGCCACTGGGACATACCAGGTGGTTATGTCGAGGAGGGCGAGAGCCCGCTGTCGGCCTGCACCAGGGAGGTCTACGAGGAGTTGGGTCTCCGAGTCACGATCGGACCTCTACTCACAGTCGACTGGGCTCCCAGACCAGACGAGGGCGACAAAGTCCTCTTCATCTTCGACGGCGGCACGCTCTCGACCGACCAGCTATCAGCCGTCGCCTTCCGGGACGGCGAGATCGCGGAATGGGCGTTCGTGGAGGCCGGGCAGCTCGACGAGCTGACCATCCCGAGGCTCGCACGTCGGCTCCGAGCCACCATGCAGGCGCGGAAGCAAGGCTTTGCGTATCTCGAAGAGGGCGCCGTTCCCGCCAAAGGTTGAGCGGGTCTTGGGCCGGACGGCCGGCCGCCGGCGATGCCGGGCTCCACTTGATCCGTTACACATCGACTTCACTTGAAGGGTGCCAGTTGGCCGGCTCTCTCCGGGCTCGGCTGTCACGGTGCGTAACTGGCGTGCCGCCTATCGCTTGGGCATGCGATCCTCGACGCTGGTCATGACGCGCGATCAGCGGCAGAAGCGGACATCTCTTGGCGGGCCGCAACTCACCAGATGTGGCACTCAGCGTCGGGGTGCCCGGCCGGCTGGCCGGGCTAGATTGCGGTCGTGATCGATTACAACCTAGAGGCCGACCGCTACGACGAGTCTCGCGGGGGCGAGGCGCGCGCCGCGGCGGCGGCTGCCGCGGTCGACCAACTCCTGCCACCCAGCGCACGGCTGCTTCTCGACGTGGCCTGCGGTACCGGCGTTGTCAGCGCCCGCTTGCGCCGGCCGGGCCGGACCATCGTTGGCGTCGACCGGTCCGCGGGCATGATTGCGAAGGCCGCCGGCCGGCTTCCCGGTAACGTGTTATTGGGCGACGCAGCGGCGCTGCCAGTGAGGTCGGGCTGGGGCGACGGGGTGCTGATGATCTGGCTGCTGCACCTCGTGCCGAATTCGGAGCAGATGATTGCCGAGGCGGCGCGGGTACTCGGCCCAACCGGTCTGCTGCTCACGACGGTGGACAAGAACGAGGCGCCGTTCACGGTGGCAAGCGACGTCGCCGAGCTGACCGGATCGCTGCGGTGCCGGTACGCCGGCGAGCGGGCTGACGGGCACGGCCGGGTTATCGCCGCGGCAGACCGGCATGGGCTGCGCCAAGTGGCCGAGACGACGTTCGCTGGCGTCGGCCAGGGCCGTACGCCGCGGCAATGGATCGGGCGCATCCGTGGCGAAGTGATCCCCTGGGTGGGCAAGGACGAATCGGACGAGCTGTGCAGTGCCCTCGCGGCGCTGCCCGATCAACACACGCCCCGGCCGGACCCGGTGTACCGCTTGGTCGCACTCGCCCGCTGACGAGAACGCCGACCAAGCGCCGAAGCCCGTCGGCACCGGACGGATCAGTGCAGACTCAAGGCGTCCAAGATGCAGTGCACCCACCTCGGCAGAAGCGGATGCCTGGCACACCAGCCGTCGTGGACAGTCGGCGTCACGGTCCGTATCCGGCATGCTCAAGGCCCTGTTAACCCATCAACTGAAGTCACCGTTTAGTGCATCAAGCGGAGTACGACAGCCGGCCGCCGGCGATGTGGTTCAAACTTTCTGTACGTCTTCAAGGCGGCCCGCAACGGGCCGCACGCGCCGCCGCCAGGGCGCGCGCCGGCCGCTGCCGCTGGCGCTCTGCGGCCGTCACGCCTGATGCCCGGCGGCTGGCGCGGACAGCGGAAAGCCCGGGGGGCCGCCGCTGAACGACACGCCGTTGACCGGTGGTGTGGTGGGCCGGCAGCCGGTCGGGCCGCGCGGCCAGGACCCGCGCGGCGTAGGGGAGCGCACGCCGGCCGCGTCGGCGATCTGGCGGCGAGTGCGGGGTTGCGGTTAGTGCGCCTCCGGCGGGGGCGCTCCGGCTCCAGGATGGCCGGGGCTCCGCCGGCGGGTCACGGTTCGTGGGTGGTTGCGGCAGGCCATCCCGTCTGCCACCGACCCGGGCGAGCCGAGCAGACCACCGCCCGACCCGCCACCGCTCGAACGTGCGTCAAGGTCCGCCTGACGTGGCGGGCCGGGCGGCGGCCCGCTCCCCGGAGGGCGGGTCGACGGCAGACGGGATGGCAAGGGAGCGTCGTGGCTGGGGAACCCAGTCTGGTATACCGCCATACTTAGCCTCAACCGCGCTCCTGGTGGCATTTGCTAAGCCTGACCACAACACACTCCGCAAGCCACTGCCGGTCACCCTATCGAAGTGACCTAGCACCGCTAGCGACAGGGCCATGTCCAGGACATCTTCTCTGGGCTTGTCGGGAAATTCTCGGCGAATATTGCTGCACGCATTATTAACGGCTTGCTCGAATTCAACAAGAATTCCATCGGGGGCGAAAATGCCAACCGAACATAGTAGATCCCATAAGACGAACGCTCCGTAGCTGTGAGCGGCGTCAGCGGCCTTCCGGTTCTCGCGTTCCTTCGCCTCTCTAAACCATTCTTCGCCCAGAAGAAACTTTCCCTCCGCGTGACTAATCCGCGCCTTCCATGCAATTTTACGCGCCGCGTCCTCATCGAACACGGCGCCGTTACGAAAATTAATCAGGCAACTCTTCTTGCTTGACGTAATCAGCTCGTATGGGTGCACCTGCTCACGAGGGTAGGCATACCAACCTTGATCCTGCGCCACATCCCAGAGGACCAGGACGACAATGTCGGCGCTGCTCACCCATCGAACTGCGTGCTCCCAAGGTACTCGGAGAGAGCGGTGTGACGTGTCGACTGCAAGGGGCGAGCTAGATGTTCCTTTTACCTGCACCCAAAATCGCGATGCATCTACTCTGTCGTCAAGGCATGTCTGGACTAACAGATCTTCCCCATAATCGTTTCTGATTTCTTCTGCCGCCGCACCGACAGCCGCCCATACACGGGAAACGGCGGCGACAGCTATAGATCCGACCCTGTGCTCGTGTGCACCCCGAGGCATTCAATCTCCTGGGTAGCGTTTGGTCCCCGAGATGACTGAGGATATATCAACGGGGGTTGTTGGCCCAATGAGCGAAGGTCGCGAGCGAGGACCGATTGTCGGGTGGCCGACACGACGGCGCCCTGCTGCCGAAGAGGCCGTCACGGCGAGAGGGTAGCGCTTCCGAATGCTGTCCCAACCCTGCCCTGACTATTCCTGAGCCCCTGCCCTGACTATTCCTGAGCCTCGTCGGGGAGAACCTGGCCAGTAACTAAATCCCACGGCACGCTGCCATCTCTGGCGTCTGTATAGCCCTCGACGCCCGTCATGAACAACGAGACGGACCGGCCTCTCAGGCGTAAACCGCCGCGGAAACTCGGAAGGTTAGTCGGGAACATCGGAATAGGATGCCAACCTCTTGCGACTTCGTCCCATTCTATTTCGAATTGGTCATTCCTTAGCGCCGACGAGGGGCGGGCGATCAAGCTAACTGCCTTGTACCAATCGAACTCGTGAACCTTTTGCAAGCGCGGAAAGGTTAAGACGCTCAAATCCACATCAACGGGATCGGGATTTCTCTGTAGGAATTTCAGACAACTTTCTGCGTCTAAGCGAGAACTGCACACAAGGAATGCTTGTGCGCTTCGGCAAACCGATACATTGATTTTGCCAACATCTTTGTCTGAAAGGTGGGAATGTTCAATGATGGCGCGCCAATTTCCCTCGCCCGACTCAAAAAGAATCTTGCGGCCGTAATGTAGCGGCGTAGGAGAAAGGCTGAGTGCAGTCGAGGGGTCAAGGGGAATCATGATGTTAGAAGTCCCGGCAGGGTGATTGGCATAACCCACGTCGGAGGTTACGAATGACGTGCCGACGGGGGCGTGAAGGACCACCCACCTGCTGGCCATGATGGGGGCCAGAGCCCTCTGGAGGGCAATGTTCCTCGACATATTGACGCTATCTCGATAGAACCGCTCGGGATTCTGCTGACTCTCGGCTAGAAGAGAAAGCGTTGATGAATCCAACTGGGTCCGGTCGAAATGCGTGCCTCTCACGAACATCCCGGCGGCAAAGGGGACAAGTGTCCTAAGCCAGAGCCCCGCGTCGCATGATGGTGGTGCGATGTCGACAATGCTGTCGATCGCGGGACTAAGGGGACCTTCATATTCGGCCCAGATATCATCGATCACGGTAGGCGGCGATAAGGCCGGATCGGATATTCGGTAATAACCGCCAATGGCCGCAATGTGCTCCGCGCGTCCGCGATAAACTTTGCTAGGCGAACGGTTCGCCACCCACAAACGTCTATGGCGCGCTACCGAAAAAGTATCAAGTGAGAAGCGCGCTAAGAAACCTGCAGGAATATAATGGTCCTTTGCCATTTGGCCCTCGCCTACATCGACTCGCATTGTCTAGGGTAGGGCGGCCGTCAAGCAGCAGCTCGGCCGCACGGACGCGGACAGACCCCACCGGACGAAGCGCCCAGCGAAATCATCGATCACGATCCGTCTCTGACGACAAGTAGCGATGGCCGGGACCTGCATGGCGACCTGGTTTGGTGTCGACCGTCGACCGTCGGCAGGTTGGATCCGGCTCCCCCGACGGGGGTCGGAGCCCAGCGGGGTCGGCGGGCTGAGTAGCCACCGAAGTAGCCAAGGCGGCGTACCCGGTCGGACCACCCCGTACTTCGGCGGAACCGCTGAGCAGCGCCGGGCGAGGCTGACGGGCCTCTGCCTGCTCCTGGCAGTGTGGGGGTCAGGGGGTCGAGTGCCATCGACTCCAGCGGAATAGGATCGAGTCGTGGCATTGGCGGAGACCAGGCTGGTCTTGATTGGGTCACCTGGTGCGGAGACGGCTGAGGTGGCCGATCATCTCGCCGCCCGGCTCGGACTTCCCTCGATCTCCATTCGGGACGCGATTCAGTCAGCGGTGCGTGCGGGATCGGAGCTCGGCGACGATCTGCGTCGGTTCATGAACGCCGAGCAGCTGCCACCGCCCGAGCTCATCGCCGCGATCGTGCAGCGCCGGCTTGGCGAACCCGACGCTGTCGACGGCTTCGTGTACTGGACGGAGTTCCCAACGCTGGCGGTGATGCGGTCGCTGGAGACATTGGGGATTCAAGCGGTGGAGCTGGTCCTAGCCGATGCCGAGGCAACGCGGCGTTTGACTGGACGCCGCACGTGCCGGGGCTGCGGGAAGATCTGGCACATCGAGTCGTTACCGACGCTCGTCGAAGGTGTCTGCGACCGGTGCGGTAGCAAGTTGTTCCATCGTGACGACGACGCCCCTGCCGCCGTCGCCCATCAATTGAGCGTCTACCACAAGCACAGCGCCCCCGTCCTGGCCCATTACCGCGCCGCAGGTTTCTTGACCAGCGTCGACGCCACCCGCCCAACAGAAGAGATCGTGACCGAGCTGACCAGTCGACTTGAGCGGAGTTGAGCACACAAGTGGGTCCAACCGGGCCGGCGAACACCCGTCCGGGGCGATTGGTGCCGACAGCATCGGTGACAGCAACGAGAACGGACTCGGGAGGCCGTGGCCAGCGGGCGGCGGACAGCTCCCCGAGGTCGCAGACGGAGACGGACGCGGGCGGCCACGACGCCCAGAACTTACAAACGAGGGGTCGCCGGAGGTCGGCGCCCGCGGAAGCGCAAGTACCGGGGCGCGCCAAGGAGCGCCCGGGTCAGGAACATCACGACCCCGAAGCCGCTGAAGACCGACACCACCAAGCCCAACTTGACGATGACCAGTAAGCCGGCTTCGAGCAGGCGGCTGGTCGGCCTGCCGTACGAGCAGTCGGTGAAGCCTTCCTTGTCACGGCAACCCTCGCGCAGCTTGACCGACCGGCCCCGATGCTCCGGTGTGACGACAGACGGGCCGATCCGGGCCTTCCGGACAGTGCCGTCGGCCGCGGTCACCACCGCATCACACTCCCACCAGTAACCGAAGCCCCGCCGGCTGATCGGGCCAACCCGCTGGCAGTCGTCGACGACCACCCGCACAGGGTGCTCGCCTGGGCCCTGAACGACAGCCCCGCTACCCGGGAAGAGGCTGCCGACGGTCATGAACCCCAGAAAGACCGTCGCTCCGGCCAGGGCCAGCAGGGCGGCGAGTCCGGCGGATCGCAGACGATACTTGGCCGGCCCCAGCGTCTGCCAGAGCCGCATCTCGCGGCCATAAATGTCGGGGTCCATCAGGTCGGAGCCGAGCAACTTCCGGATCACGGCGAGGTACCGCCGAGACTTCCACCGGGCAGCCTGCCCGCAATGCACATGGACCGGCCTCCACTCTTACACATCAGGTATCCGGCGGTCAGGTCCGTCGATCCTCCATCAACGGCCACCACCGGCGGCAGTGCCGCCACTCGTGAGTGAGCCCGCGCGCGGGCCGCGGTTACGCCGTGTGGGGCACACAGGGGGCGCAAGACGCCGTGAAGCGTCGTCAAGCAGCAGCGACCAGTGGCAGCCCTAGACGCCCTGTAGGCAGGTGTCGGACAGGATAGCGCCGGACAGCTTCCACGCCTCCGACCCTAACCACGGTCAGCAACGCGCGCCGCGACCAGCAGGACAGCCGACCGTGGACGTCGTGCGGCAGGATGGGGCGGGTGAGCGACACGCAGGACTCTGACGAGGGCGTCGACAGCGCCGCGCGGCAGTCTAAGCGGTCAGGGAAAGCGCTCTGGGAAGCTGAACGATGAGCCGGTCAACTCCCAATGATCGCCAGGCAGTTCATCGCGGGACAGAAGTTGCGGAGCGACGGCGCCTGCGCCGGTTGTACCAGGCGAAGTACCTGGGGACGCCAACCACTGCGCGTACCAGATAGAAGCCGGCACCAATTATCAAGCAAAGCGATAGTGCGCGACTGACCATGCCCACCACCGCTCCGGCGAGTCCCCAGAAGAGGGAAGCTGGCCGGCCGTAGGGCCGGCCGTAGTTGCACTCGGTGTTGTTCTTGCCAAAGCAAGCCTCACGGAACTCCACCGGCCGTCCGCGGTCATCCGGCGTGACAACCGAGTGGCCCACTGTAGCCGAAACAGTCCGACCGTCGCTCATCCGCACCGTCACGCCGCAGCGCCACCAGTAGCCGAACCCGTAGACGCTCACCGGGCCCACCCGCTGACACTTCTCCACCATCGCTACCGCGGGCTGTTCCTTGGGGGAGGATTTTATGACCCCAGTTCCGGAATAGAAACTTGTGACGGTGCTGGCCAGCCCGGTCGAAAGGACCACCCCCGAAAGCAGTGCGAGTGCCGTCAGGAACTGGGTCAGCCGGCCCCAGAATGGCCCCCGCCGTTCATACGCGACGATCTGCTCGCGCACAAGCTCAGGGGTGCTCTTGGTCGGGCCACCCTTGTTTGGCACCTGCCACTTCCTTCCTGCAGCGTTTCAGCAGCATAGGAGGCACCGTCAAGCCGACATCTACCGCTGACATCAACCGTTGCAGACGCCGGCGGACAGATGAGGAGTCGCGGCGCGCCCGGCCAGGACGTGGTAGCCGTCGGGGGACGCTGCCGCTCGTGCCGGAGCAAGCGAGGGGGTTGCCGGCGGCGGTGATGATCGACGCAGGGCCGTACCTTGCGGCAGGATGGCTCGGTGAGCGACGCACACGACGCCGACGAGGCCGTCAACCAGGGGTGGTTCTCGGTGCGGTGCGTTTTCCAATACGGCAGCGAGGCGCCGTTCGTGTATGAGGAACGCATTACGGTGTGGCGGGCGGTGAGCTTCGACGCGGCCGTCGCCCTGGCCGAGGCTGAAGCCGCCGAGTACGCGAACGAGGCTGACCGCAGCTACCTCGGCTTCGCGCAGGCATACCGCATGTTTGATGAGCTTGGCCACGGTGCCGAGGTCTACTCGCTGATGAGAGACAGTGAGCTCCCTCCGGACGCGTACCTGACAGCGTTCTTCGACACCGGCGAGGAGCGGCAGGGGACCTTGGACGAGCCAGCGGCCGATCAGCAGGTACAGCCGAGAGGCACAGCAACCAACCACGAGGAACACGGAACCATCAGTTGAGCTCCGTATTGGCGCCGCGTTGAAACGCCTTGCTGGCAATCCGTAGATCCAGGGCCCAGCAGACAAGATCCGGAACATGCGCGGAATGATCAAGGGACGTGCTGGGAAGCCGTCGGGCGTATGTCCTGGTAGAACGACGGGTGCCCCAGCGGGCGCTACACCCTTCCTAAACCGTGTGTCGCTGCTACCGGCTACCCCGGACGGTGGAAGCCCGAGGGCCGGCAACGGGAAGCACGCACCTTCACTGGGTCCGGGCGGGCAATCGTTGGGCTAGCCCTCAGCGCAGGGGGTCGTGGCCGGGGCTCATCCAGTCGACCGCGAGTGACCGGACCTGCGGCTGCTGTTCATCTGTCAGAGCCTCCAGAGAGCCCGAACAAGTATGGCGAACCGCGCCGATACTTGATCCCGTCCAAGAACTGCGATTCTGCTTCTTGCAGGACGCTAAGGGCGCTCTGTTCTCCGGTAGGCGGTGCGTGTTCCAACGGTATCGCGTTGAAAAGCAAGTCAGTCCAGGCCCCTTCCTCTTTCGACCACATTGTCAAATGGTCCGGGGCCCACAACACCCATACCGTATCCAAGTCCCTAACCGGCAATGGAGCAAGAACGGCAGCCATGACCGGAGACTCATACGCTTCGATAGCGAACCGGTCAAAAGGATGAACGATTAAGAAGGCGTTCCTTGAGTCCGCTTCGCCGGCCTTCCTGGTCAAGCTGCTGGCCGCGCGATTGAGCAAGGGTTCGGCGTCCTCAAGGATGCTATTAGCGCTCTCCACCTTGACTTGGAGTCCAAGGCCTCTAGCCTCTCCGCCTCTGCCTTCTATCCGATCTATCGAGCTTTCGAGCTCACGGAAAGGACCTGGCATCGACTTCACTTCAAAAGCTGCAGACCTAACGTCCGGCGGAAGCAAGGCAGGCGGTGAGGATGGTGTCAACTCGAATCGGAGGTCGACATCGCCGTCGACATCTAAAGCATGTGGGGCTGTCCCGAGGAATGCTGTAACCAGAATCGCCGCAAGGTGCTCGCCCGACCGCAACTTCATGCCGCGGAGCAGGGCCGGGTCAAGTTTGTGCAGCTGGACGACACTCCATGAGACGGCTTGGGGCGAAATCATGAATACGCGGCCACCCGCGTACTTCGTCAACTTCTCGTCCAACAGAACTCCTCCGAGTGAGGAGGGGTGCGGAAGAGTGTCCGCCCGACCAATGCTTGCAACGATACGCCGTCGCGGGTGCCTTCGATGACGCCGAGCAGCTCGCCAGGTCAGCAGGCTCCGCATACGCTGCCGACCTTCCTGCGCCGCAGAGGAGCCCGCCGTGTCCAAGCCCCGTTCGTTCCCTGCCGACCCTGTGAACGCCTTGTGCGCCCTGATCGCAGGGCATGGCCGCGACGCCCGCCACGCGATGCACCTCGACTACCAGCCAGCGCCGGAGCGGCCCGCGCATCGCCCGGGGCCCCGACCAGGGAGTAAGCGGGCGGGAACGGTGTCGACAGCAACGCTGACAGCAACCCCACCGGACGACGGCGCGCAAGCGAGTGCGGAGACGGACGGCACTCCGAGCTAACGACCGTTCCCGGACAAGGACGGACGTGCTGCACAGAGCTTGTAAGCGAGAAGTCGTCGGTTTTGCGAGTCCGGTCACCGCTGCGCCGCACACGTGGCGAAGCGCACGGCGGGCCCCGGAGGGGGCCCGCCGTGGCGGCTGGTGCTGTGCCGGTTATCTGGGTGGGAACTGCGATTTGCGGGCCGGTTCTGCGAGGTTGGCGGTGGGTGCCTCGGCGGTGAAGCCGATGACCGCGCAGTTGATGTCGACACCGACCGAGCCGTAGGGTGCGGGCTCGCCGGTGGCCGGGTCGACGCCGGTCAGCAGGTCGGGTCGGGTGGCTGCCAGGTTGAAGACCTCGACCTCGTCGGTTTGGCGTGTGTTGAGCCCCTGCTCGACGGCCTTCTCGGTCCACAGGCCGAGCTGCGCGTCCCACAGCGGGCTGTAGGCGTGGGAGTGACGCGGGTCGGCCAGGGTCGGGAAGTCACCGAACACGTTGAGCAGGTCACCGCCGTTACGCAGCGCGTTGATCAGGCGCTCGTTGTCGGCGCGGGCGTCCTGGGAGATGTGCCCGTCTTCGGCCAGGTGGACGAAGCCTTGCGCCTCGGGGTTGTCGGCCCCGGTCTGGCCGTTGATGAAGCCGAACAGCCGTTCGCGGGCGGAGCCGAGGAAGTCGTCGCCGCCGTTGAAGGCCGCCCTGTCCAGCGCGGGTACGAAGGTGGAGCGCTCCAGCACTGCGGTCAGCGGCTGACCGGCGTCGGTGCTGAGGTAGAGGATCGGCTGGCCGGCGTCGAAGCCCTTGACGAACAGCATGTCGACCCAGGACTCGTTGAACTGGCCGGGCGGTGAGGGGGGTGCGATGTGCACGCCCAGGACCCGGTCGCCCGTGTCGGTGTGGTGCTTGACGTCGAAGTCGGGGCCGTCGCCGGTGGCCACGATCGGGGCGTTGTAGACGACGTTGGATCCCTTGATGCGGATGAACGGGCTGTACCCTTCGTTGGCCACCGCCCCGGGCTGGAACTCGGCGAGCGGGAAGCCGTTGGGCCCCGGTACCGCGACGCGGGTCGGGCTGAAGTCCGGCACGCCCTGGAAGTTGACCACCGCGGGTCCGAACCGGTTCTCCTGCGGGGTGGGCGAGTCGAGGGTCACCGTCTGCACGCACTCGCGGCAGCCGATGGCGAGGTTGGCCAGCTTGGGCGCGAAGTTCACGCCCAGGTCGTTCGCCAACCCCTCATCGGAGGCGTCCATCAGCACGAACCACACCGTCTCGCCGTCGGGACCCCTGCCCGGGTACAGCGGCAGCCGCACCGTCTCCTTGCTCAGATCGACCTGGATCGCGCTACCCAAGGTCAGCTTGTCCCGGGGCAGCAGCCCGTTCAGCTGCCCCAGGCCCTCAGCTGCACCCGGCCGGCCATGGGTGGGCGGCGGGCCCTGGTCCCCGTCATGCCGGGGCCCGTCATCGGCGAAGACAGGCTCAAGGATGGGTGGTCCAGCGGCGGACAGCACCGCAGCAGCCGCCAACACAGCCAGCCCGGCGATCCGTTTCCTTCGCATAATGCTCCTTCCGCAGCCTATGACGGCTAAGCGAGAAATCCACCGGTCTGGAGGCTATGCGAAGAACCGTTCAGGTTTGCCCGAGAAGCGGCCAGTGCACCAGAACGGGTGGTGGTGCGCCAAAACCCATTCCAACGGCACGGACGATGCGAGGGAGTCTGGACGGCTTCGAGGGATTGCAGCCAGTCTCGATCGTCCCCCCGATGCGCCCCCAGACCCTGAGCGACGACGGGTGATGGCTGGACTCAGCCGGACTAGACGAGAACGGCCCCCAACCGGCATTTCTGCTGGTCAGCGGCCGTTCTCGCACCTGGTGGCGGGTAGAGGATTCGAACCTCTGTAGCTTTCGCGACGGATTTACACGCCGCCGCCGCGGTGTCGCTGAACTGGGCCGTCTTCGGGCCGTCTGGGCCGTCAACGGGCCGTCAAACGTCGACCAACGATGACCGTGGACAACAAGCAGCACCCGAAGAAGCAGCAGGTCAGCCACCCCGTAAGGGCGGCTGACCTGGTGGGCGACGGACGAGTCGACCTGTACGCCGGATTCTGTGCGCGGCGCGTACCCCTCGCGAGTCACGCGCCGGCGGCGGCCATCCATCTCGGCCTGCCGTTGCCGACAGGCTCATGCGGCCTACCCGCAGACATCGGGCGGGCAGCCCTCAAGCGTCTGCGCCGGGTCGTCACCTTGCGGTGACTGCCCTTGCTTGGCCTTGCTCCGGGTGGGGTTTACCGAGCCACCCCGGTCACCCGGGGTGCTGGTGGGCTCTTACCCCACCGTTTCACCCTTACCGACCCGAATGGGCCGGCGGTCTGTTTTCTGTGGCACTGTCCCGCGGGTCACCCCGGGTTGCCGTTAGCAACCACCCTGCCCTGTGGAGTCCGGACGTTCCTCGGCGACGGGCCGGAGCCCGTCGACGCGACCGCCCGGTCGACTCGTCCGTCGCACCCCATCTTAACGACGCGGCGGTGCCGCCCATTTCCGCCCTGACGGAACGTCGCCTCAGTGCTCCGCGAGCGGTTCGGCGGCCGCCGGCCCACCGGACACGGCCCGAGCGGCGCGGACCGGGGCGTACTAGCCTCGGGCACCATGGATCTTTCCGACGCCGCGCTCCTGCTCGCCGCCGGTCTCGCCGCGGGCACGGTGAACGCGGTGGCCGGGGGCGGTTCACTCATCACCTTCCCCGCCCTGATCGCGGTCGGCCTGCCGCCGGTGCCGGCGAACGTGACCAACTCGGTCTCGGTCTGCCCCGGCTACCTGGCGAGCGTGGCGGGCAGCCGGGCCGACCTGCCGCCGGTCCGTCGGCTGGCGCCCCTGGTGCCCACCACCGTCGTCGGCGCGGTGCTGGGCTGCCTGCTGCTGCTGGCCACCCCGGCGCGCGCCTTCGAGCTGGTCGTACCGTTCCTGGTGCTCGGCGCGACGGCGGTGCTGGCCTTCCAGGATCCGCTGCGCCGGCTGGTCGGGCACCCGCGGGACCTGTCGCCGCGCCGCCGGACGGTCACCGTGCAGGCGATGGTCGCGGTGGGCGCGGTGTACGGCGGCTACTTCGGCGCGGCCCTGGGCGTCATGTTGGTCGCCGGGCTGGCCCTGGTGCTGGACAGCACGCTGGCCCGGGTGACCGCGATCAAGAACCTGCTCTCCGCGGTGGTCGGGCTGACCACGGTCGCGGTGTTCGCGCTCTTCGGCCCGGTGAACTGGGCGGCGGTCGCGGTGGTCGCGCCGGCCACGCTGGTCGGCGGGTACGCCGGCGCCCGGCTGGTCCGACGGCTGCCGCCAGTGCTGTTGAAGGCGCTGATCGTCGCCTTCGGCACGGTGATCGGGCTCTACCTGCTCTGGCGCGCGCTGCGTTAGAGCGGCCGGAGCACGGCCGGTCAGTACGCCTCGCCGACCGGCTCCTCCGGCGCGTGCTCGGCCTGCCGGGCGGCGCGGTTCCAGCGGGACCAGAGCACCCGCTCGCCGTAGCCGGCGGCCATCAGGTGCGCGAAGGCCAGGTAGACCAGCACCCCGACGGCGAGCACCCCGAAGCCCAGCCAGAAGGGCAGCGCGAGGCCGTGCTCGGCGAGCTTGCCGGAGATGATCGGCGCGGGCGCGGCGGCGCCCCAGCGGACCAGGTTGAACGCGCCGGTGGCGACCCGCCGGTCGGTGGAGCCGAGACCGAGCGCGAGGTCGGTGAGGTTGGCGTTGGCCAGGCCCATGCAGAGCCCGGCGAGCACCAGCACCACCAGCGACTCCGCGGTGCTGCCGGAGGTGGCGAAGAGGACCATGCAGACCAGCAGGCCGGCGATGGCCACGCCGACGGTCTGCACCGCGCCGATCCGGTGCGCGAGCCGGTGGCCGATCACCAGGATGCCGGCGGCCAGGCCCAGGCCCCAGCCGGTGAAGGCCAGGCCCAACGGGATGACGTCGAGGCCGAGGAAGAGCGGCGTGTAGCCGAGCACCACGAAGAAGACGAAGTTGTAGGCGGCGGTGACCACGCAGAGGGTGACGAACGCCGGCCTGCGGTAGGTCGCGAAGATCTGACCCACCCGTACGGGCGCCTGCCGGTTGGCCGGCTCGCGGAGCTTGCGGGACGCCACGGCCAGGGCGAGCACCATGAACACGCCGCAGACGAAGAACGGCAGCCGCCAGCTCACCTCGCCGAGCAGGCCGCCGATCAGCGGGCCGACGGCGAAGCCGAGGCCGAGCGCGGTCTCGAAGAGGCCGACCACCCACTCCCGGTCGTTGGCCAGGTTGACCAGCACCACCATGGCCGTGGCGAAGAACATCGCGTTGCCCAGCCCCCAGACGCCGCGCAGCACCGACAGCTGCACGATGTCGTTGCTGAACGAGGCGAGCATGGCGGCCAGGCCGACCACCGAGACGCCGGTGACCAGCACCGGCTTGAAGCCGAACTTCCCGCTGGCCAGGGTGGCCGGGATCATGCCGAGCGCCATCACCGCGATGTACGCGGTGAAGAGCAGCTCGACCTGCCAGGCGGTGACGCCGATCGCCGCGCCGATGGCGGGCAGGATCGGGTCCACCACGGCGATGCCGGCGATGGCGAGGAAGGCCACCAGCGTGGTGGCGTAGATGGCACTGCGGTTGGGCTCGGTACGCCGATCCACTTCGCCTCCCAGGTAGCTGTATCGTACAGGTAAATCTGTTGTATCATACAGTTATGAGCGACGAGATCACCCTCGGACGGATCGAGACCCAGGTCGCCCTGCTGATGCGGCTCGGCGAGGCCACCCGGCGGGCCACCGGCACCGCCGAGCACCGGGTGCTCGACCGGGCGGCGTACGTGATCCTGCGACACCTGGACACCGCCGGCCCGCAGAACGTCTCCACGCTGGCCGCCCGGCTCAACCTGGACGGCTCGACGGTGACCCGCCAGGTGTCCGCCATGCAGCGCGACGGTTTGATCACCCGCGCCCCCGACCCGGCGGACGGCCGCGGCACGGTGATCTCGGCCACCCCGGCCGGATTGCAGCGGATGGGCGCCGTGCAGGTGGCCCGCACCCGGCTCTACGGCGACATCCTCGCCGACTGGACCAGCGACGAGCGGGACACGCTGGCGACGATGCTGGGCCGGCTCAACGAGGCCCTGGAGTCCCGCACCCGCCGCCGTTGACCCAGCCGGCGCCCCGCTGGGTGGCGCCGCCCGCCGACCCCCTCGCCGGGGTCCACCGGCCCGACGCTGCAACCGGGGGTCTGCTCGGCACGGTACGAAACTGATGACGTGGATGCATCGCCCGGCCCGGTCGGGACCGATTCGTTGACGACATCAAGTTCGTAGCGTGGCAGGAAGGGACCCGGCACCCAGCGCCGGCCGGTGGGCGACGCACCCCGACCAACCCGCACCCACGGCACCGCCCGGGTACCCGTCGTCGGAACGGGCACCCGGGCGGAGACGTGCGTTACGCGACCGGCTCGCGAGCGGAGTCGGCGTCCCGGGCCGTACCCGGGACCAGCCGCGGGTCGCCCTCGTCGGCGAAGTAGTCGTCCGGCGTGGTGCCGTCCGCCCCGTCGGCCACCTTCGTCGCCCGCAGCACCAGGGTCACCAGCGCGGCCACCACCAGGTTCACCAGCACGGCCACGATCCCGACGTAGATCGTCTTCTTGGTGTCGAAGCCGAAGTCGGAGAGCGGGAACGCCGAGCCACCGAAGTGCGCGCGCTTCGTCGCCGCGTTCGGGACCTGGTAGAGCATCCACAGGCCCATGCCCATGCCGGCCGCCCAACCGGCGATCAGCGCGGTCCGGTGGAACCAACGGGTGTAGAGCCCCAACGCCACCGCCGGCAGCGTCTGCAGGATGATCACGCCGCCGATCAGCTGGAGGTCGATGGAGAACTGCGGGTCGAGGAAGATGATGCAGGCCACCGCGCCGACCTTGACCACCAGCGAGGTGATCTTCGAGACGTTCGCCTCCTGGGCCGGGCTGGCATCCCGCTTCAGGTACTCCTTGTAGATGTTGCGGGTGAACAGGTTCGCCGCCGCGATCGACATGATCGCCGCCGGCACCAGCGCCCCGATGCCGATGGCCGCGTACGCGACCCCGGCGAACCAGTCCGGGAACTGCTGGTCGAACAGGACCGGCACCACGGTGTTGCTGTCCACCGTGCCCGCCTTCGCCCCCGGCAGCGGCTTCACCCCGGCCGCGATGGCCATGAAGCCGAGCAGCGCGATCAGCCCGAGCAGCAGGCTGTACGCCGGCAGCGCGGACATGTTCCGCTTGATCACGTCCCGGTTCCGGCTGGCCAGCACGCCGGTGATGCTGTGCGGGTAGAGGAAGAGCGCCAGCGCCGAGCCGAACGCCAGGGTGACGTACTGGAGTTGGTTGTTGGCGTTGAGCAGGATGCCGTCGTTCGGGCTCGGTGAGGCTTTGAACTTGGCGTCGGCGGCGTCGAAGATCGAGCCCCAGCCGCCCAGCTTCCACGGCAGGTAGATGATCGCGACCAGGATGACGATGTAGATCAGCGTGTCCTTGACGAAGGCGATCAACGCCGGTGCACGCAGCCCGGACTGGTAGGTGTAGGCCGCCAGGATCGCGAACGCGATGATGATCGGCAGGTGCCGGGCGACCACGTTGTCCCCGGTCACCCCCATCGTCTTGAGCACCGCCTCGATGCCGACCAGCTGCAACGCGATGTACGGCATGGTGGCGACGATGCCGGTGATGGCGATCAACAGCGCCAGCACCGGCGAGTCGAACCGGGTCCGGACGAAATCGGCCGGCGTGACGAAGCCGTGCCGGTGCGACACCGACCAGAGCCGGCAGAGCACCAGGAACACCAGCGGGTAGATGACGATCGTGTACGGCACGGCGAAGAAGCCGGCCGCGCCGGCCCCGAACATCAGCGCCGGCACCGCGACGAAGGTGTACGCGGTGTACAGGTCACCGCCGACCAGGAACCAGGTGATCCAGCCGCCGAAGCTGCGGCCACCCAGCCCCCACTCGTCGAGGTGGGCCATGTCCTTCGGGGCGCGCCACCGGGCCGCCACGAAACCCATCGCACTGACCAGCAGGAAGAGCACCGAGAAGACGATGATCTCGGTCAAATGGTCGCGCCACATCACCGATCACCCCGCTTCTTCGTCATCTGGTAGACCAGCGTGGTGGTGGTGACGCCGAGCAGGATCCAGGCCAGCTGGAGCCAGTAGAACCGCGGGAAGCCGAAGAGCCGGGGCGAGTCCGCGTTGAACAAGGCCGGGATCAGCGGCACCACGATCGGTATGAAAAGCAACCAGTTCCAGGGACTGTGGTCCTTCGCCCTGGACGACGCCGTTGCCGGCGCCTCCGGTTCCGGTGCAGCCATCTGACACACCTCCGGGAAGTCGTAACTCGCCATGTGACGGCCGGAGGCTACGACCCTGTGAGCGCAGTCACGTTCGACCGGGGAACGGCCCTGCGCCCAACGGCCGCCGGGCTGCGCCGAACGGCGTCGGCGGGCGGCCCGGCGGCCGGGAGTTCAGCGGGCGGCGAGGTGGGCGGTGTCGTTGACCGAGCGGACCGCGACCCCGCCGTCGGGCCACATGTCCAGTACCGAAATGCCGGCCGCGTCCAGGTAGAGCCGGTGCAGGAAGGCATCGCCGGCCGCCAGGGCATCGCGCAACGCCAGCTTGATCGGCGAGACGTGCGAGACCACCACCACGGTCTCCCCGGTGTACGCCTCGCGCAGCGCCGCCACCGCCCGGTCCACCCGTTCGGCGACGACGGTGAACGACTCCCCGCCGGGCGGCGCGATCCGGGTCGAGGCGAGCCAGGCGTCCAGCTCGCCCGGCCAGCCCTCGCGCACCTCGGCGAAGGTCTTGCCGTCCCAGTCGCCGAAGTCGCACTCCACCCAGTCGTCCTGCCGGCGCACCGTCAGGTCGCCGAGCGCCCCGGCGATCGCCTCGGCGGTGGCCGTACACCTCGACAGCGGGGAGCTGACCACGGCCGCGACGGACGGCGCCAGCTCGGCCACCCGCGCCGCGGTGGCCC
This sequence comes from Micromonospora sp. BS32, assembly GCF_059089345.1. Lineage (NCBI taxonomy): Bacteria > Bacillati > Actinomycetota > Actinomycetes > Micromonosporales > Micromonosporaceae > Micromonospora > Micromonospora sp. BS32. Next base: position 18,680 of record NZ_JBSSHR010000006.1, read on the forward strand.
GGGCCTGGGCCCGGCCCTGGTCGGACAGCGGCACGTCCGCGCGACCGGCGTAGCGGTGCTGGACGGTCCACTCGGTCTCGCCGTGCCGGACCAGGATCAACCGGGTCGCGGTGAAGCTCGGCCGGGGCTCCCAGGAGGGCTTCGCGGTGGCCGGATCGGTGCCGGTGTGGCGGGTCGCCGCGCGGGCGGCCACCTCACGGGGCGGCTCGGCCGCCGCCCGCTTGGCCGGCTTGCCGGCGGCGGCGTCCATCGCCGCGTTGGCCAGCGCGTCGGCGTGCCGGTTGCGCTCCCGGGGGATCCAGCTGAACCGGACGTTCTCGAAGCGGTCCACCAGCGCGGCGGCCCGGGCGGCGAGCGGGCGCAGCCCGGGGTGCTTGATCTGCCAGCGGCCGCACATCTGCTCGACCACCAGCTTGGAGTCCATCCGTGCCTCGACCTCGGCGGCGCCCAGCTCGGCCGCGGCCTCCAGCCCGGCGATCAGCCCCCGGTACTCGGCGACGTTGTTGGTGGCCGTCCCGATCGCCTCGGAGCGCTCCACCAGCACCTCGCCGGAGGCCGGGTCCCGGACCACCGCCCCGTAACCGGCCGGCCCCGGGTTGCCCCGGGACCCGCCGTCGGCCTCGACGACGACCGCGCGTACCGCCACCGGGCTACAGGCCCGACTCGTTGGTACGCACCATGATCCGCCGGCACTCCTCGCAGCGGACCACCTCGTCCGGCGCCGCCTTGCGGATCCGGCCCAGGTCCGCGCCGGAGAGCTCCAGCCGGCATCCGCCGCAGCGGCCCGAGGTGAGCAGCGCGGCGCCCAGGCCGGTGTCCTCGCGGATCTTGTCGTAGAGGGTGATCAGGTCGGCCGGGAGGTCGGCGGCGAGGGGCTTGCGGGCGTTCCGCTTGAACTCCTCCTCCTTGGCGATCTCGGCCAGGCTGTCGTCGCGGCGCTGCTCGGCGGCGGCCCGCCGGTCCCGCGCCTCGGCCATCCGGGCCTCGATCCCGTCGAGCACGCCCTGGGCGGTCTCCCGCTGCTCCATCAGCTCCAGCTCGGCGTCCTCCAGATCGCCCTGCCGGCGGTTCAGCGACGCCAGCTCGTGCTGCAGCGCCTCCAGCTCCCGGGACGGGCCGGTGCCGGCGGCGAGCCGCGCCTCGTCCTTGCTCTTGCGGGCCCGGACCTGGTCGATGTCCTTCTCCAGCCGGGCGATGTCCCGGTCCAGGTCGTCGACCGCGACCTGGGCGCGGACCCGGTCGTCCTCCAGCGCGGAGAGCTCGCGGGCCAGCCCCTCCAGCTCGGCCCGCTCGGGCAGCGTCCGACGTCGGTGGGCGAGCTGGGCGAGGGTGGTGTCGATGGCCTGCAGATCGAGCAGGCGGCGCTGGACCTGGGGTTCAGCCTTCACAGTCAGGGCTCCTTGTCGTCCAGTGCGGGCGCGGCGGCGTGCACGGTCCAGGGGTCGGTGTCCAGGTCGGACACCACGGTCTCGACACCGAGGCCGGCCCGCAACTGGGCGGCCAGGTCGTCGAGCCAGGGTCGTTCGGTCGCCCAGTGGGCGGCGTCGAGCAGGGCGGGCCCGCCGGCGGCGAGGTGCTCGCCGGCCGGATGGTGCCGCAGGTCGGCGGTGAGGAACGCGTCCACCCCGGCGGCGGCCGCCTCGGCGAGGAAGTCGTCGCCGGCGCCACCGCTGACCGCGAGGGTACGCACGATACGCCCGGGATCGCCCGCGGCGCGAACGCCCCAGACGGTGGCGGGCAGGACGGCGGCCGCGTGCCGGGTCAGGTCGGCCAGGGTCATCGGGGTGGGCAGCTCGCCGATCCGGCCGATGCCCCGGCCCGGGCCGGCGGCCGGGGAGCCGGGTGCCGGCGGGTGCAGCGGGCGCAGCCCGGTCAGCCCGAACCGGGCGGCGAGCGAGTCGGAGACGCCCGGGTCGGCGACGTCGGCGTTGGTGTGCGCCACGTACAGGGCCACCCCGGCACGGATCAGGTCGTGCACGATCCGCCCCTTGTACGTGGTGGGGGCGACCGAGGAGACCCCGCGCAGCAGCAGCGGGTGGTGCGCGACGATCATGTCGGCGCCCACGGCGAGCGCCTCGGCGACGGTCTCCGGGACCACGTCGACCGTGCAGAAGACGCGGCGGACCGCGGCGGCGGGCTCGCCGAGCACCAGGCCCACCCGGTCCCACTCCTCGGCCCAGGCGGACGGGTGACGCCGCTCCAGCTCGGCCACCACGTCGGCGACGGTCGGCGGGGCTGCGCTTGTGCTCACGGGCGGTCAGCTTACCGGCGCGGGGCGGCGGGCACGGCCACGCCCGCCGCCCGTGTCCCCCGGCCCGACCCGAATCGCCCGGGCGACCGGGTGGCAACGACCTCGTCCGGTCACGCGGGCCGGCTCAGGCGGCGGACGTGACGCGGGACCGGTCGCGCAGCGGGGCGAGCCCGACCTCCCAGGGGAAGACCTGGAGGTGTCGCTCGCCCGCGCCCGGCGGGTGCAGGGGGAAGACGTGGTCGCCGAAGAGCACCGTGGTCCCCCACTCGCGCAGCCGAGCCAGCCCGGCCTGGAACGCGGGATGAGCCGCCATGGCGGCGTTGGTGAACGGGACGGCCACCACCGGCAGCCCCCTGCCCTGCCCCTCGATCAGTAGGCCCAGGGCCAGCGTGTCGGTGATCCCGGCCGCCCACTTGTTGATCGTGTTCACCGTCGCGGGGCAGACGATCATCGCGTCGGCGGGCGGCAGCAGATCCGGGTCGCCGGGGAACTTGTAGTGGGTACGGACCGGATGACCGGTCTGCCGGGCCAGCGCGGCCCGATCGACGAACTTCGCCCCGTCCGGCGTGGTGACCACGCACACCTCCCAGCCGTCGGACTGGGCCAGCTCGACGAGGCGACCGACGTGGCGGGCCAGCGGCGAACCGCAGGCGATGACGTAGAGCACCTCGGGGCGCTCACTGCTCGGGTGCGGGCCGTTCATCCGGCCGGCACCCTCATACTCCGACTCCCATGTGCCCAGCCAACTCCGCAATCGGCGGAGGCGGCGCACCCCGTGTGCGACGCAGCACGTCCGCCATCACCTCGTGGGCGATCGGGCGGCAACGGATCTCCGAGGCAGCGAGGCGGTCGCCGAGCAGCAGCATTTCCCCCGCGTTGGCCACGTCGCCGAGCTGCGCGTAGCCGCGGGCGATGTCGAGCAGGTGGTGGGCGCGGCGCTCGGGCAGCAGCGCGTTGAACGACGCCTGCGGGATCCGCTGGTGGATCTCCACCGCCCGGCCGCCGTCGCCCAGCTCCACCGCGGCGGCGGCCCGGTGCAGCTCCAGGTTGGTGGGGCCGAACGAGGTCCAGTAGCGGTTCTGGTCGCTGCCGAGGAGGTTCGCCGCCTCGTGCGCGCCGTTGAGCAGGTCGTCAACCGTCGCGGAGTCGCCGATCCGGGCGGCGGCCATCGCGCCCTGCAGGAGCAGCATGCCGTAGACGGAGAGCCGGTCCGGGTCGTCGTGGTCGGCGCCGCCGGCGGGGGCGAGCCGGTTGGCGATGGTGACGTTCAGCTCCAGGGCGGGGCGGGGCCGCCCCATGGCGACCAGGGCGTTGCAGACCCGGGTGGTGGCGACGCCGGCCAGCAACTGGTCGTCGGCCCGCTGGGCGACCGCCATCGACCGGTCCGCCGCCAGCCAGGCCAGGTCGCACTCGCCGAGCTTGCGCAGCACCGACGAGGCGATCTGGTAGACCTGCCCGAGCAGGTGGGCGGCCTCCTTCGCCTGGTCGCCGCCGTAGCCGGCGTCGGCCGCCTGGGCGTCGCGCAGCAGCTTCGGCAGGGCCCGGGTGAGCATCCCGTAACGGCCGTACTGGTAGGTGAGCCAGGCGTGGTTGACGGCCTTGCGCATGTCGAGCAGCGGTGGCGGGTACGGCGCCGCGTCGAAGTACGCGCTCATCGAGTCGTACCGCTCGAGGGCGGCCCGGATCTCCTGCACCTCGATCTGGTCGATGCAGTTGAGCCCGTCGGTGCGCCGCTCCGGATCCTTGCCGAGCAGGAGTTGGACGTCGACCTGGAGGATGTCGGCGATCTCGTAGAGGACGGAGAACTTGTCCAGCCGACGCACGCCGCGCTCGACCTTGTCGACCCAGCTCTTGGACTTGCCCAGCCGGTCGGCGAAGACCTGCTGGGACATCTTGCGCCGCCCGCGCCAGTAGGCCACCCGTCGCCCTATCGGAAGCTCGTCCATCTCCCCCTGCTCCTCCCCCTGGTCTCCGTCCGGCCACTCTCCGGGCGGTCCCCCGCGGGTGCGGCGGTCCGTCCGTCTCAGGTTTTCGCTGGTCGCACAGGTTGTACGTCAGCCATACAGCCAGTCCTCGTACTTTTCGTGCAAGTTGCACGAGCCGTTTCGTCAGCTCAACGATCGCGGGTTACGGCAGTGACGGTGCTCGACGTGCAGCGCGGCGGGCGTCCGGGCTGGCGAGGGGAGATCACGGGTTATGTGGGGAAACGTCGGACCGCGGGTCGCCCAGTTGTCGCCGATCGAGCGGGTCCGACTGCGCCGGATCGCCGTGCGGTACGCCCTGCACGGCTGGGAGGTGACCCCCGGCGCCTGCCTGGCCCGCAGCCGCTTCGTCTGCGGCCGGGCCGGCTGCCCGACCGTCGGCTGCCATCCGGCCCTGGAGGACTGGGAGCACGCGGCGAGCGCCGACCCGGCCCGGGTGGCGACCTGGTGGCGCGACCGGCCATACGGCGTGCTGCTCCCCACCGGCCGGGCCTTCGACGTGCTGGAGGTGGCCGCGCACCTCGGCCGGCACGTGCTCGACGCGCTGCCGCACCACCCCGCCGGCACTGGGGTGCGCGGCCCGGTGGTGGTCACCCCGACCGGACGGTGGATGTTCCTGGTCCGCCTCGGCGACCCGCTCCGGCCCGAGCTGGAGCACTGCTTCCACGTGGTCCGCCACGGCCCTGGCTCGTGGATCCCGGCGCCGCCGACCCGGCTGCCCGAGGGGGCCGTGCGCTGGGCGGTCGCCCCCGAACAGGCACGCTGGCAGCTGCCCGACGCCTACCTGGTGCAGAACGCCCTGATCGACGCGCTCCGGGAGACCGGCGTGACGCTCACCCCCGAGCTGCTCCCCGGCCAACTGCCGCTGCCCCGCCGGGGTTACTGAGGCCCGCACCGGGTAGCCGGGCGGCCAGTCGCGTCCCCGACGCGGCCGACCTCGTTGGACAGGTGACGGCGCGCGGACGCCAGGAGCGGGGGTACGTAATGGCCAGCGACGACGCGACTCAGCCCACCGGCGGCACCGAACCGCCGCCGCCGCCCTACCGGCGCGCCCACCGCTGGCCGGGCACCCGCCCGCCCGGCGCCCGCCCCGGCCGCCCCCGCCCGACCAACACCCGCCCCGCCGGGACCCAGCGCACCATCCGCTGAACCGCCGGCGACGGATCAGGCGTCGACCGGCAGGGCGGTGGAGTGCAGCAGGCGGCCGTCGTCGGTCACCACGGCGTGCAGGTGCCCGTCGAGGCGGTCGAGCCAGCCGATGCCCGCCATCCCCATCGCCACCGCCGCGGTGGCGTACGCGTCGGCGAGGCCGAGGTCGGAGCCGACCACGGTGACCGAGCGCAGGCCCTTCGCCGGCTCGCCCCGACGCGGGTCGACCACGTGGTGCCCCCGCTCGTACACGCCGGAGGTGGCCACCGCCAGATCGGTGCCGGTGAGCACCAGGCAGGTCGACGCCGGGTCCCACGGATGCCGGACGCCGATCCGCCACGGCCGGCCGGCCGACGACAGGCCCCGGACGCGGACGTCCCCGCCGGCGTTGAGGCAGTGGTTGGCCGCCCCCGCGGCGACCAGCCGGTCCGAGGCGACCTGCGCCGACCAGCCCTTCACATAGCCGGACGGGTCCAGCCGGCCGGTGGCGTACGCGTCGAAGAACCCGTCGGTGACGTCCCACAGGTCGGCGCAGCGTTCGAGAACCCGGCGCAGGTCCGCCGACGCCTCGGAGAGCAGCAGCTCGCCCCGTTCGAAGCGGCACACCTCGCTGTCGTCGGAGTAGGTGCTGAACCGGGTGTCGACCTCGCGCAGCCAGCAGAAGGTCTCCTCGGCCAGCTCGTGCAGGGTCGCGGTGGGCAGGTCGTCGGCCAGGTCGAGGCTGATCGCCGTACCCATGATCTGCTCGACCCGGCGCAGGCCCGGCCGGGCCGGCGGCGCGGTCACCTCAGCGGGCCTGGTCGATCGCGGCCTGGAGCGACTGCTTGTAGGAATTGCTGGTGTAGGTGGCCCCGGAGACGGTGTCCAGGTTGGCGCTCTGCCGCTTCACCACCTGGCCGGAGGTCCCGCTGTACGCGGCGTCGACCTTGTCACTGCGCAGCGAGGACTGGCCGCCGTCCGGCAGCTCCAGGGCGACCGCGTTGACGATCTTCGTGCCGGAGAGGGTGATCTGCACCTGCACGTTGCCGTACTCGTTGCTGATCACCGGGCCGGTCACCTTGCGGGTGGTGGCCGTCGGCGCGGCGGTGGTGGTGCGCGGCGCGGCGGTGGTGGTCCGGGGCGCCGCCGTGCTGGTGCCGCCGCTGCTGGTGCTGGTGCGGGCGCCCGGGGTACGGCTCGCCGTGGCGCTCGCCCGGGCGGTCGGCGAGACGGCCGGACCGGCCGACGGGGTCGCGCCTGGGGTGCCGCCGGGGGGCGGCCCGCCCGGCGTCGCCGTCGCCTGGCCGGCGGGCAGGTCCTGGGCGACCGGGCTGGCGTTCGGCGCGCCCTTGAACGCCACCAGCGCGGTGGTGCTGGCGGCCAGGCCGGTGATCGCGAGCAGCGCGCGACGCATGTTCCGATGCCTCTCTACAGCTCGAACGTGGCGAGATGGATCTGCCGCCGGGGCACGCCGGCCTCCCGCAGCACCCGCACGGACTGGGCGACCAGCCCGGCCGGACCACACAGGTAGACGTCCCGGCGGGGCAGGTCGGGCACCAGCTTGCGCAGCCCCGCGGGGCTCATCACCTGGCGCGGACCCGGGTCGTCCCGGGAGCCGATGACGTACCAGACGGACGTCTGCCGGGCCTGGGCCAGCCAGTCCAGCTCGTGGTGCAGCAGCACGTCGGCGGGGGTACGGGCCCGGTAGATCAGCGCCGCGCCGGGCGGCAACTCCTCCAGCATGGCGCGCAGCGGGGCGATGCCGCTGCCGCCGGCGATCAGCAGGGCCCGTTCCCGGGTCCGGTGCGCGGCGGTGAAGGTGCCGGACGGGCCCTCCGCCCAGACCCGGGTGCCCGGGTCGAGGTCGCGCAGGTCGGCGGTGTGCGCGCCGACCACCTTGACGGTCAGCCGCAGCCAGCGGCCGTTGGCCGCGGCGGAGAGCGAGAACGGGTGCGACTGCCACCAGCAGCCGGGGGTGAGGAAGCGCCAGCGGAAGTACTGCCCGCCGAGCATGTCGAGCTGGTTGAGCCGGCGGCCGGTCAGGTAGACCGAGATGGTGTCCGGACTCTCCGCCACCACGTCGGCCACCCGCAGCCGGTGCCGCAGGTTCAACGCCAGCGGCGCGACCAGCCGACCCCAGACCAGCGCGGCGGCCACCAGCAGGTACGCCGCGATCCAGCCGATGCGTACCGGCCCGGGCGGGAAGAGCTGCGCGCCGTTGCTGAACTGGTGGCCGAAGCCGAGCAGCAGCGCGGCGTAGCTGACCAGGTGCAGGTGGTACCAGAGCTCGTAGGGCATCACCCGGCGGATCGCCCGGATGCCGGTGAAGCCGACCAGCACCATGATGCCGGCGGCGGCGAACGCGGAGACCATGTCCTCGTAGTCGCGCAGCAGCACCCCGACCTCGCCGAAGATCGAGTGGCTCTCGATGTCGGCGTAGGCCACCACGATCAACGACAGGTGGGCGAGCACGGCGACCAGCAGGGTCGCGCCCAGGTCGCGGTGCAGGCGGGAGATCCGCTCCCCGCCGAGCCACCGTTCCAGCGCGCCGAGCCGGCTCATCATCAGCACCTGCACCAGCAGCAGGTAGCCGGCGACCAGCCCGGTGATCCGGCCGGCGGCGGTGAGCACGTCGGCGGTGCCGGTGAACGACCCGGCCGGCGTGTCCAGCCACCAGGGCAGCACCGCGGCCACCAGGCCGAGCCAGAAGAGCGCGGCGAGGATCCGTCGACCGCCCGGTCCGCGGCGCGGCAGGGCCGGGGGCGGGGGTACGGGGCCAGCCGAACGGCCGCCGTACGGGAATGGATCCCCGGTACGACGGCCGGCGGCGTGGATGTCCTGATATGTCACGCGTACAGCTTCATCGGGGTGTACTTCTGCCTCGGGAAGATCTTGTCCACCTCCGCGTTGGTCAGGCCGAACCGGCCCTGCGCGACGCTTCCGTAGACGTTGAACATGTTGTTGTACTCGGGTACGTCTCCGCTGTCCAGATCGTTCAACCCGTTCCAGGCGCCGAGCAGCGAGCCGGCGAGCTTGCGCCCGGACAGGATGGTGACCACCCCGCCGTGGCCGTGGTCGGTGCCGCCGCTGTTGGAGGCGACCCGGCGGCCGAACTCGCTGGACACCATGATCGTGACGTCGGCGGCCCGGTCGCCCAGGTCGGTGAAGAACGCCGCCATCGCGCCGGCCAGCTCGCCCAGCCGCCGGTGCAGCTGCCCGCCCTCGCGGGGGCCCTGGTTCTCGTGGGTGTCGTAGCCACCCATGCCGACCGTGGCGACCCGGACGTTCGCGCCGCCCTTGATCAGCTGGGCGAGTTGCTCGAACGCGTAACCGACGCCCTTGTACTCCACGCCCTCGCCCGGCTGGTACGGCTTCGCGGCGAGCTTCTGGGCGGTGGCCAGCGCCCCCATGCCCTCCAGCACCGCCTCCTCCACCGGGTGGTTGATCCCGGTGAAGAGGCCCCGGATGGCCCGCTCGGTGGCCTCGCGATACTTGTCGTCGCCGTTGAGCCGCAGCGAGCCGACGTTGTTGATGGAGAGCGCGCCGTTGGTGCCGACCAGCGACCGGGGCAGCGTGCTGCCGATGCCGACGCTGCGGAACGCGGTGCCCTTGCCGAGCGCGTCCACCAGGCTGTCCAGCCAGCCCCGGCCGCCGGTCTCGCTGGGCAGGCCGCCCAGGTTGCAGGCGTCCGCGGCCTGGAAGTGGCTGCGGGACAGCCGCTCGTCGGAGACCGCCGGAATGAAGCCGAGCTGTCCGGCCCTGAGCCACTGCTCCAGCGGCTTGAAGGCGCTGGTCAGCTTGAAGCCGCGGCCCAGGGCCAGCGAGTCGTCGCCGAGCAGCAGGTCCGGCCGGGCCTTCGCCAGGACCGGGTCGTCGGCCGGGGCGACCAGGCTGAGCCCGTCCAGCCCGCCGTAGAGGAACACGTGGATCAGGGTGCCGGTCTTCGTCGCGGCGAAGGACGCCGAGGTGGTGACGAACTGGGCGGTGGCCAGCGCGGTCGCGGTGGCGGCGGCGCCGGCGACGAAGGTCCGCCGGGTCACTCCCCGGCCGTCCTGCTGGGCCTCCTCCAGGTCCTCCAGCCGGCGGTAACGGTCGGCCTCTGCGGCGTTCTCGGCGGCGACGACGTCGGCCTCGGCGCGAAGCACCGCCTCCGCCGGGTTGTCGGCCAGGCGGCGGAGGTCGGGGCATTCGGGGTGCAGGGGGAACGTGTGCACAGTCTTCTCCATCGGGTGCCTCACCGGAGGTGGTGCTGGGGGGAAGCGAGGATCGCCCGCGCGACGGCGGTGATGGCCCCGTTGAACGTGGCATCGACCCTGGCGGTCGCCGGCACGCCGGCCACCCCGAGGATCAACGCCTTCTCCTTGGCGCTCAGCTTCTGGTGCACCAGCCGCAGGGCGAGCGCGTCCACGTACGCCCCGGCCGTGGCCGGCGGCTTCGCCACCAGCTTCTCGGGCTTGGTGAACGTGAACTGGTTGCGGTAGCCGGCGAGCAGCTCACCGGCCTCGTTCCAGCCGTTGACCATCGTGCCGGCGGAGGTCCACGCCACGTAGACGTCCGGGTAGCCGTCCGGGGTGGGCTGGCCCATCGGGTACTGGCCCAGCTCGCGCAGCTTGTCGTGGATCTGCCGCAGCCCCTGGGCGTACGCGGTCCGCTTGCTGTCACCCAGCCTGAACTCCGGCGACGCCTCCGGCGAGACGCCGAGGGTCCGGTACGTGGCGACCAGGTACTCCATCGGGCGGCGCACCTTCTGGCCGACCGCGGCCCAGAACTCCGAGGAGCTGAAGAGCGCCATCACCAGGGGCTTCACCATGCCCTTGTTGACCGTGTAGACCTTCGCCAGCCGGTCCACCAGGGACTTCGGCGGGGTGTCCGAGACGAACCGGGTGGCCAGGCTGCGGGCCACGTACCGGGCGGTCGACGGGTGCAGCGCGATGTAGCGGATGTACGCGTCGATCACCGCGTCGGCCTTCTCGGCCGAGGCGTTGGGGTGGCTGAAGCCGAGAATCTGCACCTTGCCGACGTAGTGCCGGTCGGGCCGGAAGACGTACTTGCCGTCGTCGACGCCGCGGCCGGTCTGGAGCATGGCCGCCTGCCGGACGTCCTTCTCGGTGTAGCCGCCGTCGACGCCGACCGAGTAGAGCTCCAGGTTCTCCCGGGCCAGGTTCTCGTTGATCGCGTCCTTGCGGGAGTCGACCTGGCTCAGGTAGAGCAGCAGCGCCGGGTGCTTGTTGGCCGCGACCAGCATGTCCGGGTAGCTGCCCAGGGCGTTGGCCCGGATCACGTCCCGGTCGAAGGAGTTGCGGTGGATCTCGCCGCCGTCGAAGTCGGCCGAGACGTGCAGGAAGTCGTTCCAGAAGTCGACCATCACCTCGAAGAGCTGCCGCTCCGACCAGATCTGCCGGGCGAGGGTGGCGTCGACCGTCTCCTTCTCCGGCTGCACGCCCCGCTCGTTGAGCTGGTCCCGCTGCTCGCGCAGCTGCTGGGTGGTCAGCTTGAGGCTGGGCAGGTCGGCGAGCTTCAGCTCGGCCTTCGTCGGCGCGATCTTCTCCGGGTCGAGCTGCGAGCGGATCCAGGCGTCGATGCCCATCCGCCTGATGTCGGCGATCACCTTGGGCGTGGCGCCGAAGGTGGCCCGGCTGGCGAGGTGCCGGACCGGGTCCTTGGCCAGCACGGTCTTCACCGTCACCTTGGTCTCCGCCGCGGCCGCTGCCGGCCCGGAGAAGGTCCGACCACCGCTGGGGGCGTTCTTCTTCAGCGCCGCGCCGGCCCGCGAGCCCATGTAGGACTCGTTCTGCTCGGTGTAGGTGCGTACCGTGCTCGCCTGCTGGCCGCTGGGGCGGGCGGCGGTGCCGTCGGTGACCCTGGCGCGGGTGGCGTCCCCGGCGACCGAGGCCTCGTCGCCGCCGAAGAGGCCCCGGACCTGGGGGCTCATCGCCAGGGCACCACCGGCGACCACCGCGGCGGTGCCACCGAGCGCGACGAGGGCGCGCCGCCGGCCGACCCGGCCGTCCCGGTCGTCGTCGTCCAGGTTGGGCAGTCCCGCGCCGGCCGGCTGGTACGGCGCCTGCGGGGCGAGGCCCTGCGGGCCCACCCACTGCGGACCACGGGCCGGCGACCGGACGGCGGTGGGATACCCGGCGTGCGCGTGCTCGGCGGGGTCCGCGGCGTACGGGTAGGCCTGCTGCTGCTCGTACGGGGTGAAGCCGTGGACGTCGCGGTACCCGTCCGAGGTGGGGTGCTGACGCCCGTCCCAGCCGCGGTCGTCCCGCAGTCGACGTGGTGGCACAGTCTGGTCGGCCATGTACCAATCCCGTTTTCTTCAAGGCGCCACACGCTGCGACCGGGGCGGGGCGAGGGTGCGGCGACTGTTGCCTGAGGAGTTGCTACGGGAAAGTAGCCAAGGCCCCAGGCCCCTTCAAGGCGGTCGCGAGCGGGCCCGGAGCGCACTTAAGGCACCGCTCACCACCCCACCCGTCTGGCCGGTTTCGCCCCCGGTGGGTGGCGACGTCCGGAGCAGGGGCGACACGGCCGGACGCGACACCGACGTAACGTTTTCGGCTCACGCGACGCTTCTTGCCACATTCACCGGCACAGCGAAACTTAAGGAACGGATAAGCCGGTACTGAGGTCCCTCCCATCGCTGTCCGGGTCCCGTCCGCGCGGCAAAAGTGCCAGCAGCAGGGGCGCGTGAGTCGCCGCCGCAGCGGGTAAGCCGCCGAACCGCTGAAGCCTGAGGGGAAGGCATCGCCATGCTCAGCAAAGAGGATCAGCGCAGATTCGAACAGATCACCCGGCAGCTCCGGGAGAGCGACCCGAAGTTCTTCGCGAGACTCGACCATCGAGCCCGGGCCCGACGTGGACGCTGGCTGATGCTGCTGACGGTCGTGCTGTGGGCGTCGCTGCCGGCGATGACCGTACTGGCCGGGCGGCTCGCCGGCGCGATCTGCGCCGTGGTGCTGGCTGCCAACGCCGGCCTGATGTGGCGGATGCGCCGCCGCTGGCTATGACCGCGGCGGGTCACCACGCGCAGCAGCCGGTCCGAGATCCTGGACGGTCACCGTTCGCGCGGAACGGTCACTGTCCAGGATCCAGGGCGGCGTCCGCGTTCAGGGGTGGCCGAACTCGCGGTAGGCGCGACGCAGCCGTTCCAGCAGGCCCGGCCCGCCGATGGCCGGGGCGGGCGCGCCGAGCTGGCGCAGCAGCAGGTCCGGGCCGGTGGCCAGGCTCGGCGGCCGGTCCGGCAGGGGAACCGGGGCCAGCCAGAACCGGTCCACCGCCTCGTCCAGCGGGGCGGGGGGCAGACCGGTGAGCACCCGCGCCGCTCCGGCGGCGGGCAGGTCCCGCCCGGGCACGCCCGGCGGCGCCGCGCCGGCACCGTCCCCGGTGGACGCTGCGGCGGCCGGCGTGGCGTCCGTTCCGGCCGCCTCGGCGCGCAGAGCGCGCAGCCGGTCGAGCAGCTCGGCGCGACCGCGACCCCGCCAGTGCAGCAGCTGGAACGGGTCGGCGTCGAACGCCTCGGCGAGCAGGTAGAACGTCGCCGCCAGATGCTTGCACGGCACCGCGAAGTCGGGGCAGCTGCACCGCTGGGTCAGCTCCCCCACCCCGCCCGGGAAGAGTGGGGCGCCGGCGGCCGCGAACACCTCCTCCAGCTCCGGTGGGAGATCCCCGGCAAGCAGCCGGGCGCTGAAGAACGCCTGCCCGGCCAGCTCCCGCTCGACCCGGTCCCAGAGCGCCGCCGGGAAGGGCGCCAGCGCGATCGTGACCCGGTACGGCTGCGGCCGGGAGCCCTGCACGTCGGCCTCGACCCGGCCCGGGGTGACCTCGAGCCGGATCACCTGACCCCGCCGCGCGTACGACCGGCCGCGGGTCAGCCGGGTGCCGAGGGCGAACGACTCCAGCACCTCCAGGAACCGGCGGGACCACCAGGAGACCCCGATGGCGCCCCGGGTGCTGCGCGCCTTCAACCCCCCGTCGACCCGGCGCGGCCGGCCGTAGTCGGCGAACCGGCCGGCGCCGTCCGGCGGGGACCCCGGGGCGCTCACTCGACCACCGCCCCGGACTCCAACGCGAAGAGTTCGCGCAGCTGAGAGGTGGAGAGCTCGGTGACCCACTGCTCGCCGGTGCCGACCACCGAGGCGGCCAGGCCGCGCTTGTCGGCGATCATCGCGGCCACCTTCTCCTCGACGGTGCCCGCGCAGACGAACTTGCGGACCTGGACCCGCCGGCGCTGGCCGATCCGGAACGCCCGGTCGGTGGCCTGGTCCTCGACCGCCGGGTTCCACCACCGGTCGACGTGCACGACGTGGTTCGCGGCGGTCAGGGTGAGCCCGGTGCCGCCGGCCTTGAGGGAGAGCACGAAGAGCGCCGGGCCGTCCGCGGACTGGAACCGGGTGACCATCGCGTCCCGGTCGGCCTTGCCGACGCCGCCGTGAAGGAAGAGCACCTCCCGGCCGAAGCGGGCCGAAAGGTGGCCGCGAAGCATCCCGCCGAACTCGGCGTACTGGGTGAAGAGCAGGGCCTTCTCCCCCGCCGCGAGCACCTCGTCGACGATCTCCTCCAGCCGCTCCAGCTTTCCCGAGCGCCCCGGCAGCGGCGAGCCGTCGCGCAGCAGCTGGGCTGGATGGTTGCAGACCTGCTTGAGCCGGGTCATCGTGGCCAGCACCAGGCCGCGCCGCGCCATCCCGTCGCTGGTCTCGATCTTCGCCAGCATGTCGTCGACGATCGCCCGGTAGAGCGAGGCCTGCTCGGCGGTGAGGTTGCAGACCACCTCCATCTCCAGCTTCTCCGGCAGGTCGGAGATGATCGAGGAGTCGGTCTTGAGCCGGCGCAGCACGAACGGGCCGGTGATCCGGCGCAGCCGGGCGGCGGTCTCGGCGTCGCCGTGCCGCTCGATCGGCACCGCGTACGACTGGCGGAAGCTGGCGGCCGGGCCGAGCAGCCCCGGGTTGGCGAACTGCATGATCGACCAGAGGTCGGCCAGCCGGTTCTCCACCGGCGTACCGGTGACCGCGACCCGGTGCCGCGCGGGCAGCGACCGGACCGCCTCGGCCTGCCGGGTGGAGGCGTTCTTGATCGCCTGGGCCTCGTCCACCACCACCCGGTGCCAGCCGACCGAGGCCAACGCGACGGCGTCCCGGGCGGCCACCGAGTACGTGGTCAGCACCAGGTCGGCCTGGTGCACCGCCTCCTCGAACGCCGCGCCCCGGGCCCGGTCCGCGCCGTGGTGCACGTGCACCCGCAGCCCGGGGGTGAACTTCGCCGCCTCCCGCTGCCAGTTGCCGACCAGCGACATCGGGCAGACCAGCAGGGTCGGCGGCGCCTCCGGCGGGTCGGCGGCCAGCAGCGCGAGCAGCTGCACCGTCTTGCCCAGTCCCATGTCGTCGGCGAGCACCCCGCCCAGCCCGAGCGACTGGAGGAAGGCGAGCCAGGCCAGCCCGCGCCGCTGGTACGGCCGCAGGGTGCCCTTGAAGCCCGGCGGCGGGTCCAGCGGGGTCAGCCGCCGCTCCGCCTCCCCGGCGAGCAGGTCGCCGAGGGGGCCGTCCGCGGTCACCTCCAGCACCGGCAGCGCCTCCGCCCGGTCGGCCTCGCCGAGGCCGAGCCGGAGCAGGTCGGCGACGGTCAGCTCACCGGCGGAGCGGAGCAGCCGCAGGCCGGCGGCGAGACGCTTCGGGTCCAGCTCGACCCACCGGCCACGCATCCGCACCAGCGGGGTCTTCAGTTCCGCGAGCGCGGCCAGCTCGTCGGCGCCGATCGTCTGGTCGCCGAGCGCCACCTCCCAGCGGTAGTCGACCAGCGCGTCCAGGCCCAGCCCACCGGAGGTGCTGGCGACGGTGCCCGGCGCGGTCCGGCTGCGCGCCTGGAGGCGGGCGCCGAGCCGGGTCGACGGGCGCTGCCACCACGACGGCAGCAGCACCCCGAACCCGGCGGCGTGCAGCACCGGCGCGCCGTCGCGCAGGAACCGGTGGGCACCCTCGGCGTCCAGCTCCAGCCGTTCCGGCGCGGGCGTCCGCAGCGCGCCGTCCAGCTCCGACCAGAGCCGCCCGGCCCGGCCCAGCTCGGCCAGCAGGGTCTCCTGCGGGCTGTCCAGCCGGCCGACGAGCCCGGCCAGCGTCCCCGGCGCGCGCCAGACCTGGCCGGCGTCGACGTGCAGGCCGGGCTCGTCGGCGGCCTGGAGGCCGAACTCGACCCGCCACGGGCCGCCGGGACGGACCACGGTCGACGGGTCCGCGGGGACCACCACCAGCGGCTCGGCGATCTCGTCCTCGGCGGGCTCGACGAGTCGGAAACTGGCCCGGACCGCGCCACCGGCGGCGTCGCGCTGCCAGGCGTCCAGCTCGGCGCGGAGGGTGGCCAGCGCGTCCGGGTCGGCGGTGAAGCCGCGGTCCGGTCCGGTCAGCGCGGCCAGCCACCGGCCCACCGCCCCGTCGCGCCGGCCGCCGCGGGCCAGGTCGGTGTCGACGAGCGCGACCCGGGCGGCGGCGTCGGTGAGCGCGTCCAGCGCGTCGGCCGCTACCACGCCCGGTCCGGGGTCGACGGCGGCGGCCCGGGCGGCCGGTGGCAGGGCCAGCGCCAGCGAGCGCGCCCAGCCGGCGTCGGTGCCGGTGAGCAGGGGCCGCCACACCGCCCGGGCGACCTCGCCGCCGGCGACCGGTAACCACGGGTCGTCCCCCGGCGCGACGGACCGTTCTCCCGGCGGGACGGGCACCGCCCCGGGCGGGACGGCCGGGCCGGCGACGCCGGGCAGCAGCCGCCCGCGGGCCACCAGGTCGGCCGCGAACGAGGCCAGCTCGGCGAGGTGGCGCAGGCTCGCCCCGGGTACGACCGCCCCGTCCAGGGCCGAGAGCAGGGCGTACGCGGCGTCCGGGGCGTACCGGAGGACGGGTGCCCGCCAACCGGCGAGGGTGACCGGCCCGCGGACCGGTTCCGCGACGGCGGTCCGGACCAGCTCCGGCGAGTCCAGCGGCGAACCGGCCCGGGTGGGCAGGCGCAGCACCACCGTGTCGGCCTCGGCCGGCACGTCACCGAGCGCGGCGGTCAGCGTGGCGTGGTCGGCGGCGAACGGGTGGGGGCGCTCGCGCGGGGCGCGGCCGGGCCGGCGCGGCGCGCGGGCCGGCAGCGCGCTGTTCTCCGCCCAGACGGCGAGACCGGCGCCGACCAGCCACACCCCGTGGATGACCAGCACATGCTCCCCCTCGTCGACGCCCGGGCCAAGGATAGGCGGCGCCGACCGGCTAGCGTCGGCGCCATGTTCGACCTTCTCGTCATCGGCGGCCTCGGCGTGGACATCCGGGCCCGGGTGCCGCAGCTCCCGTTGCCGGCGGCCGACTCGCTCACCGTCCCGCCGATCGAGCTGCGGATCGGCAATACCGGCGCCGGGGTGGCGCTGGCCGCCGCCGCGATCGGGCTGCGGGTGGCCGTGGTGGACGTGCTCGGCACCGACCCGCCGGGCGACGTGGTCCGGGCGGCGCTGGCCCGCAGCACGGTGCGGTCCGTGCTGGCCGACGACCCCGGCGGCACCCGCCGGTCGGTGAATCTGGTCGACCCGGCCGGCCGCCGGATGTCGCTCTACGATCCGCGCCCCTGGCACGGCGGAGCGCCGTTCCCGGCGGACGACCTGGCGGAGCTGGTGCGGGACGCGGCGCACGTCCACGTATCGATCATGGACTGGGCCAGGGACGCCCTCCCGGCGCTGCGCGACGCCCGCGCCGACGGCGTGTCGCTCTCCACCGACCTGCACGACTGGGACGGCGCCAACCCGTACCACCGCCCCTTCGCCGAGGCCGCCGACCTGGTCTTCGTCAGCGGCGTCCAGTTGGGTGAGCGGGCCGGGAAGGTCGCCGCCGGGCTGGCGCCGCGCACGGTCGTGGTGACCCGGGGCGCGGACGGCGCAGAGCTGCACACCGGCCAGGGCGAGCCGCTGCCGGTGGCCGTCGCCACGCCGCCCGCCGCGGTGGTCGACACCAACGGCGCCGGGGACGCCTTCGCCGCCGGGCTCATCGCCGGCCGGCTGCGCGGCGCGGCGCTGCCGGAGGCGGCCGGGTACGCCGCCCGGGTGGCCGCCGCCGCCTGCACCCACGACGGCATGGAGTACCCCGCGGGCCTGCTGCCGCGCGCCTGAGCCGGCCGCCGGGAATCCGGGTCGGAGCGCGCCGGTCTCGCCCCACTGCCCCGGCAAATCCTGCGGGCCGGCGGCGACCGGGGCAGGATGGGCGCATGGCTTCGAACGTGCGGATCCCCCTGGTGGACGGCCCGGCCGACGGCGAGTCGGTCGACGTCGAGCTGGACAGCAACGACCGCCCCCCGCTGACCCACCACCACATGGGGCCGCACGGCCTGGCCGAGGCGCAGATCTACGAGCTGGAGACGGTCGACCACGACGCCCGGCGGTGGTGCTACCGCTGGCGCGGCCCGGCGGTCTGAGGCCGCGGGGGCGTCAGACGACCGCCCGGGACAGGCTCCGGGAGCGGATGCTCTCCAGCACCGCCCGGGTGACGTGGGAGGTGCCGCGGGCCTGGTCGCAGACCTCGGCGACCCGCCGCGCGGTGGACTCCGCCCGGGACTCCCGCTCGTCCCAGAGCCGGTCGACCTCGGCCAGCAGCGGACCCTCGACCTCCCGCTGCAGCCCGCGCAGCGCCGGCACCCCGAGCCGCTGGGCCAGGTCGAAGACCTTGCCGGCGTACGGCAGCGGCAGGAACGGCGTGCCCACCATGGCGGCGAAGATCAGGAAGTGCAGCCGCATGCCGACCGCCAGGTCGAAGTGCTTCATCAGGCCGAGCACCTGCCGGGGCGAGTAGTCACCGTGCAGGATCCGGCCCCGCTCGGCGGCGATCATGTGGGAGAGCACGCCGTGCGAGTGGCGGATGTCGTCGCGCTCCATCGGCACGAAGAGCACGTACGCGTCGATCCGGTGCACCAGGAAGTCGCCGATCTGGGCGAGCAGCCGGTGGTACCCGTCGACGTCGAGCCGCTCGGCGGCCCGGCCGGGCTCTCGGACGCTCAGCCCGACCAGACGCGCCCCGGCGGGTACCCCCTCCTCCCGCAGCAGCTGGGCCGGGAAGTCCTCCGGTTCGAGCAGGAACGCCGGGTCGGCGGTGACGGTGATCGGGTTGACCAGTCCTGCCTCCTCCAGCACCATCCGGGACTCCTGGTCCCGGACGGTCACCTCGGCGGCGGCGGAGAGGGTCTCCCGCACCATGCCGGTGTCCACCGCGTCCGACAGCGGCCCGACCCCCACCGCGTACGTGAGCAGGGGCAGTCCCCGTTCCTGGGCGACCCGGACGACCCGCAGGTAGCGCCGCGCCTCCTTGTCGTAGAGGATGCCGCCACCGCCGAGGATGAGCAGGTCCAGCTCGGCCAGCACCTGGGCCGAGTCGACCCGGCTGACCCCCTCCCAGGGCACCGCCTCCACGTCGGGGTGGGCCAGCGCGGTGTGCGCCGGATTGCGGGAGAAGACGATGATCCGGGCGTTCGGCTCCTGCTGGCGCAGGTCCGCCAGGAGCCCACTGAGGATCGCCTCGTCGCCGAGGTTCCGCCCGCCGTACGAGCCGAGCACACCGATGGTCAGGCCGGTGTCGTCCGTCATCCTCACTCCTCCCGGGTACGTCGGGGCGCGGTTTCCCGCTGCGCGGGTGGACATACCTCAGGCGCGCGGGAGCGGGCCGGTCCGGACACCGACCTCGGACGGCGACGGGCCACGCGACCGGGTCGGAACAGGGCGGCCACGCCGTAATCTGCTTGCCCGGGCCACGGCTGCGGGTCACCGTGGGTGACATGGACGGCCTGACGAAGACCCGGCTCGACTGGGTCGACCTGCCCGCGCACGTCCGGTCGGCCGTGGAGGGGATCCTCGGCGACCAGGTGGTCGAGGCCGTCTCGCAGCCCGGCGGCTACTCCCCCGGCACGGCCGACCGGGTCCGCACCGCCGGTGGCCGGCGGGCGTTCGTCAAGGCGGTCAGCCCGGCGCAGAACGGGGACTCCCCCGGGATGCACCGCACCGAGGCCCGCAACACCGCCGCCCTTCCGGCGTACGCGCCGACCCCCCGGCTGCTGGGCTGCCACGACGACGGCGAGTGGGTGGCGCTGGTCCTCACCGACGTCGACGGCCGGCACCCGGCGACGCCGTGGCGGCCCGACGAGCTCGACGCGGTGCTCGGCGCGCTGGAGACCATGTCCGCCGCGCTCACCCCGAGCCCGGTCGGGCACGCGCCGACCGCCGCCGACCACCTGGCGTACGACTTCGCCGGCTGGCAGCGGATCGCCGCCGACCCGCCGGACGGCCTCGACCCGTGGGCCCGGGCCCACCTGGACGAGCTGTGCGACGCGGCGGACCGGGGCATCGCGGCGCTCGGCGGCGACACGCTCTGCCATCTCGACGTCCGGGCCGACAACCTGCTGGTGGACGCGGCCGGCGCGGTGACCGTGGTCGACTGGCCGTGGGCCAGCCGGGGACCGGCCTGGCTGGACACCGCCCTGCTGCTGGTCAACGTGCGGCTGCACGGCGGCCACGACACCGAGGCGCTGCTCCGCCGGTCACCGCTCACCGCCGACGTCGACCCCCACGCCCTGACCGGCGTGTACGCCGGGCTGGCCGGCTTCTTCGCCGACGCGGCCCGGCGGCCGGCGCCGCTGGGCATCCCCACCGTGCGGGCGTTCCAGCAGGCCCAGGCGGACGCCCTGCTGCCCTGGGTCGCCCAGCGGCTGGGCCAGGCCGCCGACCCGCCGACCGGCCCCGGGGAGGCTCAGCCCGGCGAGCGGACCTCGTGGGTGAGGAACGGCAGCACGACCCCGGGCAATGCCGGCGAGGCGACGATGTCGTAGTGGGTCAGGCCGGGCAGCACGGCCAGCCGGGCCGCGGGCCGGTCGGCGCCGTCCCAGCCGGCGTCCCGGTGGCCGCCGCCGAGCAGGCCGAAGAAATCCGCCATGTGGGTCACCGGAATTGAGTCCGCGTCGGCGTAGACCAGCATGGTGGGTACCGTGAGGGCGGCCACCTCCGCCGACCAGTCGTACTCCCGGCGCAGCAGGTCACCGGTCTTGACCCAGAGGGCCGGCCAGTCCTGCGGGCGGGGCGCGAGCCGCTCGTAGAGCTGGTGCATGGGCGTGCCGCGCATCTGCTCGCCGACCCGCTCGTCCTGGGTCGCCATCGCGGCGAGCACCTCCGGGTACCAGCCCCGCCGCCGGCACGGCACGGAGACCAGCACCAGCCGGCGGAGCAGCCCCGGATGCTGGATCGCGGTACGCAGGGCGACGCCGCCGCCGAGGGAGTAGCCCAGCACGTCCGTCTCGGGCAGGCCCAGGTGGTGGATCAGCGCCGCGACGTCGTCGGCCATCGACTCGTACCGCAGTGGACGGTCCACGTCGGCGGTGCGGCCGTGCCCCTGGAGGTCCACGGCGATCACCTGCCGCCGCGCGGCGAGCGCCGGCAGGACCGGGGCGAACATCTCCACCGCCCCGTAGCCGCCGTGCAGCAGCACCAGCGGGTGACCGCTGCCGTGGACCTCGTACCACAGGCGCAGCCCGTTGACGTCCGCGTAGCTCATCGGGCGCCTCCCTCCGGTCGTGTCCCGTCGCCACCGGGTACCACGTCGTGGGCGCCGATCACGTACCGGCGCAGTTCCCCGTCCGCCCGGGCGGAGCGCACGGCGGTGGGGGTTCGCCGCAGGCCCGCCTTCTCCAGCACCCCGACCGAGGCCACGTTGGCCGGGTCGACGTCCGCGACCACGGTACGCACGCCGGGCAGGGTGAGCGCGAAGGCGACGATCGCCCGGGCGGCCTCGGTGGCGTACCCGAGGCGGCGGCGGGACGGCACGACGCCGTAGCCGAACTCGACCACGCCGTCGGTGGGCGGCCAGAACAGCCCGATCGCGCCGACCACCAGGCCGGTGTCGCGTTCGATGAGCTGGCGGTGGCCGTACGGGTGCTGGCGCTCCGGGTCGGCCGCGAGCTGGCCGACTCTGATCCGGTCCACCTCGGACGGGAAGTCGGCCGTCCAGTGCGGCAGCCGGTCGCCGGAGACGACGGCGGTGATCTCGGGGAGCGACCACGGCCGCAGCACGAGGCGGTCGGTGGTCAGGTCGGTGTCACAAGGTGCGGGTACCACGCGGATCTCCTGGTCACGAGGAGCGACCGGGTCGCGGGCTTCAGCGCGACGCAACCCGGATGAGGGCATGATGCGGCGACTCCTGGTGTCCCATGGCCTCATCCTCCTCGCTGCCGGTCGCGGACGCCCGCGCCGTCGGACCGTACCAGCGCGACGGCCGGCACGCGCACGTCTTTTCGGCCCGGCGCCGGTCCGGGTGTCAGCCGACCCGGTCGGCGAGCACGCCTCGACCGACCGTCGCGCGGTCTCCGGGGTGACCGCCGTGCCCGGCGCGCGTTACGTTGCCCGCCATGACCGCCGACCAGCCGGACGACCTTGTACCCGGGCAGGTGCTCGCCTACCGGGCCCGCAGCGGCCGGTACCACCTGTTGCGGGTGGCCGGGTTGCTCGACATGGGCGCCGGCTGCACCCAGACGGCCATCCGCTTCCTGGCGTACAACGAGCCACGGCTGCCCGATCCGGCGCTGCTGGCCACCATCCCGGACCGCCGCCGCCATCCCCGGTGGAAGAAGACCGAGCTGCGGATCGTTGACGACGAGCCAGCCTCCCGCGCCGCGGCGGGGCTGACCGCGGTAGGTGCCCTGCCCGGTCCCGCCTCGTCCGAGGAGGCGGATCCGAAGGGCACCGCCACCTGGCAGCAGGTCGCGGCGTACCTCGAGACCCGGGACGCGATGATCTGACGGCACGCCTGCCTGCCGGGGCGGGCCCGGGAAGGAGCGGCGCGGAACTGGTGGGTGACACGGCCGTCGCCGGCATGGGAAGCTACCGGCCGGTAACGTCGTCGACGGAAGGCAGCGACATGACGGACGTGGCGGATCCCAGCTGGCCGAAGCCGGCGGCGCTCGACCCCGCCGTCGCGCGCCACGCCTGGCGGGTGACCGAGCCCCTGCACGGGATGATCTACTTCGTGCCCGAGGCGCACGAGCGGTACGCCGCCCTCGGCATCGCCGAGCCGGCCGGCTACTTCGCCTCCCGGGCGGCTGCCCTGGGGCCGGTCGGCCCCGGCCCGGTCGTCGCCACCTTCTTCAACTTCAATCCGGACCTCGTCGCCCGGGTGCTGCCGGCCGCCTGGGAGCGGGCGACGCCGGCGGCCGTGCTGACCGCCCGGCTGGAGGCCGCCGGTGCGGCCCTGACCCGCGCGCTCGGCGACGCGGTGCACGGCCCGGAGATGGTCGAGGCCGCCGAGCTGGCCCGGCGCGCGGCCGAGTCCGCGACCGTCTATCCCGAGGGGCGGCCACTGTTCGCCGCCCACGCTGCGCTGCCCTGGCCGGAGCAGCCGCACCTGGTTCTCTGGCAGGCCCAGACGGTGCTGCGGGAGTTCCGCGGCGACGGGCACGTGGCCGCACTGGTGCTCGCCGGCCTGACCGGGTTGGAGGCACTGGTGCTGCACGCCGCGTCCGGCGAGGTGCCGGTCCGCTTCCTGCGCCGCACCCGAGGCTGGAGCGGCGAGCAGTGGGCCGACGCGGTCGAGCGGCTGCGCGGGCGCGGGTTGATCGAGGGCGACGAGCCGGCCCTGAGCGACCGCGGGCGGGCGCAGCGTGCGTGGATCGAGGCGGCCACCGACCGGCTCGCCACCCCCGCGTACGCGGTGCTGGGCGCCGAGGGGTGTGCCCGCCTCGCCGAGCTGACCCGGCCGATGAGCCGGGCGGTGGTCGGCGCGGGGCTGCTCAACGTCGACAACGCCGTACCGTCGCGTGCCGACCGGGTGGCGTCCCGCTCGACATGAACCCGGCCCAGATCTTCTCCGGACCGACACGTCTCAGGCGATGATGCCGCGGCGACGGGCCTCGGCCACGGCGGTGGTGCGGTTGTCGACCCGGAGCTTGGCGAACACCTGGACCAGGTGGGACTTGACGGTGGCCTCGGTGATGAACAGGGCCCGCCCGATGGCCTGGTTGGACAGTCCGTCGGCGACCATGGACAGGATCTCGGTCTCCCGGGCGGTCAGCGCCGGTTGTGGAGAGCGGGCGCGTTCGACCAGCCGGGTGGCCACCGAGGGGGCCAGCACGGTCCGACCGGCGGCAGTGTCGTGCACGGCGCGGCGCAGCTGCTCGGGGGCGGCGTCCTTGAGCAGGTAGCCGGTGGCGCCGGCGGCGATGGCCGGCAGGATGTCGGCGTCGCGGTCGTACGTGGTCAGGATCAGCACCCGCGGTGGGTCGGGCAGGCGGCGGATGCGGGCGGTGGCTTCGGCGCCGTCGACTCCGCCGCCGAGCTGCAGGTCCATCAGCACGACGTCGGGCCGCAGCGCCCGTGCCTGGGCGACGCCGTCGTCGCCGGTGGCGGCCTCGCCGACGACGATGATCGCCGGGTCGGTGCCGAGTGCGGCGCGTAGCCCGCCCCGCACGACCGGATGGTCATCGACGAGCAGGACCCGGATCTCAGTCATCGGTGGGCTCCCGGCGGGGCACGGTGAGGTTGAGGGCGGTGCCGCGCCCGGGCGCGGAGTCGATCTCGACGCTGCCACCGACCTCGGCGGCGCGGCCGCGCAAGCCGGTCAGGCCCAGCCCGGTGCCGGTGCTGGGCCCCATGGGCAGGAGGGGGTCGAAGCCGACGCCGTCGTCGACGACGTCGAGGCTGAGGGTGTCGGGCAGGAAGGTCAGGGTCACCTCCACCCGCCGCGCCCGGGCGTGGGCGCGCACGTTGGCCAGCGCTTCCTGGGCGCCGCGCAGCACCGCCACCGCCACCGGCGTGGGCACCGGGACCGGTTCACCCTCCACGTGCAGCCGGGCGACCAGGCCCGGCTGGTCGGCCACGATGCGGCTCAGCGCATCGGGCAGCGACCGGCCGGCCAGCTCGGCAGGCGTCAGATCCCGGACCAGCCGGCGGGTGTCGGTGAGTGCGGTACGGGCGGCGGCGATCGCGGTGTCGAGCTGGGCGCGCAGTGCCGCGGCCGGAGTGGGATCGGTGTCGCGGGCGGTGCGCAGGACCAGCACGATGCTGGTCAGGCTCTGGGTGACGGTGTCGTGGATCTCGCGGGCCAGCCGTTCGCGTTCGGACAGCACCCCGGCCCGCCGCTCGGACGCGGCCAGCCGGTCACGGGTGGCGGTCAACTGGTCGATCAGCGCCGCCCGCTGCCGCACCTGCTCGGCCATATCCCGGTAGACCACGGTGATGACCACCGCCACCGTCGCACCCACCAGCGGCCCCACCACCGTCGCCGAATCCAGCCGGCCCCGGTCCAGCGCGATCGCGGTGACGGCGCCGGCGGTGACCACCACCACCGCCGGCACCGAGAGGACCAACGGCAGCATCTGGGTGTAGAGCAGGAACAGCGGGAATGCCAGCCACACGAAGCTCACCGAGGCGGCGACCAGCCCGGCCCAGCCCGCGGTCAGCACCACCAGCCACCCGGCGGCCCACCGCCGGGCGCGGCTGCGGCGGGCCAGCACCACCCCGGCGGCGTACCAGCCGGCCAGCCCGACCGCGCCGCCGGCCAGCAGCCAGCGCCGCGGCCCCGCCCCCGCTCCGGTCACACCGACGAGCAGCAGCACCGCGAAGAGCACGTGCTCGCTGCGGCGCAGCAGCACCAACGCGACCGGACGCGACCAGGCGGCAGACATGGTGCCGATCACGCTAGCCGCCCCACTCGTCGTACGACGCGTTTCGGCGGGTGGGGACGCGGCGGCGGCTCATCGTCCCGCTCGGTCGACCGCGGCGGCCGACACGTCGACGGCCCGCGCGGGCAGCGTTCCCGTGACCTCGGCCCCGGCAGCAGGCTGCCGGGTTACCCGGTGACGCAGCCGGCCCGGCCACCAGATCCGGTCACCGGCCAGGGCCACCACCGCGGGAACCACGATGCTGCGTACCAGCAGGGTGTCGATCAGCACGCCGAGCCCGACGATCAACCCCAACTGGGCGAGCATGGTCAGCGGCAGCACCCCCAGAGCGGCGAACACGCCGGCCAGTACCAGCCCGGCGCTGGTGATCACGGCGCCGGTGTGGGTGACCGCCTCCACCACCCCGCCGCGGGTACCGTGTGCGGCTGCCTCCTGCCGGGTGCGGTGGGCGAGGAAGATCGTGTAGTCGATGCCGAGTGCGACGAGGAACAGGAACGCCACCAGCGGCACGTTGACATCCAGGGCGGGAAACCCGAAAAACCGGGTGCCCACGAACGTTCCCACCCCGATCGACGCGACCGCCGCCGCCAGGTTCACCGCCACCAGCAGCAGCGGAGCCACCAGCGCCCGCAGCAGCAGAGCGAGCAGCACGAACGCCACGGCCAGGATCAGCGGCGCGATGGTGAGCAGGTCGTCGCGGAACGCGACACGCACGTCCAGGGCCTGCGCATCCTGGCCGCCCACCAGCGCGTCGGCGCCCGGCACCGTTCGCACCGCCGCGCGCAGCTCGCGTACGGCGTCCAGGCTTGCGGCGCTGCCCGGCTGCGCCGAGCCGACCACGGCCAACCTGGCCAGCCCGTCGGCGGTCCCGGCCGGGCGCACCGAGGTCACCCCCGGTACCCGGAGCGCGGCCTCGGTGACCGACTCCGCGGTCGAGGAGTTGGCGATCACGGTCAGCGGCGCCGACTCACCGGCCGGGAAGTGGCGGGCGAGCGCCCGCAGCCCGGCTGCGGACTCCGACGGGACCCTGAACTGCTCGAGCTGGCTGAGGCCCACCCGGGCGCCGATCAGCCCGCCGGCCGCCACCGCGAGCACCAGCAGCGAGGCGGCCAGCACCGGTCCCGGCCGCCGGGTCACCGCTTCCGCCGTACGCCGCCACACCCGTCCCGCCGCCGGCTCGGCGCCGACCCTCGGCACGAACGGCCAGAACAGCCGCCGCCCGCACACCGCCAGCGCCGCGGGCAGCATCAGCAGCGCGAACGCCAGCGCGATCACCAGTCCGGCCGCGGCGGCCAGTCCCAGTCCCCGGGTGCTGGGCATCGCGGCCAGCAACAGGGTCGACAGCGATGCCACCACGGTGAGGTTGCTCGCCACGATTGCCGGGCCGGTTGCGCGCACCGCCGCGGCCAGCGCCGCCCGGTGATCGTCGCTGCGGTGGAGCTCCTCGCGGTAGCGGGAGATCAGCAGCAGGGCGTAGTTCGTGCCGGCACCGAAGACCAGCACGCTGATGATCCCGGCGTCGAACGGCAGTTTCGCCACCTCGCCGAGCTCGGCCGTCACCACCGCGGCGACCTGATCGGCCAGACCCACCACCGCCAGCGGCACCAGCCACAGGATCGGCGACCGGTAAGTGAGCAGGAGCAGCAGTGCCACGATGCCGATCGTCACCGCCAGCAACGTGACGTTCGCCCCGTCGAACGCCGAGGCGATGTCGGCCCCGAACGCCGGCCCACCGGTGATCCGCACCGTCAGCGCGGCCGGCGCGGCCTCCCGCGCCGTGACGCGCAGCCGGTGAACGGTGTCGGCGATCTGCTCGCTCGACCGGTCGACGTCGACCATCACGGTCACCACCGTCGCCCTGCCGTCCTCGGACCGGATCGGTGGCGAGGCCGGCCGATCCGCGTCCTCCGCCAGCTTCTGCCCCACGTTCGTGGCGGCAACCAGGTCGTCGTCGGTCAACGTGCCGCCGTCGTGGCGGGTGAACACCGCCACCACCGGCGCCAGCCCGTGGTGCGGGAAACGCTTCTCGATCTGCTGCACCCGGGCCGCCTCCGACCCGGTCGGCAACGCCTTGCCCGCGCCCGGCGCCTGGGCCCCCCGCAGCGCTCCGGTGACCGCCGCCGCCACGACCAGACCCGCCACCAGGACGAGCCATGCGGTCCTGCGGCCGGCCACCAGCCGCGCCACACGGTGCCATACGCCTGCCATCAGATTCCCCTTGTCGAATCGCCACCACACATCCGACACCCACGCTAGGAGCGCAGCTGGCCGGTGGCCTGGCGCGAAAGTGGAGACCTCGAACCCAACGAAAGTCGCAGGTGCTCGGGCGGCGGTTCACAGGCACGACCTGCTCCGGCACGCTGCTGACCGACCGGGCGGCACCGGAGCTCGACGAAGTCGCATCGCGCGCCGGCCGCCGGCGAGGGCGTGTCCTGCCGATCACGAAGTGGTTCTCGTATATCGGGCATGGCAAGCTCTCGCGGTGGCCACCTATGACGTCGCACTCCTGCTGCTTGTCGATCCCTCAGGCGCGGTGCTTCTACAGCACCGCGATGAAGGCGCGACCGCCTCGCCGAACCAGTGGAGCCTGCCAGGCGGCCATGTCGAGCCCGGCGAGTCGCCTGAGCAGGCGGCCCGCCGCGAACTGCGGGAAGAGACGGGTCTGACAGCGGGTGAGCTGCACCCGCTGTGGAGTGGTCCGCGTCCGTACGAGGCGGGCTTCCCCCACTCTGTGACGGTCCACGTGTTCTGTGGCACGACCAGGGCGCGGCAGGAGGACGTGGTACTCGGCGAGGGACAGGCCGTGGTGTTCGTCCCCCGAGACGAGGTACTCGACCGTGAGCTGGCGGTCTCCTCCGCGCTGGTCCTGTCTTCGCACCTCGAGGGCACATGACACGTGCCGCCACTGCGCCGCGTGGACGCGCTTCGGCTACCTCAGGCGGGTCACGACGGCGGCGGACACCAGGCCGCGCCTGACAATCCCATCACCGCCGGCCAGCCGGCAGCCAGGATCGCCACCGCAGCGACCAGCCAGGGCCACCAACGTCGACCCCGGTGCAACCGTGTCATGGCGAGACCGAGGCAGAGCGTGCCCGCAACGCCCGCCGAGCAGGCCACGACCCACACGAACGTCCCGTTGTCGGGTCCCCATCCCGCGGACTCCTGGCGACACCAACCGGGACTGGTGATCTCGGGGCTGAACCAGGCGAGCATCCCCGCGTACGCGAACAGCACCGGACCCGTCACAGCCAAGCTCAGGACTGTCACCACGATCCGCGGTCCCCGGGCGGGCACCGCCACGACGGGCTGGGCGGCCTCGAGGTCGGTCATGCCGGCACTTTTCGCACCGTCGTCGGCTCTCCACCTCTTCGCCTGGCTACTGCCGCGCCTCGTTGCTCGCAGTCCCCTGTGTCCGACTGTTGACAGCCGGAAAACCATACGGGTAATGGGCGTCCACTCCTGCGGCCAGTCACACTCGCGCAGTGAAGCACCGCGCTCCCCCGCCGGCCGGAGTCCTCTCGAAAGCCAAGCGCTACCCGGCGACGGTCATCGAGGTCACCTTCGCGGTGCTGCTGATCCTCTGCTCTTGCGGTAACGCCTTGGGCGAGTTCCTCAGCGACGACGAGCCGACGACCACCCCTTCGGTGAGCGCAAGCGCCGACCGCATCGCCGCCCTCCCCTCCAACTCCGCCCCGGCCAGTCCATCGCCGACGCCGAGCAAGACGACCAAGCCCACCCCGAAGCCGACGCGCAGCCCCCAGTCGACGGTGAGGCGCACCACCCACCCGTCCATGCGCAACGGTGTGCACCCCGGCGGGTCCTGCAAGGCGGCCGGCGCGGTGGGACGCACCAGCACAGGGAAGCTGATGGTGTGCAAGCGCTCGGCCGGAGACAATCGGCTGCGGTGGCGGACCGCCTGACCGACGCCCGGATTACCAGCCTCCCAGCGCTTCGCTACACCAGGTCGGCTTACAGCGCGCCGAACACCCCGACAGTCCCCGGGAAGACGGCCTCGACTGGATCTTCACATCGCACTGGCCCAGACGATTCGCATCCATCAGGCACCCGAACTTTTCGGTGTTAACGCGGTTACGGGACATCGTTCGATGACATCCGATGTCGTCTTGCACTGCGGAGCATGGCCCCTCTGCCGCCTTGTGTGGTCTGGTCTCGGCCGTCGCTGGTCGTCTCGCTGTCTCCTCGCTGCCTCTCCCTTTGGTTCTCGACTGGCCGGACCGAGCACGTTTACGCCTAGGCCGATTTGGTACTCGCAACTTGACTGCACCTGGTCAGGGCGGCGGGCACAGTCAACGTGGGGATATCGGCCGTCGCCCGCAGGCCAGCATCGGCAGAAATGGCCACTCAACCCAGTAGGGAAGGAACCCACCATGAATGGCCGACCGAACATCGTCCTCGTCCACGGTGCATGGGCCGACGGCTCCTGCTGGAGCGGCGTTATCGAGCGCCTACAGGCCGATGGCTACCACGTGACGGCCCCGCAGTTCCCCTTGACCTCGACGGCCGATGATGTCGCCCGGCTACGCCAAGTCCTGACCTTGCAGGACGGCCCGACGATCGTGGTCGGGCACTCCTACGGCGGCCAGATCATGACCGCCCTCGGCACCGACGCGCCGAACGTGGCCGGGCTGGTATACATCGCGGCCTTCGGGCTCGACCAAGGGGAATCGCTCGCCGCCCTGCTGTCGCAAGGACCCACACCGCCGGCGCTGGCGCACCTGTTCACCGACAAGCAGGGCTACATGTGGCAGCCGCAAGACGACTTCGTCCAGCACTTCGCCGCCGACGTCGACCCGGTCCGGGCCAAGGTGATGCACGCCGTACAGCAGCCAATTGCCAGCTCAACCTTCTCGGAAGCGATGGGCGTCCCGGCCTGGAAATCGCTACCGTCCTGGTACCTGATCGCCACGCAGGACCAAGCGATCCCGCCGGACGCGCAGCGCATGTTCGCCAGCCGCATGGGCGCCACCACCAGCGAAGTCCCTGCCAGCCACGTCCCGATGGTTTCTTACCCCGACGAAGCGGCACAGCTCATCAAGGCGGCAGCCGAAACCCGGACCGCAATGCCGGCGGGTCATGCAGGCAGCTGACAAAAGCCACAAGCAGCGGTGGAGGCCCGCTGTGTGGCCGCATACCGATCGTTGGCACTGCTGCTGCCAGCTCAGAGTAGTTCGCGGCGGGCCACCAGCACCGGAGGTGCGGCATGGACGAGGATGCGCGCGAGCAGGGGCTGCTCACCGCCCTAACCACGGAGCATTTCGTGCTCCAGACCTCCCGCAGCGCCACGATCACCGAGTCCGTTGGGCGGGCGACCGTGTTCCTGTCACTGCTCTCCGCCTCGCTGATCGGGCTCGGCTTCGTCTCCAGCAGCGGCCACCTGATCAAGCCGTACCTCGGCGCGGTGCTGCCGACCCTGGTGATCACTGGTCTGCTCACCTTCGGCCGGCTAGTTCAAAACATGGTGGAGAACTCGCTGAACCTCAAGCGCATCCAGCGCATCCGCGCCTACTACCACCGCCAGCTCGCCGGTGAGCACGACTTCTTCGCCGACGCGGTCACCGGCGGGGGCGACGTGCAGGCAATCTCGGCGGCGGTGGGCGGCAGGCCGGCTCGCTGGCAACTGCTGCTGACCACGGCAGCGATGGTGGGCGCTGTCAACGCACTGCTGATCGGCCTGGGCGTCGCCCTGCTGACCGGGGTGCTGGGCGGATCCGCCGCGCTGGCGATCGCGCTCGGTGTGGCGGTGGCACTGGTCGCCTTCGCCGCACAGCTCGCGTACATCAAACGGGCCTCGATTTGGCTGACCGGCTGATCGCCGGTGGGCGCTACCCAAGCGTCAGACGTTGAAGCGGAACTTGGAGCTGCCGGCCCGCCACCAGCGGGAACGTGCTCGGCCCCTGCTCGCACGGCTTCTGAGGCTGTCATTGTTGGTCGCTGGCCGACGACGTTTGACGGTGTCTTGTTGGCCCCTGTGTGCCCCACACTGCCCGGAGCGGGCGATGCTCGGTTACCTCGCGCGGCGCTGTGCCCGGGTCTGCCGACGTCCAGGCAAGTACCTCGGGAAGTGTTCCCTGGTTACTCGTCCTCGGCACCGCCCGAGCGGTGGGCAAATCGTCGGATCGACCGTCAAAAGTCTTCAAGCTCAAGCGACTGCTCTGCAACGTCATGGAAGGCATCGTGCGCCTCCCGCTGATCCGCGAACGCTGGACTGAGGTGGACCAGATCCTTGGCCTCGCCAAGGCTGACGCCCCGCATGGTGCGGACCGCCTTGACGCAGGAGATGATCCAGAATCCTTCCCTGCGCATGAACGCCGGCGGGTTCAACCGGTCAGCGCAACGGTCTCGTGGGTCAGCGAGAAATCTCGTTGATCCATGAGGAAGACTTTGATAAGGGCCCATCTGACGGTTGAGCAACGACAGTTGGCGCGACGGCTCAGCGCGCGGGGTCTGTCGTTACGGGAGATCGGCCGGCAGGTCGGCTGCTCCCATGAGGTCGTGCGTGCCATCGCGCGCCGCGATTCGAAGCAGCCCGTGCGATCAGATCCCTGGGAGCCTGGGCCGGGGCGGCTGACCTTGGCCGATCGGGAGGAGATCAGTCTCGGCCTGCGTGACGGGGAGTCGTTCACCGCGATAGCGGCCAGGCTCGGCAGGGCCGTCTCAACGGTCTCCAAGGGAGGGGCCGGCAATGGCGGCCGAGGCGACTACCGGGCATGGCGCGCGCATCAGCGTGCTCGAGCGCGGGCCCGCCGGCCGAAGACCCCGAAGCTTTTGGCCTGCCCTCGGCTGGCCGGGAAGTTCGTTGAATGGCTGCGGGCCTGGTGATCCCCGCACGAGATCTCGCAACGCTTGCCAATCGAGTTTCCGGGCGATCCCCTGATGCGGGTGAGCCACGAAACCATCTACCAGGCCCTGTTCGTGCAGGGCCGCAGTGAGCTACGCCGAGAGTTGGCCCGCTGCCTGCGCACCGGGCGGGTCAAGCGCCGGGCCCGCCAGCGGCCCGAGGACACCGGCCGGATCCCGGACATGGTGATGATCAGTGAACGCCCTGTTGGGGCCGACGACCGTGCGGTGCCCGGCCACTGGGAGGGCGATCTAATCCTCGGCAAGGACAGCAAGTCCGCAGTCGGCACCCTGGTGGAGCGAAGTACCAGGTTCCTGGTGCTGCTGCATCTACCCGAGGGCCGCACCCCGCACAGCGTCGAGCACGCGATGCGGCAGGCCATCGCCGCCCTGCCCGACGAACTGGTTCGCACCATCACCTGGGACCAGGGCAAGGAGATGTCCCCAGCTCACGCCGCAGCCGATCGACCTGCAACTGGCCGGCATTGACCGCGTCGCACAGCGCCCCATGACCGCGGCAGTGCTCGACGGCTAGCGACAACCCGACCAGACTCCCCACCGGACCATCCGCACACAACACCGCATCAGCTCGAACAACGCGTCCGCCCGCCGGTGCAGACAGTCATAGACCGCCTCCCGGAACGCCGCCAGCATCCCCAGCTCAGCAACCGACCCCGCATCGTGCACACCGATCACGGCAGCCCTTGTCTTTGGTCACGGTTTCCTTCGCAAGAACCATGATCAGACAAGGGCTGTCTTCGTGATCAACCGGGTTGCATCGCCGGACCCGGAAGGTTAAACGACAAGCTAAGCCACTCCACCGCGTAAGCCGGTGATCCGATCAGTTAGACCCGAATCGTCCCACACCCCCAAAGTCACGGGATCACCCTCTGAGAGGCTAAGGTCAATTCTCTTATAGTCAATCACACTGTCAGTGCCCGCGGGAACGTAAGGACCAAAGGTTTGAATTGTTGCCTCATTGAGGAGATTCGTATAAACACTATCGCCGTCATTTCGCGTGTCATAGACGTAGAGAATTTCGCCATAAGGGTGGAATTCTTGCTTCGCCACCATTCCACTGCCGTCATGAAGTTCGATTTTTAGCGCACGCCCCCCCGTATCTTTGTAGAAGTACGTGTCATCTGCCGAGTCGTAGAGAACGCACTTGTCGGTTTGAGCAGTGACCGCCAGGTCACCCGAAATGCGTGCACAGTTACCGGTATCCACTACGGCCCACTTAACAGTGAGCCCGCCGTATGCCTGGGCGGGGCTTGCGATGAAGAAGATTGAGGATATCATTGCGAGGCTTGCAACAAGCCCCCCAGATAGAAGTCGGCGCAGTCGGCGCTGTGATCTATGCACATTCTCTCCTCGGAAAGATGAAGAATACAAGCCATAGAGCGAATACCGCTTACTCCAGTTGGGCTCGCCAATGAACAGTAGGGCTTGACTTTTGGCCGTGTCAAGATCTCGGAACCCGCGCCGCGCTTCTTCCCCGGCAGTGGCCGCAGCCAAGGCATTCCTTCTGACCGTTTGGTCAGGTAGACCCTGATTTTTCGTGGGTCTGGCGCGTGTCGATGAAGGACGAGACTCGACTCGACCGTTCGAACCGGGGAACGGCGTGACATGGCTCGATCCTCCACAAGAGGTCGGGCCGCTATCAAACCCGGGGCGATTCACTGGTCTTCTTGTTCAACATGTTGTCCCGGTCTGTGATCGTTCGCAGGTGCCCGCCGGTTTGGCTGCTCGCTTGGCTGCTCGGCGCAACCCTGGCGTGGCATTCGTCTGCTGCCTTGGCCCCTGCCGAAGCTTCTGGTCCCTAGCTTGCGGCAGAGCGGTTGGCTTCAGTCGGGTGCCCTTGTCAGCCAGTCGATTGAAGGTGGTCGTGATTGCTGAGGTCTCTCGCCTGCCATCCCTGTCTGCCGTCGACCCGCCGCCCTGGGGAGCGGGCCGCCGCCCGGCCCGCCACGTCAAGCGGACCTTGACGGCTCGCACGGACGCTGGCGGGCTGGGCGGTGGTCTGCTCGGCTCGCCCGGGTCGATGGCAGACAGTGAGGATGGTGGGGTGGGTCGCCGGGTTGGTCTGACTCACCGGCAGACCGACACTTGCTGTCCTGATCCCGATTCGTCGGCTGGCTCGGTGGCCCCGACAGCTGCATCACCCATCAAGTGGAGCCCGACAATTCTGGTCAGGGCGTTCTGGTCAGGGTGTCCCGCCGGCCGGGCCTGACCCGAGTTTGAACCGGCTCCGTGCCCTGAAGTTGACCCGTCGGCGCGGCAGGCGGGGCACCGTTCTCGGCGCGTGCACGGGCCGGCGTGGTGACCTGATTAGGAGCTTGGGTTCGTCCCTCATCCCCGTTTAGTCCAGCGTTCTCCTCGTGTTCAGCGGTCGAGCTGTGACGTACCAGATAGGAGGCGGAGTGAACGAGGACCTGGGCGTGACGGTAGGGGTCGACACCCACAAGGACGTGCATGTCGGGGCGGTGGTGGATCAGGCTGGCAGGTCTACTCGCATGCCAACCTCGACGCGATGCGTCAGGCGCTCGGTCATCGGCCGAATCTCTGATCTTCGGTCTGGCATTCTTGCTGGTCAATCATGGTGGGCGCGGCAGGTTTCGAACCTGCGACCCCTCGCTTGTAAGTTCTGGGCAGCCTTCCGACCGCGTCCGTCTCCGGCCGGCCCGGCCATGTCTGACCGACCAGGAGGACGTGATCGTGCGCGGCCGTCCGTAATCGTTGCTACAGCCGCTGCTACACCACCGGCATCCATCGCGGATGCCGGGTCAGAGGACCGGGTGCCTGGCCGCACGGTCCGGAGGTGTCGGCTGCTGTCGTTCTTGGCCCGGCCCGGTGAGGCGGCGCGTCCCGCCCGCCAGGCCGACTTGACCGCGGCAAGCCTCGCTTTGGGCCGTTGACACGAAACCGCGTAATCAGGATGTTACGGTCTTTCGGTCATGTGACAGACAAAGGGGCTGGAAGATGAAGATGAAGACCATTGCGCTCGTGCCGGCGGTGCTGGCAGCGGCCGTTCTGCCGATTGCGGCGCCCGCGTCGGCCGCGCCCGGCAACATCGGCTTCGGCTTCAACGCGACCCGCATCAGCGGCTTCCCAACAGGTGCGGCCAGACTCACCGGCGGCGGTGCCTACAACCCGGGCACAGGTTTCGTCAAGTCCGCTGGCGGCTTCCGGTGCACCAGCGACGTCGGCCAGGGCCCGCTGGCCGGGTGCCTCGCCGGCCAGGGCGTTCGCTGGGACACGGTCGAACTGCTTGCGAGCACGACCTTCAAGTGCACCGGGGCAACGGCGGAGTCCCTCAAGACCGCGAAGACCGATGAGGACACGATCGTGCTCCTCGCCGACTTCTACCGCGCCGGTGACGGTAACGACGAGTCCTTCACTGCGCAGATGATCGTCTCCGCCGGCGACATCGCACCCGACATCGCCGGGATCCAGAACGTCTGGATTCAGGGCGTCGGCTGCGCCCCGGCGATCGTGCATTTCAGCTCCTGAAAGGCGACCCGGCAGGAGTAGACCACAAAACCGCCGAGCTGTCCGGGCACCTGACCCGCCATCGTTCCTTGCTCATTGGTTCACCATGGTCTCGCTCGATCCGGTAAGGATTCGGGCGTGCCGCTGGTGATCGCAGAGGCGGAACAGCCGTTTCTGCTTCTTGAAGTGCACGGTCGCTTTTGGTGGCCCGACTAGAACACCCTGTCCTCGCCAGGACTCCGCGCTGGCCGTGACGTGCTCATTTGTCGTTTCGGTCAGGCTGCTCGTCGGTATTCGTTAAGGACGCCACCGAGGACCCGTCGTCGTCGTACGGGCGCGTCGATCGACACGACAACACCCGGCCGTCGTCGGAACGGGCATGTAGCGGGCACGGCCAGCGCAAGAAGCGGTAGCAACGATCGAGGCCCCAGCCAGGAAACCTGTCCTGAGCTGGGGCCTCACGCTGGAACGGTGACGGGAATCGAACCCGCACTGTCAACGCCCTTCAATGCCCTGCGGGCGGATCTGTGGCTCCCGTTCGGATTGCGGACAAGGGGGACTTGAACCCCTAAACCGCTAGGTGGTGGCAGATCCACAGAACGTGGAGCCAGCGGCCCCCTGACCTGGATCGCGTTCCTCGGTGCCTCTCGACGTTTCGCATGCGTTGTCGCTGTCGGCTGTGCCGGATCTGTGCCCGATGATCTCCGGATACCAAGCAGCGCACCGAAGATGGTCTGGACCCCGGACGCCTGCCTTGCAAAGGCGGCTCGATGCCGTGGACGCTTGCCGATCAATGTCGACGACTGGCGTTGGCGTCAAGGACCTTGCTGTCCTGTACCAGGGGTTGTCGGCTGTTGTCGCGCGTCTCGCTGACTTCTTGCTGACGGACAGCCCTGATGAGGCGGCACTTGAACCTGAACCTATGGATTGCCGGCGGGCCGGGCGCTGACGGCCTGGTGAGCAGGTCACGAGTCTCGGCCGGCCAACCGAGGGCTGTGACGGTGACCTGAGTAGTGGATACGGACGGTGGCCCGGGGAATTCTCCCGGGCCACCATCGCCTTCATCCGATACTCAGTGCCGTGCCTTGCGCTCCTCTTCGCTGCGGTGGTTGCTTCCGGCCTTGGCCAGACCGCGGCTACCCAGGTAGCCGAGGGTCAGCAGCGTGATGAAGAACCAAGCCTGGTTGGCGCGGAAGATGTCTACGCCGACCGAGTTCTTCCCAACCAACTGCGACGCGGCCAGCACTCCGACCACTGCCGCGATGTAGACCCAGAACTCGGTTGTCCGCAGCGACGGCTTCGTCTCCGTTCCGGGCGCCTGAACCGGCCGCTCGCCGTCCATCACCATGGGCATCTGGCGCGGTGCCTCCCGCGCCCCCGCCGCCCGGTCGGGTGCCTGCTGTCTGGATGCAGCCTGTGTGCTCATCTTTCCTCCTGGATGCGATGAGTCATTCCCTGCATTCCCCCGCCCTGATGCCGAGTTCCGGCCACGTACGTTCGCTGGTTCACGGCGAGGTCATCCGTGTCTACCCGACCCCCCGAAGCGGTAACTCCCACCACCGAACGGGGATCCGTAACTCGTTGTGACGCACCAGACAGGTCAGCCGCGCCAGCGGCGACCTGGTACAACGGGGCCTATCGCAGCGCGGAGCCCCGCCGGACCTTCGATGATGCAGACCGACGGGGCTCCGTGTTGCTTCGGGCGACCTACCGGTTGGTACGCGGGTCGTTGTCGCGCGTGCGGCTGCCGGCCTTGGCCAGGCCCCGGCTGATCAGGTAGCCGACGGTCAGCAGGGTGATGAACCACCAGGCCTTGTCGCACGTTGAAGATCTACGCGCATACGAACCTTGAGGCGATGCGGGCGGCGGTGAAGCGTCTTGACGACGAACTGGACTAAGCCGTCCTCGTTGCTACATGCGCTGCTACAAACGAGGCGCGAGCGTGATCTTGTGATTGGCTCCATTGCTGGTCAATCGTGGTGGGCGCGGCAGGTTTCGAACCTGCGACCCCTCGCTTGTAAGGCGAGTGCTCTCCCACTGAGCTACGCGCCCGGAACGCCCGTAGGAGCGGGCCGGAGGCTGGCAAGCTTACCTGCCGGCCACCGGCCCGGTCGAACGGTGTGCCCCGGTCAGGGCGTCAGGCGGCGACGGCCTCGGCGAGGGCCTTGCGCCAGCCCTGCTGGTCCCGCGCCTCGCCCGGCATGTTCATCTCGGCGAACCGGACGACGCCAGCCTTGTCGATGACGAAGGTGCCCCGGTTGGCGATGCCGGCGACGTCGTTGAAGACGCCGTACGCCTGGGCGACCGCGCCGTGCGGCCAGAAGTCGGCCAGCAGCGGGAACTGGTAGCCCTCCTTCTCGGCCCAGATCTTGTGGCTGTACACCGAGTCGACGCTGACCGTGAGCACCTGGACGTCGTCGTTGACGTACTCGTTGAGGTTGTCCCGCACCTCGCAGAGCTCGCCCTGGCAGATGCCGGTGAACGCGAGCGGGTAGAAGACCAGCAGCACGGTGCGCTTGCCGCGGAAGTCCGAGAGACGGACCTCCTGGTTGTTCTGGTCCTTGAGCACGAAGTCCGGCGCCTCGGCGCCAACCTCGATCGGCATGCAAGCTCCTCGGGAGTTGAGTCTCGGTGGCATCAGCCTGCCACACCCGGCGGCGTCCGCCGCCGGGCCTCCGACGTGCCGGTTACTTCTTGTTCTTGGAGCCGCGGCGCAGCACGAGGCGGGCGCCGCTCCAGTCCCGGCCCGCGTTGATCGTCGAGGTCTGCTGCAGCCCCGCGGTCTGCGCCGACTCGGCGACCTCGCTCGGCTCGACGTGCCCGTCGCGCCCGGCCTTGGGGGTCAGCAGCCACACGACACCGGCGTCGGCCAATGGGCCGAGGGCGTCCACGAGGAGTTCGAAGAGGTCACCGTCGCCGTCGCGGTACCAGACCAGCACCGCGTCGACCACCTCGTCGGTGTCCTCGTCGACCAGCTCTCCACAGCGGTCGGTCAGGGCGTCCCGGAGATCCTGGTCGACGTCGTCGTCGTACCCCATCTCCATGACGACCATCCCCGGTTCGATCCCGAACCGGTCCGCCAGGCTGCGTACCCCGTCGGCGGCCTGACCAGCGGTCGCGCTCACTGTCGCGTGCCTCCTCATCTCATCCCTGCTCGCGGCGTCGGGTGACGCCGTCAGGCAAAGTCCACACAGTTGCGGCCCACCGCGCAAGTGGCGCACCGGGTGGAACGGAATTTACCGTGCCAGCAGCGTACGGGCACCCTGGGTAATGGCTTCCTCCGACACCAGAACCTGTCGAGCGGCCGGACCTAATGGTACAAACGAGTCAACTGCGGCTACTCGCCGCGCCGCGCCCACATATCCGGCATCCACCAGCGCCGCGATGATCCCCTCCCCCACCCCGCCGGAGCGGCGCGTCTCGTCCACCACCAGCACCCGGCCCGTCGCCGAGGCCTCCCGGATGATGTCCGCCACCGGCAGCGGGGCCAGCCAGCGCAGGTCCACCACCCGGCTGCCGATCCCCTCGTCGGCGAGGGTGGCCGCCGCCCGCAGCGAGAGTCGTACCCCGTTACCGAAGGTGAGAATCGTGATGTCCTCGGCCGACCCGACGCCGTAGACCCGGGCCCG
Organism: Micromonospora sp. BS32; assembly: GCF_059089345.1. Classification (NCBI taxonomy): domain Bacteria; kingdom Bacillati; phylum Actinomycetota; class Actinomycetes; order Micromonosporales; family Micromonosporaceae; genus Micromonospora; species Micromonospora sp. BS32. The sequence continues at coordinate 57,670 of NZ_JBSSHR010000006.1, forward strand.
GCCGATCGGCACGTGCCCGGCCGCCCAGGCACCCGGCTCCGCGTACCGCCCCAGCCACTCGCCGTCGCCCGGGGAGTACAGGTCACGGGTGTGGTAGAGCGCGATCGGCTCCAGAAAGACGCAGACGGTGCCGTCCACCGCCGCGCTGGCCAGGCAGGTCCGCAGCATCGGCGCGGCGTCGTCCGGCCGCGCCGGCACCGCGACCACCAGCCCCGGCACATCCCGGAGTACGGCCACCGAGTTGTCGTTGTGGAAGTGCCCGCCGAACCCCTCCTGGTACGCCAGCCCCGGCACCCGCACCACCATCGGATTGCGGAACGCCCCGGCCGAGAAGAACTGCATGGTGGCCGCCTCGCCGCGCAGCTGGTCCTCGGCGTTGTGCAGGTACGCCAGGTACTGGATCTCCGGCACCGGCAGCATCCCGGCCAGGCCGGCGCCCAGCCCGAGGCCGAGGACCGACGTCTCGTCCAGCAGGGTGTCGAAGACCCGGGCCGCGCCGAACCTTTCGCGCAGACCCTTGGTCACCCCGTACACCCCGCCCTTGGCGGCGACGTCCTCGCCGAAGACGGCCATGCCGGGGTGGTCGAGCATCCCGTCGGCGAGCGCGGCGTTGATGCTCTGCGCCAGGGTGAGCGGGCCGGCCAGTTCCGGTGGCCGGTCGGCGAACGCGGCCGCCCGGGCGGCCGCGTCCGGGCCGACGGCCCGGGCCGCCGCCTCGGCCACCGCGGTGGAGACCCGCGACGGCCGGCGCGGGGCGAGCGGGGCGACCACCTCGGCGGGGGTGGCGAGCTTCGGCTCGTCCAGCACCTCCTCGGCGATCCGGCGCACCTGCCAGCCCCGCTCGTCGTACCGGGCGAGCAGTTCCGCACCGGCGGCCACCCCGGCCTCCACCAGCAGCCGGGCGGTGGCCAGCACCGGATCGCGGGCCTCGTCGGCGGCGATCTCCGCGGCGCTGCGGTACGCGGTCTCCGCGTCGGCGCCCGCGTGCCCCATCAGCCGTACCGTCCGCAGGTGCAGCACGGCCGGCCGGCGGTGCCGGCGCACCCAGGCCGCGGCCTCGGCCGCCGCCGCGTACGTCCCGACCGGGTCGTCCCCTTCCGCGGAGAAGTACCGGATGCCGGGGCGGGCCCGCAGCGTCCGCTCCACCCACCCCTGCGGGGAGCGGACGCTGATGCCCAGCCCGTTGTCCTCGCAGACGAAGAGAACCGGGATGCGCAACCCGGTGTGGTCGTACCAGCCGGCGGTGTTCAGCGCGGCGGTGGCGCTGGCGTGGTTGACCGAGGCGTCGCCGAACGAGCAGACCACGATGGCGTCGCGGGGCCACGGCGAGCGGAGCGTGTCGCCTCCGTCGCGGCGCCCGGCGGTGTCGAGCCGGCGCAGCCGTTCCACGGCCAGCCCAAGCCCGACGGCCCGGGGCAGGTGTGAGGCGACGGTGGAGGTGGTGGGGACGACGGCCAGGTCGGCCCGGCCGAACACCTTGTGCCGGCCGCCGGCGATCGGCTCACTGGCGGAGGCGACCATCCCGCGCAGCACGTCCCGCGCCGCCCCGGCGTACGCGTCCTCCCGGCCACCGGCAGGGTCCCCGGTCGGCCCGCCCGGCAGGACGTCGGCGTCACCGCCAGCGCGCGGCTCGAAGCCGGCGCGCGGCTCGAAGCCGGCCGGGGCGGCGATGTCGACGTCGAGCGGTTCGGTGACGCCGTCGGCGTCGACCTGGTAGGCCGCCGCCCCGAGCTGACGGGGCACGGGTGCCGACAAGGTGACGACCGGGCCGCCCGCCGCCGGCGCGCGGTCTCCCCTGCCCTCGGCGCGCGCGCCCTGGTCGCCGGTCACCGCGGCGGCGCCCGGGTCGGCACCGGGACCGGTCGAGCCGGCCTCGACGTCAGGGTCGACATCGGGACCCGCGGACCCGGCACCCACGCCAGGGGCGGTCCCGGCCTCCCCGGCCGCGTCCTCGCGGACCGCGCCCTCCGGGCCCGCGACCTCGCCCCTCTCGCCGGCCGGGCCCGTGGTGGCGGGGAACTCGTCGGCGGCCTGGGCGGCCCGCAGGCAGAAGAACGCGCCGGAGCGATAGTGCAGCAGCGCCGGGTCGGACGGGCGCAGTGCGGCGGCGACCGCCGCGTTGCTCTCGTGCCCGGCGGAGCCGATCGTGTAGAAGCCCTCGTCGAAGCTGCGCAGCCAGCGCCCGGCCAGGTCGAGCTGGCGGCTGGTGACCTGCGCGTCGAAGAGGGCGAGCAACTGCCGCCCGGTCAGCGCGGCGCCCGCACCGACCGGCTCGGCCGGGTCACTGCGCCGCTCGGGCTCGGGCAGCGCGCCCAGGGCCTCCCGGAACCGGTCGTCGAGATCTTGCGGCGTGGTCACGTCGGACAGCATTACCGACGAACGCCAGGGTCGCCCACTCAGACACGATCCGCCCGCGCGGGGTCACTCCGCCGCGCACTGCTCCGGGCAGCCACCGTCGGAGACCTTGAAGACCAGGTCGCGCAGGGTGGCGAGCTCGTCGGTGCTCAGCCCGGCGAGCAGCCGCGAGTCGGACATCACCCGGTGCACCCGGTCGCGCGTCCGGCGACCCGCCTCGGTCACCAGCAGCGTCTTCTGCCGCCGGTCGGCCGGATCGACCCGCCGCTCGACCAGGCCGGCCTGCTCCAGCTTGTCGACCAGTGCGGTCACGTTGGACCGGTCGCAGCGCAGCTGCTCGGCCAGGTCGCGGGCGGGCAGCGGGCGGTCCGGGTCGAGTTCGGCCAACGCCCGGGCGGCGGCCGGGGTCAGCCCCAGCTCGCCGATCTCGACGTCCTGGTAGTGCCGGATCGCGGAGGCGATGTGCATGATCCGCCGCACCGTGTCGCCGGCGAGCCCGGAGCGGTCGCCCAGGTCAGACCCGGCGGGAACGGTGCTCTGCGTCATGCCTCACATCGTACTTGCGGCTCAATAGTTGAATAGCTCCACTACACGCGTGTGTGGTCGCACGGGTTGTTGTTAGGCGAAAAGCGACAGACCGGCACCCCTGCTCTTCACCTCGCGGCCATCGATGCTCGCCAGGCTCTCCAGGTCGAGAAGGAACAAACCTGGGGAGGCCATCCGTGACCCTGTCCCGACGTACCATCCTGCTCTCCGGCGCCGCGCTCGGCGCCGCCGGCGCGGTGACCGGCCTGACCACGGCGGCCGGCGCAGCCCCGGCCGGCCCGCTGCGGCGCGACCCGTTCACCCTCGGGGTGGCCTCCGGCGACCCGGACCACGAGGGCTTCGTGCTCTGGACCCGACTAGCGCCGGAGCCCCTCGCGGAGGACGGCCTCGGCGGGATGCCGGGCCGGATCGTCCCGGTGCACTGGGAACTCGCCGCCGACGAGGGCTTCCGGCACGTGCTACGGCGCGGGGTCGAGCTGGCCCGGCCGGAATCGGCGCACAGCGTGCACGTCGAGCTGGACGGGCTGCTGCCCGCCCGGGAGTACTTCTACCGGTTCCGGGTCGAGGGCTGGCTCTCCCCCGCCGGCCGGACCCGGACCGCGCCGGCACCGTGGGCGATGCCGGCCGCGCTGGCCATGGGCTTCGTCTCCTGCTCCCAGTACGAGCACGGGTACTTCACCGCGTACCGGCGGCTGGCCGAGACCGAGCCGGAGCTGATCCTGCACCTGGGCGACTACCAGTACGAGTACGCGAAGGACACCTACACCGTCCCGGGCGGCAACCCGCGCGACCACGAGGGGCCCGAGACCCGCACGCTGGCGAACTACCGGCAACGGCACGCCCAGTACAAGACCGACGCCGACCTGCAGGCCGCGCACGCGGTCGCCCCCTGGGTGGTGGTCTTCGACGACCACGAGGTGGAGAACAACTGGGCCGACGAGGTACCCGAGGCGCCGGACCCGGAGTTCTTGGCCCGGCGGGTGGCGGCGTTCCAGGCGTACTACGAGAACATGCCGCTGCGCCGGATTTCGGTCCCCCGCGGCATCGACATGCAGCTCTACCGGCGGGTGCGCTGGGGTCGGCTGGCCACCTTCCACATGCTCGACACCCGGCAGTACCGCGACGACCAGGCCTGCGGCGACGGCTACAAGAACTGCGCGGCGGCGTCCGACCCGACCCGCTCGATCATCGGGGCGGAGCAGGAGGCCTGGCTGTTGGACGGCTTCCGCCGCTCCGAGGCCCGCTGGGACATCCTCGGCCAGCAGGTCTTCTTCGCCCAGCGGGACAACAACGCCGGCCCGCTGACCGTGACCAGCATGGACGCCTGGGACGGGTACGTCGCCTCCCGCGACCGGATCACCCGGGGCTGGGTGGCCGCCGGGGTCCGCAACCCGGTGGTGCTCACCGGCGACGTGCACGCCCACTGGGCCAGCGACCTGAAGCTGGACTACGCCGACCCGACCTCCCGCACGGTCGGCAGCGAGCTGGTCTGCTCCTCGATCACCTCGGGCGGGGACGGCGCCGACTCGGCCAGCGGCTCGCACCCCTGGCTGAAGATCAACCCGCACCTGCGCTTCCAGAACAACCTGCGCGGGTACGTCCGCACCACGATCACCCCGAGCCAGCTCGCGGCCGACTTCGACGTGCTGCCGTACGTCAGCCGGCCGGACGCGCCGGCGTACACCCGGGCGTCGTTCGTGATCGAGAACGGGGCGCCCGGCCTGCACCAGACGTACGACCGCCCGCCGGCGTCACCCCGCGCCCTCTCCCCCAACCCCGACCTGGCCGACCAGACCGTCGACTCCGAAACCACCCGCCCCTAACCCCCCGCCCACCGGGGGCCCTCGCAAAGGGCGGGGTTAGGCGGGGAGGAAGGAGAAGCGGATCTGGCGGGTGGGGTTGTCGCCGTTGGGGTCGACCAGGCAGATCGACTGCCAGGTGCCGAGTTGGAGGCGGCCGCCGAGCACCGGCAGCGTGGCGTACGGCGGGACGAAGGCGGGGAGCACGTGGTCGCGCCCGTGGCCCGGCGAGCCGTGCCGGTGCCGCCAGCGGTCGTCGGCGGGGAGCAGGTCGTCGATCGCCCGGAGCAGGTCGTCGTCGGAGCCGGAGCCGGTCTCGATGATCGCCAGCCCGGCGGTGGCGTGCGGGACGAAGACGTGCAGCAGGCCGTCGCCCTGTCCGGAGACGAACCGCTCGGCCTCGGCGGTGATGTCCTGGACGGTCGGCCGGGACCCGGTCCGGACGGTGATCACCTCACTACGCATACCGCGCATTCTGCCCCAGCGGCTCAGTTGCCGCCGCCACCGGACCCGCCGCCGTCACCACCACCCGACCAGCCGCCACCCGACCAGCCGGTGTCGCCGCCGCCGGACCCGCCGCCCGCCGACGGACTCGGACCGCCGTCACCGGGACCTCCCCCACCGCCGTCCCCGCCGCGACCGCCGCCGTCGGGAAGGCCGAAGCCGAAGATCCCGGTCGGGCCGCCCGCGGACGGTTCGATCCGGGGCGCCCCGATCAGCGGTGGCACCGGGGACGGCGCGGGGGTCCGGGCCGTCGCCAGCCCGACGCCGAGCAGCAGGAGCCCGAGCACCCCGAAGGGCGCCACGGCCAGATCGCCACGGACCACGCCGGCCAGCGCGACGATCAGGCCGACGGCGCCGAGCAGAGCCGAGCCGGCGCCGAGCACCCGTCGCGTCGTCATGGCCGCACGGTAGGGGGCCGGGGCAAGACGGCTCGCGTGGCGCCGCCGCCGATCGCGCAAAGTTACTGGTGGGTACCTGTGTTGAGCGTCGCGTCTGGGGGAGGGAGACGTGACGACGAGCGCCACGAGGGGGCAGGATGGCGCTAGAGACCTATCCCACACACAACCGAGGGAACGCCTGTGGCTACGGAACGCAAGCGCCCGGTGATCACCGCTGGTCTGCCGAGCCAGCTTCCGGACATCGACCCTGAAGAGACCGGCGAATGGGTCGAGTCGCTCGACGGTGTCATCGACGAACGCGGGACCAAGCGCGCCCGCTACGTCATGCTGCGCCTGCTGGAGCGGGCCCGCGAGCGCCAGGTCGGGGTGCCGTCGCTGACCACCACCGACTACATCAACTCGATCCCGCCGGAGCGCGAGCCCTGGTTCCCGGGTGACGAGCACGTCGAGCGGCGGATCCGGGCGTACGTCCGGTGGAACGCGGCGATGCTGGTGCACCGGGCGCAGCGCCCGGAGATCGGCGTCGGCGGGCACATCTCCACCTTCGCCAGCTCCGCCTCGCTCTACGAGGTGGGCTTCAACCACTTCTTCCGGGGCAAGAACCACCCCGGCGGTGGGGACCACATCTACTACCAGGGCCACGCCTCCCCCGGCATGTACGCCCGGGCGTACCTGGAGGGCCGGCTCTCCGAGCACCAGCTCGACGGGTTCCGCCAGGAGCTGTCCCACCCGGGCGGCGGCCTGCCGTCGTACCCGCACCCGCGGCTGATGCCGGACTTCTGGGAGTTCCCCACCGTCTCGATGGGCCTCGGCGGCCTGAACGCCATCTACCAGGCCCGGTTCAACCGCTACCTGCACCACCGCGGCATCAAGGACACCTCCGACCAGCACGTCTGGGCGTTCCTCGGCGACGGCGAGATGGACGAGCCGGAGACGCTCGGCGCGATCGGGGTGGCCGCCCGCGAGGAGCTGGACAACCTCACCTTCGTGATCAACTGCAACCTGCAGCGGCTGGACGGGCCGGTCCGGGGCAACGGCAAGGTCATGCAGGAGCTGGAGGCGTTCTTCCGGGGCGCCGGCTGGAACGTCATCAAGGTGGTCTGGGGCCGCGAGTGGGACCCGCTGCTCGCCGCGGACACCGACGGTGCGCTGGTCAACCTGATGAACACCACCCCCGACGGTGACTACCAGACCTACAAGGCGGAGTCCGGGGCGTACGTCCGGGAGCACTTCTTCGGCCGCGACCAGCGGACCCGCAAGATGGTCGAGCACCTCAGCGACGACGAGATCTGGAACCTCAAGCGGGGTGGCCACGACTACCGCAAGCTCTACGCGGCCTACAAGGCGGCGACCGAGCACACCGGGCAGCCGACGGTCATCCTGGCCAAGACGATCAAGGGCTGGACGCTCGGTTCGCACTTCGAGGGCCGCAACGCCACCCACCAGATGAAGAAGCTGACGCTGGAGGATCTCAAGCTCTTCCGCGACCGCCTCTACCTGGACATCCCGGACAAGCAGCTGGAGGACAACCCCTACCTGCCGCCGTACTTCACCCCGGGTGAGAAGTCCGACGAGATGGCGTACCTCAAGGAGCGGCGGCAGCAGCTCGGCGGGTACCTGCCGTCCCGGCGGACCAGTTTCAAGTCGCTGGCGATCCCCGGCACCGAGCGGTTCTCCGACGTCAAGCGGGGCTCGGGCAAGCAGAAGGTGGCCACCACGATGGCCTTCGTCCGCCTGCTCAAGGACCTGATGAAGGACAAGGAGTTCGGCAAGCGCTGGGTGCCGATCATCCCGGACGAGGCGCGCACCTTCGGCCTGGACTCGATCTTCCCGACCGCGAAGATCTACTCGCCGCACGGCCAGCGGTACACCTCGGTCGACCGGGAGCTGTTCCTGTCGTACAAGGAGTCGACCGTCGGGCAGATCCTGCACGAGGGGATCAACGAGGCCGGCTCGGTCGCCTCGTTCACCGCGGCCGGGTCGTCGTACGCCACGCACGACGAGCCGATGATCCCGATGTACATCTTCTACTCGATGTTCGGGTTCCAGCGCACCGGCGACGGGTTCTGGGCGGCGGCGGACCAGATGACCCGTGGCTTCGTGCTCGGCGCGACCGCCGGCCGGACCACGCTCAACGGCGAGGGGCTCCAGCACGAGGACGGCCACTCGATGCTGATCGCCGCCACCAACCCGGCGGTGGTCGCGTACGACCCGGCGTTCGCGTTCGAGATCGCGCACATCGTGGAGAACGGCCTGCACCGGATGTACGGCGAGAAGCAGGAGAACGTCTTCTACTACCTCACCGTCTACAACGAGCCGATCCACCAGCCGGCGGAGCCGTCCGGCGTGGACGTGGAGGGGCTGCTCAAGGGCATCTACCGCTACTCCGCCGCGCCGGAGGTGGGCGGGGACGCGCCGAGGGCGAACATCATGGCCTCCGGCACGGGCATGCAGTGGGCGCTCAAGGCCCAGCAGCTGCTCGCCCAGGACTGGGGGGTGGCCGCCGACGTCTGGTCGGTGACCTCCTGGACCGAGCTGCGCCGCGACGCGGTGGAGTGCGAGGAGCACAACCTGCTCCACCCGGGCAGCGAGCCGAAGGTGCCGTACATCCAGCAGAAGCTGGCCGACGCCGACGGGCCGAAGGTCGCGGTCAGCGACTGGATGCGCGCGGTGCCGGACCTGATCGCCCGCTGGGTGCCCGGCGACTTCACCTCGCTCGGCACCGATGGCTTCGGCATGTCGGACACCCGGCACGCGCTGCGCCGGCACTTCCACGTCGACGCCGAGTCGATCACGGTCGCCGCGCTGCGGCAGCTCGCTCTGCGTGGCACCGTACCGGCGAACGTGCCGGCCGAGGCCGCCAAGAAGTACGCCATCGACGACGTCAACGCCGCCCCGGTCGGCGAGACCGGCGGCGACAGCTAGTCCCCGCGTACGCGAGAAGGGGCCCGGCGCACGACGCGCCGGGCCCCTTCTCGCGGGCGACCCGCGACAACGGCGGTGGTCCGGCGTCCCTGGCGGGGAGGCCGGGCCACCGCCGGTGCGGGTGACGCCGGGGATGTGACTCGGTCAGCCGACGGCGGCCAGGTCGGTGAGCCGGGCCAACGAGTCCTCCAGGTCGGCGCCGACCCGACGCAGCCCGAGCCGCAGCAGCGCGGCCTTGACCGGGCCGGCCGGCCAGCGGACGACGATGAGCCGGACGATCGTGCCGCCCTCCTCCTCGTCCGCGGTGAGCTGGACGTAGATCTCGGTGCGCGCCTCGGCCCGGGCACCGGCGCCCTTGGCCCGCTCCCGCCAGCCGATCAGGGTCGGCTCCTGGTAGGCGATCACCTCGGCCTCGTGCGCCGAGCCACGCCCGGCCTGGACCAGTTGCCGCCGCCCGAAGCCCTCCCCCGAGAGGACCTCGGCCGCCCGAACCCCCGCCAGCCAGGCCGGCAACTGCTCGGCCCGCTGTACGACGTCCCAGACCGCTTCCACCGGCGCCATCACGTGCGCACTGCGTTCCACGAGGATCATTCTGTTCTTCCCCCACTGAGGACATCCGCGATATTCCGCACTCTATGCGCAAATTTGGACTTACCCGGACGGGTTCGGTAAAGACACGCCGAAAACCCTTGCGCCCGGATCGTCGCCGGCCTATGGCGCGCCGCCACGCCCGAGCCCTAGAGTGCGAGCACGCTTCGCGTTTCCAGGAGGGCGAATGACGACCGCGCCGCTGCCCCACTTCCCGGCCGGCTTCGGCTGGGGGGTCTCCACCTCCGCGTACCAGATCGAGGGCGGCGCGGACGCCGACGGCCGCGCTCCGTCCATCTGGGACACCTTCGCCCACGCCCCCGGCCGGATCGCCGACGGCAGCACCGGCGACGTGGCCTGCGACCACTACCACCGGCACGCCGAGGACGTCGCGTTGATGGCCGGGCTGGGCGTCTCCGGGTACCGGTTCTCAATCTCCTGGCCCCGGGTCCAGCCGACCGGCTCCGGGCCGGTCAACCCCGCCGGGCTGGACTTCTACGACCGCCTGGTGGACGACCTGCTCGCCGTCGGGATCGACCCGGTGGCCACGCTCTTCCACTGGGACCTGCCGCAATCCCTGGAGGACGCCGGCGGCTGGCTGAACCGGGACACCGCGCACCGCTTCGCCGAGTACGCCGACCTGGTCGCCGCCCGTCTCGGTGACCGGGTGAAGCTCTGGATCACCCTCAACGAGCCGTTCATCCACATGAGCCTCGGGCACGGCACCGGAGTGCACGCCCCGGGGCGGTTCCTGCTCTTCGACGCCTTCCCCGTGGCCCACCACCAGCTCCTCGGGCACGGCCTGGCGGTCGCCGCGCTGCGCGCCCGCAGCACCAGCCCGGTCGCCATCGCCAACAACTACTCGCCGGTGGTGCTCAAGGGCGACACCGACGCCGACCGGGCCGCCGGCCTGGCGTACGACGCGCTGCACAACCGGCTCTTCACCGACCCGCTGCTCGGCCGGGGCTACCCGCCCGGCTTCGACCCCGCGGTGGTGCGCGACGGCGACCTGGAGGTGATCGCCGCGCCGATCGACGTGCTCGGGGTGAACTACTACAGCCCGACCGGCATCCGGGCCCCGGAGGAGGACGCGCCGCTGCCGTTCGACCTGGTCCCGCTGGACGGGTACCCGCGCACCGCGTTCGACTGGCCGGTGGTCCCCGACGGGCTGCGCGACCTGCTGGTCGGCCTGCGCGACCGGTACGGCGACGCACTGCCGGAGATCCAGATCACCGAGGGCGGCTGCGCGTACGACGACACCCCGGACGCCGAGGGCCGGGTGCACGACCCGGAGCGGATCGCGTACCTCGACGGCCACCTGCGCGCGGTGCGCGCGGCGATCGACGCGGGCGTCGACGTGACCGGGTACTTCGTCTGGTCGCTGCTGGACAACTGGGAGTGGGCGGAGGGCTTCACCAAGCGCTTCGGCCTGGTGCACGTCGACTTCGCCACCCAGGTCCGCACCCCGAAGTCCTCGTACGCCTGGTACCGGGACCAGGTCGTCCGGCGATGACCACCGTCAACCCGACGCCGACCTCGTTGCCGGCGGCGCTGGCCGAACCGGTCGTGCCGGTGCGCCGCGGCTGGATCGCGCTGATCTTCGCGGCCAACCTGGGCGTCTGGATGGCCTTCTTCACCCCGATCCAGGTGCTCCTGCCGCAGCAGGTGGAACGGATCGCGCCGGCCGACAAGGAGGCGATGCTGGCCGTCGTCACCGGGCTGGGCGCGCTGGCCGCGGTGCTGGTCAACCCGCTCGCCGGGGCGCTGTCGGACCGTACCTGCCTGCGGTTGGCCGGGCGGGAGTTCGGCCGGCGGCACGTCTGGACCGCCGGCGGCGCGGTGCTCGGCGCGCTCGCCCTGGTGCTGCTGGCCCGGCAGCAGACCATCGCCGGGGTGGCGCTGGGCTGGGTGGCCGCCCAGGTCTGCTTCAACGCGATGCTGGCCAGCCTGACCGCCGCCATCCCGGACCGGGTGCCGGTCGTGCAGCGCGGCGGGGTCTCCGGCTGGGTGGGCATCCCGCAGGCCCTCGGGCTGGTCGTCGGCGCGGTGCTGGTCACCACCCTGGTCCGCGGCACCCTCGCCGGGTACGCGGTGATCGCGCTGGCGGTGCTGCTGTTGTCGCTGCCGTTCGCGCTGCTCACCGCCGACGACCCGCTGCCCCGGGCGCACCGGCCGGCGCTGCGGCTGCGGGAGCTGGCCGCCTCGATGTGGATCGACCCGCGCCGGCACCCGGACTTCGCCTGGGCCTGGATCACCCGGTTCCTGGTCCAGATCGGCAACGCCCTGGGCACCCTCTACCTGCTGTACTTCCTCACCGACGGGGTGCGCCACCCGGATCCCGAGGGCGCGCTGCTGGTGCTGATCCTGCTCTACACCCTCGGCATGATCCTCACCGCCGTGGTCGCCGGCCGGCTCTCCGACCGCTCCGGCCGGCGCAAGGTCTTCGTGATCACCTCGGGCGTGGTGATGGCGGTGGCGGCGCTCCTGCTGGCCGCCGCGCCGGTCTGGTCCATGGCGATCGCCGCGGCGTTGCTGCTCGGCGCCGGCTACGGGGTCTACCTGTCGGTGGACGCGGCGCTGATCACCGAGGTGCTGCCCCGCGCCACCGACCGGGCCAAGGACCTCGGGGTGATCAACATCGCCAACTCGGCGCCGCAGGTGCTCGGCCCGGCGATCTCCGCCCCGATCGTGGTGCACCTGGGCGGCTACCCCACCCTGTACGCCGTCACCGCCGCGGTCACCCTGCTCGGCAGCGCCCTGGTCCTCAAGATCCGCTCGGTCCGCTGACCCCTGGGGTAAACGGCTGGCCGACCGCCGTAGGCTTGGGGACGTGACGGTACGTGTGCGATTCGCCCCCTCCCCGACCGGTATGTTCCACGTCGGCGGCGCCCGCTCGGCGCTGCAGAACTGGATCTACGCCAAGCAGCAGGGCGGGGTGTTCGTGCTGCGCATCGAGGACACCGACGCCGCGCGCAACAAGCCCGAATGGACCGAGGGGATCCTCTCGGCGCTGGACTGGATCGGCATCGCCCGGGGCAGCTACGAGGGCCCGTACTTCCAGTCGACGAATGCCGGCGAGCACCGCGCCGCCGCCCAGCGGCTCCACGAAGCCGGCCGGGCGTACTACTGCGACTGCACCCGGGAGGCCGTCCAGGCCCGCACCGGCTCGCAGTACCAGGGCTACGACGGCTTCTGCCGGGACCGGGGCCTGGAGCCGGGCGAGGGGCGCGCGCTGCGCTTCCGTACCCCCGACGAGGGCGAGACCGTGGTGGTCGACCTGATCCGCGGCGAGCCGACCTTCGAGAACAAGCTGATCGAGGACTTCGTCATCGCCCGCGGTGACGGCTCGCCGGTCTTCCTGCTGGCCAACGTGGTCGACGACATGACCATGGGGATCACCCACGTGATCCGGGCCGAGGAGCACCTGCCGAACACCCCGAAGCAGCAGCTCCTCTGGGACGCGCTGGGGGTCAAGCCGCCGGTCTGGGCGCACGTTCCGGTGGTGGTCAACGAGAAGCGGCAGAAGCTGTCCAAGCGGCGCGACAAGGTGGCCCTGGAGGCGTACCGGGACGAGGGCTACCTCGCCGACGCGATGCGTAACTACCTGATGCTGCTCGGCTGGGCGCCGTCCGGCGACCGGGAGATCGTGCCCTGGTCGGTCATCGAGGAGGAGTTCCGGCTGGAGGAGGTCAACCCCTCCCCCGCGTTCTTCGACGAGAAGAAGCTGCGCGCCTTCAACGGCGAGTACATCCGGGCGCTGCCGGTCGACGAGTTCGTCGCCGCCTGCCAGCCCTGGCTCACCGGCACCGACACCATCCCGCCGCCGCCGTGGCAGCCGGAGGAGTTCGACGCCGCGGCGTTCGCGGCGGTCGCCCCGCTGGCGCAGACCCGGATCGCGGTGCTCAGCGAGATCGTGCCGAACGTCGACTTCCTCTTCCTGGCCGACCCGCTGATCGACGAGGGCGCCTGGGTCAAGGCGATGAAGGAGGGCGCCGCCGAGCTGCTCGACGCGGCGATCGCCGGGTACGAGGGGCTGGGCTCCTGGAACGCGGAGACGCTGAAGTCGACGCTGGAGGCGGTGGGCGCCGAGCGCGGCCTGAAGCTGGGCAAGGCGCAGGCCCCGGTCCGGGTCGCGGTCACCGGCCGCACCGTCGGGCTGCCGCTGTTCGAGTCGCTGGAGGTACTCTGCCGCGAGCGCACCCTGGCCCGCCTCCGCGCTGCCCGGCTCCGCCTGATCTGACGCACCGCCGGGCCCTCCGCCGTCAGGGGCGGGGGGACCGGCGGCGCAGGAACAGGGTGGCGAGCGCGGCGAGCGCCACCAGGGCGCCGACGGCCCAGAGCCAGCCACGACCGCCCCCGTCGGCCGCGTCGTCGGCGGCCGGCACGGCCTGGGCCGGCGGGGTGGATCCGACCGTGGTCGGGGCGGCGGACGGCGTGGTGGGGGTGGACGGCGTCGCGGTGGGCGGCTGGGCAGCCGTGCCGGTGGTCAGGGTGAACCGCACCTCCCCCTGCACCGGGTGGCCGTCGCTGGACGCCAACTGGTAGCCGACGATGTACAGGCCGGCCTTCCCGGCCCTGAACGGCACGCTGACCCGGCTGCCGGAGAAGCTCGGCGCGCCCCCGGCGGCCGGCACGTTGTCCGGTCCGACCACTGTGATCTTCGTCGTTTCCGGCTGCGGCCGGGCCAGGAAGCGCAACTCGATCCGCTCCGGCGCCGCCGCCACCCGGGCCCCGTCGGCCGGGTTGCTGCCGGTCAACGAGTTGTGCGCGAACGCCGGCGTGGCCGGCAGCAACGAAACACCCAGCGCCACGCCGACAAGCGCTGGAAACGTGTACGCCGCACGTGCGACCCTGCCCCCCATGGGACCCTCCGCGAAGGTACGATCCGCGCGCTGATCACGCGGCTGCCCATTAGTCGGCCCGGGATCCCAGATAGTTCCAAAGACAGTTCCCACAGCTGCAACCGAACGACGTTCCGCGGAGTCTCTGAGGTGATGGCCCGGCCTGCCGGCACGGTCACCGACGTCGACCACCCGACGCGTGGCCCGCAGCACAGCCATCCATCGAACGGGGCGAGGAGGCGGCGATGGTCACAAGGGTGAGGCGACTGCTCGTCACGGTTGCGGCGGTTGTGCTGGCGCTGACCGTCGGGACAGCGACGGCGGCACAGGCGCACCGGGTCCCGCCGAAGCCGGCGCCACCGGCCGGCGTGGACATCACCGGCGACGGGCTGACCGAGCCGCTGCGACTGCGGGCCGACACCCAGCCCGCGTACGTGCTGGCGGTGCTCGACCAGGTCAACTGGTTCGGCCGCACCGGTTCCCGCACCGGGCCGGCGCCGGCGAACCTCGGTCCGAAGTACACGGTGGTGGTGCTCTCCGGCGACGTGCCGAAGCAGACCTTCGACCTCTACCCGCTGGCCAAGGGCGGGCCGCGGGTCTACCGGCCGGCGAAGCAGCCCGACCGGCGCAAGACCAACGCCGGGTGGTTCCTGGGCCGGCTCACCATGTCCGAGACGCTGCGTACCGCCGGGGTGCCGCTGGAGCGGCAGTTCGACACGCTCAGCGGCGGAATCGGCGGCGGCGAGCGGGTCATCCCGGAGGACTCCCTCAACCCGGGCAAGGACATCGGGGCCGCCTTCGGCGAACTCCAGCGGCTGCTGCTGCTCAACGCCGGCGTGATGCTGGTGATCACCTGCGGGTTGGCCGGGATCGCGCTGCTGATCCGCCGCCGTACCCGCTGATCCCCTCCCCGGTGGTCAGCACCAGCGGTGCGGCGGCCGCTCCCGGCGCTGCGGCCGGCGGCTGGGGCGGACCGGGCCGTGCCGGTGCGCCCCGGCCCAGCCGGCCAGGTCGCTGCGGCAGCTACGGGGGGCGGAGTGGTCGGGCTCGGCGGCGTGCGGAGGCGGGCCCGGCTCGACGCCGCCCGGCACGGCGGTCTCGGCGTCGCGCTGCCGGGGCAGCGACACCTCCTCGTCGGCCCACTCGGGCGCCCAGCAGACCTGGTCGATCGGCACGGGCAGCGCGACCAGCCGACGGTGCGGCCGGACGGCCCCCGACTGGTCGTGGTGGCCCGGCCGGCAGGGCTCGCCCTGGGCGCAGCCGTGATCGGCCTCCCCGTGCGCCATCCCGGTCTCTCCTCACGCTCGCCTCGCGCGCCGGGAGGACGCCCCGGCAGCAGTGCCACGGTACTGGCCGGCACCGACGGCGCATACAGCCGCACCCCCGGGTCGCCGCCGCCCTCCGACCGGCGAGATCGTCATCGCTGCGCGGGGCGAGGCCGGTAGGCCGACGTGGATGACCTGCGCAAAACGTGTCAGGCTGGTCCGGTGAGCGAGCCGGGCGGTACCGAGCTGTCGGCCACCCTGCGCCGGATCGAGCGGGCGGCGGGGGCGTTGGCGACGGCCAGCGTGGCCCGGATGGACGAGACGCTGCCCTGGTTCCGGGAGCTGCCGGCCGACCAGCGCTCCTGGGTCATGCTCGTGGCGCAGGCGGGTGCCCGGTCGCTGGTGCAGTGGCTCCGGGAGGGCGGGGGCACCGCCGACAGCACCCAGGAGGTCTCCGACGAGGTCTTCGCCACCGCCCCGCAGGCCCTCGCCCGCTCGATCAGCCTCCAGCAGACCGTGGCCCTGATCAAGGTGACCATCGACGTGGTCGAGGAGCAGGTGTCGCACCTGGCCGTGCCGGGCGAGGAGCAGCAGCTCCGCGAGGCGGTGCTGCGCTTCTCCCGCGAGATCGCCTTCGCCGCCGCCCGGGTCTACGCCCGGGCCGCCGAGTCGCGCGGCTCGTGGGACGCCCGGCTCCAGGCGTTGCTGGTCGACGCGCTGCTGCGCGGCGACTCCCCGGACGTGCTGGCCAGCCGGGCCGCCGCGCTGGGCTGGCCGGACGCGCCGCCGGTGGCGGTCGCGGTGGGCCGCTCCCCGGGCGGCGAGGTGGCCGCCGTGCTGCACACCGTCTACCGGCAGGCCCGCCGGATCGGCGTGGAGGTGATCGGCGGCGTGCACGGCGACCGGCTGGTCATCGTGCTCGGCGGCGCGGCGGACCCGCTGGCCGCCACCGAGAAGCTGCTCACCGCGTTCGGCGAGGGACCGGTGGTGGTCGGGCCGGCCGTGCCCAGCCTGGACGAGGCGACCGAGTCGGCGCGGGCCGCGCTGGCCGGCTACCGCGCCGCGCCGGCCTGGCCCACCGCGCCGCGCCCGGTGCCGGCGGCGGACCTGCTGCCCGAGCGGGCCCTCGCCGGGGACGCCGAGGCCCGCCGGCGGCTGCGCCACGACGTGTACGCCACACTGGCCCGCGCCGGTGGGGAGCTGCTGGAGACCCTGGACGCCTTCTTCGCAGCCGGCGGGACGCTGGAGAGCGCCGCCCGGGCGCTCTTCGTGCACCCGAACACGGTCCGTTACCGGCTGCGCCGGATCTCCGAGGTGACCGGCTTCTCGCCGCTGTCGCCGCGGGACGCGTTCGCCCTCCAGGTGGCGCTGACTGTGGGTCGGCTGGACCCGGTCGTCCCGGCCGTCGCAGCGGTCCCGACCCAGACATTGGGCCCAGCCGTCAGGAAAACATCACAGACAGGTGATGATCCTCGCCGATCTTTGTAGGATCCCTCCAAAGGTTCTAGTGCGGTTTGGTCGGGGGCGGCACAGCGCTACCCATTGGTATCCGGGAGAGTCATAGACGTGCTCGCCGTACTCTCGCCCGGCCAGGGTTCCCAGAAACCCGGCTTCCTGACTCCCTGGCTCGACCTTCCCGGCACCGAGGCGCGACTGCGCTGGTGGTCGGCGCTCGCCGGGGTCGACCTGGTGCACCTCGGCACGAAGGCCGACGCCGACGAGATCAAGGACACCGCGCGCACCCAGCCGCTGCTGGTCGCCGCCGCCCTGCTCGCCGCCGAGCACCTCCCGATGTACGACGTCGGTCTCACCGCCGGGCACAGCGTCGGCGAGTTGGGCGCCGCCGCGCTCGCCGGGGTGCTCCCCGCCGAGGCGGCGATCACCCTCGCCGGGGTACGCGGCCGGGAGATGGCCGCCGCCTGCGCGCTGGAGCCCACCGGGATGGCCGCCGTGCTCGGCGGCGACCCGGACGAGGTGCTCGCCGCGCTGGCCGCCCACGGGCTGCACCCGGCCAACCGCAACGGCGCCGGCCAGATCGTCGCCGCCGGCGCGCTGGACGCGCTGGACAAGCTCGCCGCCGAGCCGCCGGCGAAGACCCGGATCATCCGGCTCCAGGTGGCCGGGGCGTTCCACACCCCGTACATGGCGCCCGCCGAGGCCGCTCTGGCCGGCGTGGCCGCCGGGATCACCCCCACCGACCCGGCCCGTATCCTCGTCTCCAACCTGGACGGGTCGGCGGTCAACCACGGCCGGGAGATCCTCCAGCGGCTGGTCCGCCAGGTCACCGCGCCGGTGCGCTGGGACCTGTGCATGCGTACCCTGGCCGACCTCGGGGTCACCGGCGTGATCGAGCTGCCGCCGGCCGGCACCCTGGCCGGCCTGGTCAAGCGGGAGCTCAAGGGCGCCGGCGCGCCGGAGATCGTCACCCTGAACACTCCTGACGACCTGCCCGCCGCGCGGGACCTGATCGCCCGGCACAGCGGCCTGCGCGGCCACGAGCCGGTGATCCAGTTCCGGGTGGTGGTCTCCCCCGCCGCCGGCACCTTCGCTCCGACCGAGGAGCTCACCGAGGGCGCCGACCTGCGCGCCGGCCAGGTGATCGGGCACGTCGCCACCCGCCAGGGGCCGGTCGAGGTGACCGCGCACGACAGCGGGCTGCTCACCGAGTGGCTCGCCCACCACGACGACCCGGTCGCGCCGGGCCAACCGCTCGCCCGCATCGGAGGACAGCACTGATGGCCGGTTCCCGGATCGTGTCCATGGGGCACTACCAGCCGTCCCGGGTGGTGACCAACGACGACATCGCCCAGTTGGTCGACACCAACGACGAGTGGATCAGGGACCGGGTCGGCATCGTCACCCGGCGGATCGCCGGCGACGAGACGGTGGCCGACATGGCGGCGGCCGCCGCCGACAAGGCCCTGGCCAACTCCGGCCTCACCGCCGCCGACATCGACCTGGTCGTGGTGGCCACCTGCACCTCGGTCGACCGCAGCCCCAACGTGGCCTGCCGGGTCGCCGCGAAGCTCGGCATCACCGCGCCGGGCGCGTACGACCTCAACACCGCCTGCTCGGGCTTCGCCTACGCGCTGGGCACCGTGGACCACGCCATCCGGGCCGGCGCGTCGCGCAACGCGATCGTCATCGGCGCGGAGAAGCTCTCCGACTTCACCGACTGGACCGACCGCTCCACCTGCATCATCTTCGGCGACGGCGCCGGGGCGGCGGTGGTCACCGCGACCGCCGACGACGAGCCGGCCGGGGTGGGTCCGGTGGTCTGGGGTTCGGTGCCGGAGAAGAGCGACGCGGTCCGGATCGAGGGCTGGCGGCCGTACATCCAGCAGGAGGGGCAGTCGGTCTTCCGCTGGGCCACCACCGCGCTGGCGCCGCTGGCCCTGCAGGCCTGCGAACGGGCCGGGGTCGCCCCGTCCGAGCTGGCCGCGTTCGTGCCGCACCAGGCCAACGCCCGGATCATCGACGGCATCGTCAAGCGGCTCAACATCCCGAACGCGATCATCGCCAAGGACATCGTCGAGTCCGGCAACACTTCCGCGGCGAGCGTCCCGCTCGCCCTGTCCAAGCTGGTGGAGCGGCGGGAGGTGCCCTCGGGCGCCCCGGTCCTGCTCTTCGGCTTCGGCGGCGGCCTGACCTACGCCGGTCAGGTCATCCGCTGCCCGTGAACCCGGCGCGTCCCGCGCCGTCCCGCCGACCGGCGGGAAAACCCCCTATGAGAGGAACCAACCGCAATGACCCGTGACGAGATCACCGCCGGCCTCGCCGAGATCCTCGAAGAGGTTGCCGGGGTGAACCCGGACGACGTGGCCGAGGGGAAGTCCTTCACCGACGACCTGGACGTCGACTCGCTCTCCATGGTGGAGGTCGTGGTCGCCGCCGAGGAGAAGTTCGGCGTCAAGATCCCGGACAACGAGGTGCAGAACCTGAAGACCGTCGGGGACGCCGTCAGCTTCATCGAGGCGCAGTCCTGATATGAGTCGCCCCGACGTCGTCGTCACCGGGCTCGGCGCGACCACCCCGCTGGGCGGGGACGTCGCGTCGACCTGGGACGCCATGCTCGCCGGCCGCTCCGGGGTGACTGCCCTCACCCAGGAGTGGGCCGAGCAACTGCCGGTCCGGATCGCCGCCCCGCTGGCGGTGGATCCGGCCGGGCTGATCGACCGCGTGAAGCTGCGCCGGTTGGACCGCTCCGAGGCGATCGCGATCATCGCGGCGCAGCAGGCCTGGGCGGACGCCGGCCTGGCCGACTCCGGGCTCGACCCGGAGCGGTTGGGCGTCAGCGTCGGCTCCGGCATCGGCGGCGCGCTGACCCTGCTCGCCCAGGACGACATCCTGGAGGCGTCCGGTCCGCGCCGGGTGTCCCCGCACACCATCCCGATGCTGATGCCGAACGGCCCGGCCGCCTGGGTCGGGCTGGAGCTGGGCGCCAAGGCCGGCGTGCACTCGGTGGCCAGCGCCTGTGCCACCGGCGCGGAGGCCATCGCGCTGGGCCTGGACATGATCCGCGCCGGCCGGGCCGACGTGGTGGTGGCCGGCGGCACCGAGGCGGTCATCCACCCGCTGCCGATCGCCGGCTTCGCGTCGATGCGGGCCATGTCGACCCGCAACGACGAGCCGGAGCGGGCCTCCCGCCCGTGGGACAAGGGCCGGGACGGCTTCGTGCTCGGCGAGGGCGCCGGGGTGATCGTGCTGGAGAGCGCCGAGCACGCCGCCGCCCGCGGCGCCCGGGTGTACGCGCGCCTCGCCGGCGCGGGGATCACCTCCGACGCGTACGACATCGTGCAGCCGCACGCCGAGGGTGCGGGCGCCATTCGGGCGATCGCGAAGGCCATCGCCGACGCGGACGTGGCGAAGACCGACATCACCCACGTCAACGCGCACGCCACCTCCACCCCGGTCGGCGACATGCTGGAGATCGGCGCGCTGCACAAGGCGCTCGGTGACCACCCGGTGCTGTCGGCGACCAAGTCGATGACCGGTCACCTGCTCGGCGCGGCCGGGGCGCTGGAGTCGATCGCCACCATCCTGGCCATCCGCGACGGTGTCGTCCCTCCGACGATCAACCTGGATGACCCGGACGATGGTCTGAGCCTGGAGGTGGCCGCCCACAAGGCGCGCCACATGGAGATCCCCGCCGCGTTGAACAACGCGTTCGGCTTCGGCGGTCACAACGTGGCTCTCGTCTTCACGCGTGCCTGACACCACAGCCTTGGAGGCTCAAGTGACAGCGACCGCCGTCAGCGCGGGCAGCTCGACAGTCGATTACCGGGATCCCGAGGTCCGGCTCCGGGCCCTGTTCGACGCGGGTTCCCTGCGTCTGCTGGCGCCGCGGGACACCTCCGGCGTGCTCTGGGCGCGGGGCGAGATCGACGGCACGCCGGCGATCGCGTACGCCACCGACGCCACGAGGATGGGCGGCGCGATGGGCACCGACGGGTGCCGGCACGTCGTCGACGCGATCGACACCGCCGTTCGGGAGCGGGTGCCGGTGCTCGGCCTCTGGCATTCCGGCGGGGCTCGGCTGGCCGAGGGCGTGGTCGCGCTCGACGCCGTCGGGCAGGTCTTCGCCGCCATGGTCCGGGCCTCCGGCCGGGTGCCGCAGATCTCCGTGGTCCTCGGCCCGGCGGCCGGTGGCGCGGCGTACGGGCCGGCGCTGACCGACATCGTGGTGATGAGCGGCGCCGGGCGGATCTTCGTGACCGGGCCCGAGGTGGTCCGCAGCGTCACCGGCGAGCAGGTCGACATGGAGCGCCTCGGCGGGCCCGAGCCGCACGGCCGGCGCTCCGGCGTGGTGCACGTGACCTGCGCGGACGACGAGACGGCGATGACCGAGTCGCGCAAGCTCGCCGCGCTGCTGGGCCGCCAGGGCCGGCTCTGTCCGGACGACGTGCCGACCGGTGTGGCCGACGGCCACGACCTGACCGCGAAGATGCCCGTCGAGACCAACCGGGCCTACGACGTGAAGCCGGTGGTCAAGGCGCTGCTCGACGCGCCGGGCGTGGAGCTGCACGCGAAGTGGGCGCCGAACGTGGTCACCACGCTCGGCCGGTTCGCCGGCCGGACGGTCGGCGTGATCGCCAACAACCCGCTGCGGCTGGGTGGCTGCCTCGACGCGTCCAGCGCCGAGAAGGCGGCCCGGTTCGTGCGGATGTGCGACTCGCTCGGGGTGCCGCTGATCGTGCTGGTCGACGTCCCCGGCTACCTGCCCGGCCTGGGCCAGGAGTGGGACGGCGTGGTCCGGCGCGGAGCGAAGCTGCTGCACGCGTTCGCCGAGGCGGTGGTGCCGCGGGTGACCCTGGTGACCCGCAAGGCGTACGGCGGCGCGTACATCGCGATGAACTCCCGCTCGCTCGGCGCCACCGCGGTGTTCGCCTGGCCGAACGCGGAGGTCGCGGTGATGGGTGCCAGCGCCGCGGTCAACATCCTGCACCGCAAGAAGCTCGCCGCCGCGCCGGCGGAGCAGCGGGAGACGCTGCGGGCGCAGCTGATCGAGGAGCAGACCCGGGTCGCCGGCGGGGTGAACCGGGCGCTGGAGATCGGCGTGGTGGACGACGTGATCAAGCCGGGGGAGACCCGGCGCCGGATCGCCGAGGCGCTCGCCGCGGCCCCGGCCGCCCGGGGCGCACACGGCAACATCCCGCTGTAGGCAGGTCGATGTGGTCAGGGCCCGCCGCTCGGTGAGCGCGGGCCCTGGCCGTGTCTCGGCCCCGGTCGCGCCGCCGGTGGCGCGACCGGGTTCCTCCGAACGGCCGCACAGCCGCCGAACCGCTAGGGTGAGGGCCGTCGACAGCCCGCCCGAGGAGTACGCCGTGGAAGCGACCGAGATCCGCAAACTCGCCGCGCTCGAGGACACCCACTGGTGGTACCGCGAGCGGCGCGCGCTGCTCGTACGGTCGCTGGACCGGCTGGCCGCCGGCGGGGTGCGTCCCTCGGAGGCGCTGGACATCGGCGCGGCCGGCGGCGGCAACACCCGGGTACTGCGCGCGCACGGCTGGCGACCGCTGGCGCTGGAATACAGCGTGGAGGGCGCCGGCGTGGCCCGCGAACGCGGGCTGGACGTGATCAGGGGCGACGCGCGGCGGCTACCCGTCCGGTCGGCCCGGCTGGGCCTGGTGGTCGCCTTCGACATCCTCGAGCACTTCGACGAGGACTACCTCGCCGCCGCGGAGATCCGCCGCACCCTGCGCCCGGGCGGCACGGCGCTGATCGCCGTCCCCGCCGACATGGCGCTCTGGTCGGCGCACGACGTCGCGGTGGGGCACGTCCGCCGCTACGACCGGGAGTCGCTGCGCGCGGTGATCGAGAAGGCCGGCCTGGTGGTGGACGAACTGTGGAGCTGGAACGTGCTGCTCCGCCCGGTGGCCGCCTGGCGGCGCCGCCACTCCTCCGGCAGCGACCTGGACGACCTCAACCCGGTGGTCAACCTGGGACTGCGGACGATCGTCACCGCCGAGCGGTACCTGCCGGTGCGGTCGCTGCCCGGCGTCACGCTGATGCTGCGGGCCCACCGCCCGGCGGAGTGACCCGGCGCCGGCCCGGTCAGCGGAGCCGGTAGACCGCCATCCGGGAGTTGGCGTAGCGCAGGTCGGCCAGCGCGGCCAGCTCCGGCGCCTCCGGCTCCTCCTGCCGGTCGACGACCAGCCAGCGCACCCCGTACCGGTCGCGCAGCTCGGCCAAGCCGTCGGCGGTCGGGGCGGCGAACGCGGCATCGTTGGCGCGCAGCCGCGCCTGGTCCCAGAACGGGGCGTACGGGCCGCCGGGCAGGCCGACCATCCGGGGCGCGAACGCCCACCCCTCCACCAGCACCGACCGCTGGCTGTACCCGCTGAGCCAGAACGAGCGGGCGTCGCACCAGCCGCTGACCACCGCGCGGCAGTGCACGTTGGTGGCGACCACGTCGTCCGGGGCGCTGTGCGCGTACACCCAGCGGGCGGCCTGCACCCGGGAGGCCGGCATCCGCTCCACCGGGTACGCCCCGCCGTTCGGGTACTGCCGGGCCGCCGCCGCGTCCAGCACCAACCCGGGGGCGCCGGCGACCAGCACCGCGGTGAGCAGCACCGCGCCGCCCCGGCCGGACAGCCCGGGCCAGCGGCCGACCAGCCCGGGCCAGAGCAGCGCCACCAGCAGGATCAGTACCAGCAGCGCCGCGGCCCAGCAGAGCAGCGGCAACACCGGGGCGTACGGCCGGCCGGGCGGCACGGTGGTCGGAAAGCGCAACTGGTACCCGGTCAGCAGCAGCGCGAAGGCGGCGGCGCCCGCGCCGAGCAGCGCCCCGGCGCGGCGGGTCAGCGCCGCCCGGTCGAGCAGCTCGACGTACCCCCACGCGGACAGCAGCACCCCGAAGGCGAACCCGGACCGGGTGAAGTACTGGTTGCTGCTGCCGGGGTGCCCGACCAGCAGGTAGATCGCCGGGCCGGCGAGCGCCCCGCCGAGCAGGAACACCTGCACCGGCTCCAGCCGCCACCGGCGCAGCCGGAGCAGCGCCAGCACGCCGGCGAGCCGGAGCTCAAGGTTGAGCAGGAAGGCGACGGCCACACCGGTCCAGAGCAGCGCGCCCACCCCGGCCCAGTGCCCCTCGCCCACGTACGGACGCAGCCCGGACAGCGGGTCCACGGTCACCCCGTGACTCTCGAACGCGAACAGCACGGCGGTGGCGAAGACCTGCGCCGCCACGGCCAGACCCGCGGCGACGAACACCGCCCGGGGCAACCGCCGCCGGGTCACCAGGGTGACCGCGGCGGTGAGGGCCAGCGCGGCCAGCACCACCGGCACCGAGCTGGCCTTGGCCCCGGTGGCGGCGGCGAGCAGGACCGCCGCGAGCACCCAGGCGCCCCGGCCGACCGGCGGCACCGTCGTGCCCCGGGCCCGCCCGACGATCTCCGCGAGCACGGCGATCAGCGGCAGCAGCAGCACCCAGCTGTACGTCATCGAGGGGCTGCCCCAGACGATGAAGGTGGCCTGGGTGCCGAAGAGCTGCCGGACGCCGTTCTCGTAGCCGAACTCGCCCACGGTGAACATCAGCGCGGCGGCGATCACCCCGGCGTACGGCCGGCCGGTTACCCGCCAGCCCACCACGGCGACCAGGACCGCGGCGAGCGCGCAGAGCGCCGGCACCCCGAGCCGGAAGAAGACCGTGGGCAGGTCCACGCCGCTGACCAGGCTGGCCGCCGCCAGGTGGGCGAAGCCGAACCAGTGGTAGTGCAGCGGCTCGCCGGCGACCTGCGGCACGTCCAGCGGCGCCTGGTGGGTGGCCGCGCCGGCCAGCGAGAGCTGGAACGCCAGGTCGATGTACTGGGCCTGCCCCTCGTCGGTGGGCAGGACCGGGTTGACCCGCAGGAACGAGTGGTACAGGTAGAGGGTGAAGCCGGCCACCACCGCGGCGAGCGACCAGGACCAGCCGGCGGGCACCGGGACCAGGTCACGGGGGCGCCAGTGCCGACGCAGCCGGGGCAGCGCGGCGAACGGCACCAGCACGGCCAGCGGCCAGAGCCACAGCCGGTCGGGCGCCCCGGCGGCGGTGAACACCGCCCAGCCGGCCAGCTCCAGCACCAGCCCGACGGCGGCGCCCATCGCCAGGTCCTCGACCAGGGTGTGCGGGTGCCGGCGCAGCGCCCGCCAGACCAGCGTGCCGGGCAGCACCACGGCCAGCCCGGCGTACGCGGTGTAGCGGAGCAGGTCGACCGGGGAGGTACCGGCCGCGAGCAGCACGACCGCGATCACCGCGTACCCGGCCAGGGCGGGGGCGAGCCGGAGCGCGGCCGGGCGGCGCGGGACGGCGGTCGACGGGGCGGCGTCCCCGGTGGCGAGCGCGGTCACCGTGGGCGGCCGGCCGGCGTGGGTCCCGTCACGGTGCTCGTCTCTCCCGTCGTCGGCTGGCGGACGGTCGCACGCTATCAGCCGGGCCGGACCGCGCTCCCCGGTTCGGAACGGCCCCGGTCAGCCGGCGCAGCTGGTGGCGGGCAGGCCGGGCACCGGCACCGGCGAGCGGCCCGCGGGGCGGGCCTTACCGGCGAGCACCCGGGCGAGCGCGTCCATCGAGGTACGGGTGGAGGAGTAGGTCGCCAGCAGGGTCGGCGAGGTCGCCTTCTCCAGCACGTACGGGGTGTCCATGGCGACGGTCACCGCCGCGTCGGCCTTCAGGTCGCCGCTGTCGTCGCCGTACCCGACCAGGTGGACGCCGGTGCCGCCGTTCGGGACCACCGGCACGCCGGCGGCGGTCAGGGCCTCGGTCAGCGCGGCCCGGGTCCGGTCCCGGCCGGCCGACGAGGTGACGGTCACCGGGCCGCGTACCGGTGCGGCGCAGGCGCCGCGCAGCTGGGTCACCGCGGCCGCGGCGAGGGCGGCGGCCGCCGCCCGGTGCGCGGGGCTGTTCAGGGCGGACATGGCTGGGGCGGGCCGGTCGGCGAGCCGGAACTTCATGGTCAGCACCCGGGTGGCCGCCTCGACCAGCCGGGCCCGGGGCAGCGAGCCGCCGCGCAGGGCGGCGAGCAGCCCGTCGTACGCCTGGCCGACGTTCGGGGTCATCAGGATCAGGTCGTTGCCGGCGAGCAGGGCCCGGACGGCCGCCTCGCCGGGCGCCCAGCGCTTGGCCGGCGGCATGTTCATCCCGTCGGTGACCACCACGCCGGTGAAGCCGAGCTGGCCGCGGAGCACGTCGGTGAGGAGCTTGTGCGAGAAGGTGGCCGGGGTGCCCGGGTCGACCGAACGGACGTCGAGGTGGGCGGACATCACCGCCATCGCCCCGGCGTCGATCCCGGCGCGGAACGGCGGGAAGGCGGTGGCGTCGAGTTCGGCCCGGGACTGGCCGACCACCGGCATCTCCTGGTGCGAGTCGGCGGCGCTGAGTCCGTGGCCGGGGAAGTGCTTGACGCTGGCCGCGACACCGCTGCTCTGCAGTCCCTTCACCGCGCCGGCGACCTGCGGGGAGACCCGTCGCGGGTCGGCGCCGAACGAGCGGGAGCCGATCACCGTGCTGCGGGTGGCGAGCACGTCGGCGACCGGCGCGAAGTCCATGTTGATCCCCATCGCGGCCAGCTCGGCGCCGGCGGCCCGCCAGGCGGCCTCGGTCAGCGCCGGCTTGTCGGCGGCCCCGGCGGCGAGCGCGCTGGGCAGGGCGGTGACGCCGTCGGTGATCCGGGTGACCACCCCGTACTCCTGGTCGGTGCCGACCAGGAAGGGCGCCGGGCCGGTGGGGAGCTTCCCGGCGGCGGCGCGCAGCCCGGTGGTCAGCTCGCGGACCTGAGCCGGGTTGTCGACGTTCGTGGTGGCCTGGTTGCCGGAGGTGGGGTCGTCGGCGCTGAAGCCGACCAGGATCAGCCCGCCGACGCGGTACTTCGTGATCATCTCGGCGGGGGTGTCGACCCCGGCGAGGGCCTGGTTGCCGGCCGCGGAACCGGGGGACACCTTGGTGGCGGAGCTGCCGTAGGCGTAGGGCATCAGCACCTGGCCGACCAGGTCCTCGTCGGCGAGGGCGCCGACCAGCGCGGCGGCCCGGGCGGCCGGGTCCGCGGGGTCGACGGGGATGGCCGCCGGCGTGCCGGTGGGGCTCACGGCGGCGGTCGACGGGCTGGCCGTCGGGCGGGGTCGCGCTGTCTCCGCCGAGCAGCCGGAGACGAGCAGCGCGGTCAGGGTGGCGAGGGCGACGCCGGCACGTCGCGGGGAGGTCGACACATGACCCATCAAACCCGTTGCCGACTTATCGGGGCAACCCGACCGGACGGCGGGCGGTGCGGGGCGTGCCCGTCCGGACCGGGCTGTCCTGGTACACCGGACCGGCTCAGCCCACCCGGGTGAGCAGCGTCACCGGGGCGCCGTCGCCGGCGTAGCGGTACGGCTCCAGCTCGGCGTCCCAGGCCGTGCCGAGCGCCTTGTCCAGGGCGTGCGCCAGCGCCTCCGGGGCCCGGGCGGCGGCCATCAGGCTGCGCAGCCGGTCCTCGCCGAGCTGGATGTCGCCGGCCGCGCCGACGGTGGCCCGGAACAGGCCGCGGCCGGGCACGTACATGAAGCGCTCCCCGTCGGCGCCCGAGCTGGGCTCCTCGGTGACCTCGAAACGGATCATGGGCCACTGCCGGAGGGCAGCAGCCAGTTCGGCGCCCGTCCCCGGGCTACCGGTCCACCCGCACTCGGCCCGGCGGGCGCCGGGATCGACGGGCTGTGCCGTCCACTGCAGGTTGACCGGCGCGGCGAGGACGCGCGCGATCGCCCACTCGACGTGCGAGCACACGGCGAGCGGGGTCGAGTGGACGTATACGACGCCACGCGTTGGCACGGTGACCTCCCGGAGACCGAGGTGCGTCTTCCCCTACGACCTCGACCACCCGAGTGGTTCCTGCGACACATCATGACTGCTGTGACGGATGGTACGCCAGGGAATCGGAAAATTCGCCGGTCGGAAATACCCGGACCGGTGACCTCGGTTGTGCTCTCCGACAGGCACGGTGGCCAGCCAGGCATCGTGGTCGTGTACAGTTCTCTGGGCGGTTCTGTGCCGCCGTACATCTTCGCGGGCTGAGGCTCACCCGGGCGTCATCCGCATACAGCCCCCGGACGATTCCCGTCCTCCCGTACGTCTTGCAAGGAGTACCTCCGTGGCGAGCAACACCTCTAAGACCGCGCGCGCGTCAGTCCGGGCCGGCCAGGCTGGCCAGGGTGGCGCCCTCAGCGTGCTGGGCGAGTTCAAGTACCTCATCCCGCTCAACGGCGGCAAGCACGCCTACGTGCGGAACCTGACCAACGGCAAGACCGCGCACCTGCGGACCGACTCGGACGCCTTCGTCGAGGAGATCCGGGTGCTGGCCGCCGCCGGCCACGCCGCCAAGATCCGCGCTGAGATCAACAACCTCGCCGCCACCCACCCGGGCGACGGCTGGGACAAGACCGAGAAGCGCCTCGTCGAGGCCGGCGTCTTCGAGGGCTGAGCCCTCCCCCAGAGCGACACCTGGAACCGCCCGTCGGGTCACCCCGGCGGGCGGTTCCGCCTTTCCAGCGCCCGCGACCGTCAGCGGTCGAGCAGGGCGACGTCACCGGTGGCCAGGTCGTACAGGGCGCCGACCACGTCGACCCGCCCCTCGGCGACCGGCCCGGCGAGCAGCTCGTCGGCGCCGAGCGCGGCCACCGTCCGCAGCACGTGCCGGCGGACCGCCAGCGGGTGCGCCCGGGGGTCGTCGGCGCCCACCTCCGCCACCGCCGGGGCGATCTGGTCCACCAGGTAGCCCAGCGACCCGTCGGGGCGCCGCCCGGTACGCAGGGTGTCGACCGCCGAGGCGACCGCCCCGCAGCGCTCGTGCCCGAGCACCATCACCAGCGGCACCCCGAGCTGGTGCACCACGTACTCGATGGAGCCGCAGACCGCGCGGTCCAGCACGTGCGCGCCGGTGCGGATCACGCAGATCGATCCGAAGGTCTGGTCGAAGATCGCCTCCAGCGGAACCCGCGAGTCGATGCAGCCCAGCACCACCGCGTACGGCTGCTGGTCGCCGGAGGCGACGGCCGCCGCGGCGGTCACGTCGTGCCCGTGCACCGGGCGGCCACTGACGAAGCGCCGGTTGCCGGCGAGCAGCTCGGCCAGGGCGGACCGCGGGGTCCGGCCCGGTCCGGGGATCGGCGGTGGCGTGGACGGGCGCATGTCCCCCAGCCTCGTCACCGATCCGACGCCGCGGGGCGGGTTGCGAATCTTCTCACCACCACGGTTGGCGTGGTGTCATGACGGGTAGCCGGTGTGTCACCCACCGGGCCTACTCCGGTGGTGGGAACCGGGCGGCCCGGGGGAGGTGGCGAATGTCGGAGCAGCGGGAGGTACGACTGCCGGACGACGTACGCCTGCACGTCGAGGTCACCGGCCCGACGGACGCGGCGGTGACCGTGGTCATGCTGCACGGCTGGACCCTGGACGGGCGGGCCTGGCACCGGCAGCTGACCGACCTGCGGGAGCGCTTCGGCGACGCGGTCCGGGTGGTCACCTACGACGCCCGGGGCCACGGCCGGTCCAGCTGCATGGCCCTGCGCACGGCGACCCTGGCCCAGCTCGGCGACGACCTGGCCGCGGTGCTGGACGAGGTGGCCCCGACCGGCCCGGTGCTGCTCGTCGGGCACTCGATGGGCGGGATGACCGTGATGGAGTACGCCCACCGCCACCCTGAGCACTTCGCCGCCCGGACCGCCGGCCTGGTCTTCGTCTCCACCACCGCCGAGGGGCACACGCACACCGTCTACGGCCTCTCCCCCCGCATCGCCCGGCTGATCCGGCTGGCCGAGACCACCGGCGCCGGGGTGCTGGCCCGGTGCGGTTCGTGGCGGCCGCCCCGGGCGCTGCTGCGCGCCCTCCGGCCGAGCATCCGCTGGATGCTCTTCGGCGACCGTTGCGAGCCGTCGGACATCCGCCTGGTGACCTCGGCGGTGGCCCGGGCCTCGCTGCGCTCGATCGGCGGGTTCCGCGCCTCGATCGGCGACCAGCACCGGCTGGACACCCTCGCGGCGCTGGCGCACGTGCCGGCGGCGGCGCTGGTCGGCGACCGGGACCGGCTCACCCCGCCGCCGTGCGCGCAGTCGATCGCGGCGGCGCTGCCGGTGACCGAGCTGACCGTCTGCCCGGGCGCCGGGCACATGCTGATGATGGAACGGCCGGACGAGGTGAACGCCGCCCTGGCCGGGGTGCTGCGCCGGGTGCTGACCGGCGCCCCGGAGACGACCCCGGCGGGCTGAGCCGGCTGCGGGCGGGTGGCCCACGTCGCCGGCCACGGCACGGCCTCGACGGGTGCCCGTACGCTGCCCGTACCCTCATTCTCCGTCCGGCGCGTCCGCGCCCGGCCGCCGCCGCCGCTCAGGAGCCCGTACGTTGACCGACCAGACCACCCTGGAACAGGAGATGGCCGCCGAGCAGCGGCACCTCGACCGGGTGTACGCCCGCCTCGCCGAACTCCGTCTCGCGGCGGCCCGTGCGGAGCGGGACGGCTACCGGCTCGCCCGGGTCGGCAATTTCGGGGCGCTGGTCGAGCGGGACGCGATGGTCTTCCACGCCGCGCAGCGCCGGCACATGCTGGACGCCGAGCACGAGGGGCTGGTCTTCGGCCGGTTGGACCTGCGCGACCGGCAGGTGCTGCACGTCGGGCGCCTCGGGGTGCGCGGCGAGGACGCCGAGACGCTGGTGGTCGACTGGCGCGCACCGGCCGCCGCCGCCTTCTACCAGGCCACCCCGGCGGAGCCGCTGGGCGTGGTGCGGCGGCGCACCATCAGCTCGGCCAACGAGAAGGTCACCCGGATCGAGGACGACCTGCTCGACCCGGAGTCGGCGCCGCCGGACCTGGCGGTGGTCGGTGACGGGGCGCTGCTGGCCACCCTCTCCAGGGCGACCGGGCGCGGGATGCGGGACATCGTCGCCACCATCCAGCGCGAGCAGGACGAGGCGATCCGCTCCCCCGGTTCCGGGGTCACGATCGTCTCCGGCGGCCCGGGCACCGGCAAGACGGCGGTCGCCCTGCACCGGGCGGCGTACCTGCTCTACTCCGACCGCAGCCGGTACGCCGGCGGCGGCATCCTGGTGGTCGGCCCCTCCTCGGTCTTCGTCGAGTACATCGCCTCGGTGCTCCCGTCGCTGGGCGAGGAGACCGCCACCCTGCACTCGCTCGGCTCGCTCTTCCCCGGCATGTCGGCGACCCGGACCGACCCGCCGGAGGTGGCGGCGGTTAAGGGTTCGCTGCGGATTCGCCGGGTGCTGGAACGGGCGGTGCGGGACGCCGTACCGGGTGGCCCGGGCGAGCTGCGCCTGCTCTACCGGGGCACGCTGCTGCGGCTGGAGCGCCGTGAGCTGGACGGGATCCGGGACCGGGTGCTGTCCCGGGGGGCGCGGCGCAACGAGGTGCGTCGGGCCGGCTTCGACGCGGTACTCGCCGCGCTGTACGCCCAGGCCCGGCGGTTGATCGTCGCCCGCCTGCCGGAGCAGCCCGCCTTCGAGGACGAGATCATCGACCGGCCGGAGTTCCGGGAGTTCCTCAAGGCGTGGTGGCCCCGGCTGCACCCCCGGCACGTGCTGGGCTGGCTGGCCCGCCCGGAGCGGCTGCGCCGGTACGCCGGGGACGTCCTGTCCCGGGCGGAGATCACCCTGCTCGGCGAGGCGTACCGGACGCTGGACACCGAGGGGCTCACGGTGGCCGACATCGCCCTGCTGGACGAGCTGGACGCGATGCTGGGCAAGCCGGTGCGGCCGGCGAAGCAGAAGCGCGACCCGTTCCAGCTGGCGGGCGGGGTCCGGGAGCTGAGCACCTTCGGCGACCGACAGCGTGCCGCCCGGGCGGCGGCCCGGGAACGTCCGGAGGACTACCGCGACTACGCGCACGTGGTGGTGGACGAGTCGCAGGACGTCTCGCCGATGCAGTGGCGGATGGTCGGCCGGCGGGGCCGGCTGGCGTCCTGGACGGTGGTCGGCGACCCGGCGCAGACCGCGTGGTCGGGCGACCCGGCGGAGCTGGACCGGGCCCGCGACCAGGCACTCGGCCGCCGCCGGCGGCACCGGTTCGTGCTCACCACCAACTACCGCAACTCCGCGGAGATCTTCGCGGTGGCGGCGGCGGAGATCCGTCGGCTGCACCCGGACCTGGCGCTGCCGACGGCGGTCCGCTCCACCGGGGTCGATCCGGTCGCGCTGACCGTCCCGGCGGCGGAGCTGGCAGCCGCGACCGTGGAGGCGGTGGAGACGCTGCTCGCCGAGGTCGAGGGGACGGTCGGGGTGATCACTCCGGTGCCGCGCCGGGACGAGGTGGCCGGCTGGCTCGCCGACGGTACGGGCGCCGGCCGGCTCCAGGTGGTGACGAGCCTCCAGGCCAAGGGCATGGAGTACGACGGTGTGGTGCTGGTCTGCCCCAGCGAGATCCGCGCGGAGCCCTCCGGCGTGCGCACCCTCTACGTGGCCCTCTCCCGCGCCACGCAACGCCTGACCACCCTCGACCCCACTCCCTGACCCCCACCACCCCACCCCCGAGCGGGTGGGTTGGATATATAGCGATGTGAGCATAGGTTGGGTCGGGTGCGCGGCGGGGACGGAAGGTGTGGGCGTGGGCGGAGGGCATGACCACAGCGGGGCGGTCACCAACGCCGCGCAGCGGCACCGGGGGCGACTCTGGGCGGCCTTCGGGCTGCTCGCCGCGCTCATGGTGGTCGAGGCGGTCACCGCCTTCGGCACCGGTTCGCTGGCCCTGCTCTCCGACGCCGGGCACATGTTCACCGACGTGCTCGGCATCGGGATGGCCCTGGCCGCCATCACCGCCACCCGGCTCGCCGACCGAGACCCCCAGCGCACCTTCGGGCTCTACCGGCTGGAGGTGCTCGCCGCGCTGGCCAACGCCGTGCTGCTCAGCGGGGTCGCGGTCTACGTCCTGATCGAGGCGGTACGCCGGTTCGGCAATCCGCCCGAGGTGGTCACCGGCCCGATGCTCGCGGTGGCGCTGCTCGGCCTGCTCGCCAACGTCGCCGCGTTCGCCCTGCTCCGCCCGGGCGCCAAGGAGAGCCTCAACCTGCGCGGGGCGTACCTGGAGGTGGTCGGGGACCTGCTCGGCTCGCTCGGCGTGATCGGCGCGGCGCTGCTCATCGCCGGCACCGGCTGGTGGTGGGCCGACCCGGCGGTGGCCGTGGCGATCGGCGTGTTCATCCTCCCCCGCACGTGGCGGCTCGGCCGGGCGGCGGTGCGCATCCTGGTCCAGGCCGCGCCGGAGCACCTCCAGGTGACCGCGGTGCACGATCGGCTGACCGCCGTCCCCGGCGTGGCCGAGGTGCACGACCTGCACGTCTGGACGCTCACCTCCGGCATGGACGTGGCCTCCGCCCACCTGACCACCATCCCGGGCGCCGAGGTCGGGACGGTGCTCGCCGCCGCCCGCAGCGCCCTGCACGAGGACTTCCACATCGAGCACGCCACCCTGCAGATCGAGCCGGGCGCGTCGCCCGGCGGCTGCGGGCCGTCGCACTGGTAGTTAGCGGCTCCTTAAGAAATCCACCCCATTTATCCTCTTGTCCCTCCTTCAACAGGTTTCCCTCGCGTACCGTCAGTCACGAAACGGGCGGGTGTCACACCCGTACCGGTAGGCTCGGTCCCGGCCTCCGCCCGGCGGCGCCCATCGGTGCCGGCGGTGGCCGTCGCCTAATCGCCCTCGAGGCGAGCCGGGGAACCATGTTCGTGGGGTGCATCCGCGTCAGCGGTAGGGATCTTCCGTCCCGAACCCGTCAGCTAACCCGGTCGGCGGCTGACGGAAGGACATGTGCATGCACGTACGACGCACCACCGCGCGGCTGCTGGCCGCGGTCGCCGCGACGCTCGCCCTGGGCGTGTCGTCCGCGCCGGTCGCCACGCCGGCCGTGGCCGCACCCAGCACCGCCCGGCTCGCCGCCCCCGGCGACGACGACGAGGGCGGCAGCCCCGAGCTGCGGGCCCAGCTCGACGCGGCCAGCAAGGGCTGGCTCGACGCCCGGGCCGCGCTGGACCGCTCCACCAAACGGCAGCAGGCGCTCACCGCCCAGCTCAAGACTGTCGAGGCGGAACTGGGCGTGCGCAACGGCAAGGTCAGCGAGATCGCCGGCGTGGCGTACCGGACGGGCCGCCTCGGGCCGGTCTCGGCGCTGCTCAGCAGCTCCTCCCCGGAGGGCTTCCTGGACCGGGCCGCGGCGCTGGAGACGGTCGCCGCCAACGAGGACCGGGAACTGCGCAACCTCATCCGGACCCGGGACGAGGCCACCCGGACGCGCGCCGCGATCGACCGCGAAGTCATCGAGGAGCGCCGCCAGGTCACCGTGATGGCCAAGCGCAAGCAGCAGGCCGAGCGGGCGCTCGAGGTCGCCGCCGCCCAGAAGCCCGACCCGCCCGCCGCCGCCGACAGTGGCGGGTCCACCTCGGGTACGTCCACCGCGAACGCCAAGCCGGCGACCCGCAACCCCGACGGCTCCTGGCCGCCGGAGTCGTGCAGCATCGACGACCCGACGCCCGCCGACGGCTGCATCACCCCGCGGATGCTCAACGCGCTCCAGCAGGCCCAGGCCGCCGGCTTCAAGAGGTACGTCTCCTGCTACCGGCCCAGTGGCTCCGGCGAGCACCCCAAGGGGCGGGCCTGTGACTTCGCCGCCCAGGTCAGCGGCTTCGGCGGGGACGCCACCGGCGGCGACAGGACGTACGGCAACAACCTGGCCGCGTACTTCATCCGCAACGCCGACCGGCTCGGTGTGCTCTACGTGATCTGGTACCGGCAGATCTGGCTGCCCAGCAGCGGCTGGAAGTCGTACAGCGGGGCGGGCGGGGACCCGTCCAGCGACCACACCAACCACGTGCACCTGTCGGTGTACTGACCCGGGTACGCCGGTGGCCCGCCCCGGGCCACCGGCGTACGTCCCCGGCCGTACGCCGGATGTCGTCGCCCGGCCCACGACGGGCCGCTCCCGGCCGACGAGCATCGGGGACATGGCCAGACTCTCCCCCGACGCCCGCAAGACCCTGCTCACCCTGCACCTGGTGACCTCGCTGGGCTGGCTCGGCGCCGACCTGGTGCTGCTGACCCTCGGCGTCGCCGGGCTGCGGGGGGCCGACCCGGAGGTGGTCTACCCGGCGGCCGCGCTGCTCGTCACCTGGCTCTTCGCGCCGCTGAGCGTGCTGGTCTGGCTGGTCGGCGTGGCCAGCGCGCTGCTCACCCCGTGGGGGCTGCTCCGGCACCGGTGGGTGCTGGTCAAGCTCGCGGTGACCACGGTGATGCTGGGCCTGGTGCTGTTCCAGCTCACGCCGCGCATCCAGGCCGCCGCCGCTCCGGACGCCACCGCGCACCTGCGGGCCGACGTGGTGATCGCCCCGAGCGTCTCCACCGTCCTACTGGTCGCGCTGACCGTGATCTCCACCTGGAAGCCGTGGGGACGCACCCGCCGCGGTGTCACGGCCCGCCGGACACCGGTGGCGGCCGCCGCGGGCCGTCGCTGACCGGGGTGTGGTCAGCCGGTGGCCGGGCCGCCGCCGGCCTCCCTGCCCAGGACCGCGCCGAGCCGGCTGGCCAGCCCCAGGTGGGCGGCCCGGGCCTGGCGGAAGGCGTACCCGAACAGCGGCGCGGGCGCCGCCAGGGTGATCTCCACGTCGATCCGCAGCACGCCGGCCTCCTCCCGGAGCCGGGTGTGGTTGCGTACGGTCGTGCCGGGCTGCTGGCGGGCCACCGTGACGATCTCGTTGTCGGTCACCACCAGGACGTCGGCCTGGTAGGTGACCGGGAAGCGCAGCGGACCCACCTCCAGCCGGTCGGTGATCGCGTAGCTGGCCCGGGCGCCCGGGCGGGGCGGCAACCGGCGGACCCGGACGATCAGCGGGTGCAGCTCCTCCTGCCGGGCCAGGTCGCTCAGCAGCGCCACCGCATCCGCCCGTGAGCAGCGCGCCTGCACCGTGTAGCTGAACGACTCCCGCCGGACCACTGCGCCTCCACCACCCTCGTCGGTGGCCCGATCGTGCCGTAACCGGAGCGACCTGGCAACGCGTGTGCGCTGGCGGGGCGTGGACGGGTGGACCCAGGCGGCGTGATTCGTTCCCGTCATCAAGTTTGTAGCGTCCGATGGGCCCGTCCCGGGGTCGGGCTCTGGTGGCGCGAGGCCGGTGGGCCGGGCGTCCCTTTGGACGCTACAAACTTGATGACGTTGGCGAATCACCCGAGACATGGGCGTGTGCGCTGGTGGGGGCTCGGCTCGACGGGCGGTGACGGCCCGGGGCCGCGACCGCGCTCAGGCGCCGGGAAGGACCTCGGGGGTGGCGGCGCCGGCGAAGTAGGGCTCGGGGGCGCCGAAGAGGCCGAGCAGGCCGGTCACCCAGAGCTGGCGGTGCACGAACCGGCTCGGCTCGGTGACCACCAGCTTGACGCCGCTGACCTCGGCGGTCTGGAAGCCGGCCACCATCGCGCTGATGCCGACGGAGTCGATGAAGCTGACGAGCCGCATGTTGAGCTCGATCCGAGCCGGACGCCCCTTCGCGAGCACCTCGGCGATCGCCTCACGCACCTCGTACGCGGTGTCGACGTCGATTTCGCCACGCGGGGCGATCTCGACGACACCACCCTGCAGAACCGACTTCACGATCGACAGGCTCACGCGAGCACCTCCACTCGCCCGTCCATGGGCGCCTCATCAGTACGCGGGCCGCGACCGAGCGTATTCCTCCGACGGCCTCGGTCGCCACCCCTCGGGATGAGCAATTCGCGGATCCGGACGGACCGGGCCCGCTCCAACCGACCCAGGGTAGCGGTCGCCCGCCACCCGATTCGGGATCCGGTCCGCCCGGCGAGCCGCCGGCCGCTTGTCCTCCCGGTTTGCCCCGACTGCCTAGGCTCGCGGGAGAGACGGGTCACCACTACGGCGGAAGGATCGCATCGATGATCAGGAGACTGCTCGGCCTGGCCGGCGTCGGCGCGCTGCTCGCTCTCGTCCTGGCCTGCGGCTTCGGTGGCGGGGACGACGACGATGACGACGGCGACGACGACTTCGCCCGCGCGGCCGCGGCGGCCATGGTGCGCTAGGACGCGGGTTTGCGGGCCGCCCCGGCTGGGCACTGGCCGGAGAGCGGACTGTGACGCGCCGCTGAGACGTCGACGTCCGAAGTGGCCGCAGACTTCGGCACCCCGAGGAGGTAACCACGATGTTCGGTAGCAACCTGCTGGAGCGCCGCAGCAAGCCCGAGCGGATCGCCGACCAGGCCTGGCAGCAACTGGCCGCGGCGATCGGCAACGCCGGCGACAGCGTTCGCGACGCCGCCAGGACCGTCCGCGGCGGCGGGGGCTCCGGGCTCTCCGACGCGGGCGACCTGGTCGGCTCGGCCGCGGACGAGGCCCGCCGGCGGGCCACCCTGGCCTTCGACGCGCTGGCCGGGCGCCG
The DNA here is from genome assembly GCF_059089345.1 of Micromonospora sp. BS32. Classification (NCBI taxonomy): domain Bacteria; kingdom Bacillati; phylum Actinomycetota; class Actinomycetes; order Micromonosporales; family Micromonosporaceae; genus Micromonospora; species Micromonospora sp. BS32. Next base: position 94,773 of record NZ_JBSSHR010000006.1, read on the forward strand.
TCCGGCCCTGCCGTGGACGCTGCTGATCAGCGCGGCGCTCGTCGGCGCCGCCATCGGCTGGGCCGCCGGCACCGCCGCGCGGGCGGCCGGCAGCCGCGACCGGTCCGTCGACGACATCGAGTTCGTTGACGTGGACCGGCCGAGCTCCCCGGTCACCGGCCTGGACAGCTGAGCGCCACCGCACTGCCCGCGGCACACGCACCGGGACCGGGCCCCGGCCGACGGACGGGTCGGCCGGGGCCTTTGCGCGTCAGCGGCTGGTGCAGGTGACCGCCGGTACGCCGTTGTTCCCGCTCCAGTTGCCGAGGAAGCCCACGCTGCCGAGGAAGGGATTCCCCCTAACCGATCGAAACGGCTTCATGGAAGCGCTCTCACGCCTATCGCACGGGGCAGCCGTCAGTCCAGGTGGAAGACGACTCCGTCGGCGACCACCTCGCGGCGCACGCCCAGCCCGTCCACCGGCCGGCCGGCCGCGTCCTGCCAGGGGGTGCCCGCCGCGTACCGGGGCAGCAGCACCACCGTGCGCACCCCGACCGCCTGCAGGTACGCCACCGAGCCGACGTCCGGGAAGGACACGCTCGCCGCGCGGATCGACTCCTGCGAGGCCGGGGTGAACGAGGCCAGCCCGTTGACCACCCGGGGGAAGCCGTCGGTCGACCAGAGCATCACGTGGTACTCGCGGATGCCGTCGCTGGGCAGCACCAGCGCCGGGCCGGCGATCCCGTGCAGCGCCACCGGCTCGGCCGGCACCGGCACGTGCGGCGTCCGGTTGACCCCCTCCAGCAGCACCAGCGCCACCGGCAGCACCAGCGCCCAGCGGGCCGCCCGGCGCGCACGGCCGGCAGCCGTCGGGTCCTCCCGCACGGTCAACCCCCCGGCGGCCAGGACACCCAGCAGCAGGGTCGTCCAGAGCACCAGCCGGCCCGGGGTGCGCACCCCGTCCCAGCCCGGCACGTGCCGGACCAGCGTCAGGTACCCCGGGTCGCCGTCACCGCCGAACGTGCTGCCCGCGGCCAGGGCCACGCTGAACAGCACCCCGGCGGCCAGCGCCAGCCGGTGCCGCACCCGCCAGACGGAGAAGAAGAGGCCGGCCAGCGCCAGCCCGACCAGCGTGATCCCGGGCAGCAGGGTCATCTCCCCCGGAAAGCCGAGGACCGTCCGGGCCGACTCGTGCCGCTCCCCCCACAGCCAGGACTGCGGCGGCGCGGTCAGAAAGCCCGACCACGGCGGGGAGAACATCGCGATCTGGGCCGCCGTCCGCCGGCCCTCCGGGTGCCGGGCCACCACCTGCAGGTAGGGCGCGGCCATCAGCAGGGTCACCCCGGCGAACCCGACCACACCCGCCAGGTCGGCCAGGAGCAGCCCGCGCGGAACGGCCGGCCGGAGCCGCCGCCGCCACCAGGTCAGCGCGTACCCGCCGGCCACGACCAGGCAGAGCACCCCCAGGGCGTACGCGAAGGGCAGGCCGATGCCGAAGCCCAGGGTGACCTGCCAGGCGGCGACCGCCCACCCGGCGGCCGCCCAGCCGGGACGCACCCGATCGGCCCGGTGGCCGTGCCGCAGCGACCAGCCGTGCCCCCGGGCCAACATGGCCAGCGACAGGGCGATCCCGCCGACGCAGAGCACGTGCAGGTGCCCGGCCTGGGCCAGCTTCCACGGGGCGTACGCGAAGGAGGCCCCGGCCACCGCCGCGCCGGCCCGGCCGGCCCCCAACTGCCGGCTCAGCGCGTACGCCCCGACCAGGGCGAGCGCGTGCACCAGCACGTACAGCAGGTTGTAGCGGACCACCGCGGCCACCGGCCCGTCACCCACCAGCCCGAACGGGGCGAAGCCCAGCAGGGTGTCCGAGTAGGCGTAGGTGTACGGCTCGGGGAAGAACGTGTTCGAGTGCCACAGGTGCGCCGGGTCGGTGGCTAGCGCGTGCCCGCCCCAGGCGAGCTGCCACGCCTGCAACGTCGGGTCCCCGGTGTCCTGCGGGATGGTGCCGGCCGGGTCCCGCAGGGTGGGCCAGGTCAGCGCGGCGGCCGTGGCCAGCGCGGCGAGCACGGCGAGGGTCCACTCGTGCCGGCCGCACCGCCACATCGCCCGTGCCGCCCGGCGCATCCGGTCCATCCGCCCCGCCCCTCCGCCGACCCGCCAGATCGTGCCCCGCGCCGGGCCCGCTTGTCGACGCCGCCGGACACCCGCCGACCCGTCCGCTCACCCGGATCGGGGGAGGAGGGCTCATCCCGGGCGGTGACAGGCTCGCCACCGGCGGGCCGCGACCCGCGGCCGCGGACCCCTCTCGGGAGGAGTGCACGCATGGCCACGGCCAGCACCGTCACGCGTACCGACCAGGACCTGCAGAACGACGTCCTCGACGAGCTGACCTGGGAGCCCCGGGTGAGCGCGAGCCAGGTGGGCGTCGCCGTCACCGAGGGGGTGGTGACGCTGACCGGGTGGGTGGACAGCTACGCCGCCAAGTGGGCGGCCGAGCGGGCCGCGCACCGGGTGGCCCGCGTCCGCGCGGTCGCCAACGACCTGACCGTCCGGATCGGCCCGTCGGCCGAGCGCACCGACCCGGAACTGGCCGGCGCGGCCGAGCACGCCCTCGCGTGGGACGCCTTCGTGCCGGTGGAGGACCTCCAGGTGACCGTCGCCAACGGCTGGGTGACGTTGCGCGGCGCGGTGGAGTGGGAGTACCAGCGCCGGGCCGCCGAGCGGGTGGTCGGCCGGTTGACCGGCGTACGCGGGGTGAGCAACGGCATCACCGTCCGGCCGGCGACCCCGCCGAGCGGCGACGACCTGCCCGTCCGCATCGTCGACGCGCTCGTTCGCAGCGGGGCCACCGACCCGGACCGGGTCAGCGTCCGGATCTACGGCGACACCGCCGTCCTCAACGGCCAGGTCCACTCCGTGCCCGAGCGCGACGAGGTGGAACGGATCGTCTGGTCGGCCCCGGGCATCCGGGAGGTGCACAACCACCTGTCGGTGGCCGGCTGAGACCACCCGGGCCGGGTGAGCTGTGCTCACCCGGCCCGGCGGCAGGGTGGGGGCATGAGTGATTCCGACGGGCTGATCCGCCCCGGGAGCCCGGCCCCCGACTTCACCCTGCCGGCCACCCCGGACGGGCGTCGGACGGGTCCCGGGCAGTTCCGTGACCGGCCGGTGGTGCTCGCCTTCTACCCGGCCGACTGGAGCCCGGTCTGTGGCGACCAGATGGTGCTCTACCAGGCCGCGATGCCGGAGTTCGACCGGTACGGTGCGGCGGTGCTGGGCATCTCGGTGGACAGCGTCTGGTCGCAGCGGGCCTTCGCCGACGCCAAGGGCATCCGCTTCCCGCTGCTGGCCGACTTCGAGCCCAAGGGCGAGGTCGCCCGGCGGTACGGCGCGTATACCCCGGCCGGGCAGGCCGCGCGGGCCCTGGTGGTGATCGACCCGGCGGGGACGATGGCCTGGAGCTACCTCTCCCCCGCCGAGGTCAACCCGGGCGCCGACGGCATCCTCGACGCGCTGGAACAGCTCGGCACCGACCGGCGGGTGGTGGCCGGATGACCACGCCGCTGCAGGCCACCCCCCGGCTGCGGGTCCCGGTGACCGACGTCGACCACATCCGCGGGCCGGTGGACGCGCCGGTCACCATCGTCGAGTACGGCGACTTCCAGTGCCGGTTCTGCGGAGCGGCCCACCCCAACCTGGCCGAGGTGCTGCGCCAGCGGGCCGACACCGTCCGGCTGGTCTACCGGCACTTCCCGATCGCCAACGTGCATCCACACGCCGAGAACGCGGCCGAGGTCGCCGAGGCGGCCGGCCGGCGGGACCGGTTCTGGGAGATGCACGACTGGCTCTACGAGCACCAGGACCAGCTCGACCCGGTGCACCTGTCGCTCGGGGTGGAGCAGCTCGGCCTGCCACCGGTCGAGATCAGCGCGGAGACCGAGCGGCACGCGTACGCCGACCGGGTGCGGCACGACTTCGTCGGCGGCATCCGCAGCGGGGTGAACGGCACGCCCACCCTGTTCATCGGCGGCATCCGCCACGAGGGCGGCTACGACGTGCCCGAACTCCTCACCGCGGTGGACGCCGCCGCCGCCGCATAACCACCACCGACAGGCGGGCACGGTTAGATCAGGCGGAGTTCGCGGGCTCGGCGGACCGCCTCGCGGCGGCGGGTGGCGTCGAGCTTGCGGTAGATGTTGCGGACGTGGGTCTTGACCGTGTTGACCGACAGGGACAGCTCGCTGGCGATCTCCACGTTGGACAGGATGCTCTGCAGGTAGCGCAGGATGGTCAACTCCCGCTCGGTGAGCGGCTCGTCCAGGGCCCGGCGCGGACCGGCCGGCCCGCGCTCCGCCGGCTCCTCGGCGCCCCGCACCAGATCGCTGACGATGGGCCAGTGCGCGGTGCCGGAGTCGAGGTGGGCGGCGAGCAGATCCCGGACCACCGGCTCCGATCGGGTGAAGACCCGCCGGTACCCCTGCGGGCCGGCCAGGTCGAGGGCCCGTTCCAGCAGCCGCCCCGCCCGCCGGTCGTCCCCGCCCCGGCGGGCCAGCACCGCGTGCAGCAGCCCGGCGGCGAGGCGTACCGACACCGGCCAGCCGTCGGCGGCCGGGCCGTCCCAGTCCGGCAGGGCGTACCCGGCCGCCCGGACGTCACCGGCGCGCAGCTCCACCCGGGCCAGGGCCAGCGCCAGCACCGGCGCCGGGTCGGGCTCGCAGGCCCGGTCGGCGAGCAGCCGCCGGGCGGTGTCCAGGTCGCCCTGCTCGCCCCGCAGGTCCGCCTCCAGGGCGAGCAGCCGGTCGGCCAGCTCGCCCCGCTCGGTGAGCCGTTCCCGGGCCCGGACGACGACCTGGATCGCCCCGGCCGGCTCCCCGGCGTCGCGCAGCAGCGCACCCCGGCACAGCGCCGCCGCGCCCGCGACGGTCGCCTCACCGGCAGCCGGGCCGGCCAGCGCCAGCTGTGCGCTCGCCTCCTCCGGCTGGTCCCGGTGCAGCGCCACCAGGGCCAGCGCCAGGTGTGCGTGGGCGCAGTCGGCCCGGCTCGACCAGCCGTGGGAGGGCGGCATCGCCAGCGCCACGCGCGCCGTCTCCTCGGCCGCCACCAGCTCCCCGGCCAGCGCGTGCAGCAGCGCCAGCCGGGCCGCGCAGACCAGCTCGGTACGCGGTCGGCCGCCCCGTCGGGCGGCCGGCAGCGCCGCGCCGAACCGGGCCGCCGCCGCCCGCAGGTCCCCCGCGGCGAGGTCGACCAGCCCGAGCGCGGTCCCGGCCACCGCTCGGACGTCGGCGTCCTCGCCCGCACCGGCGCGCGGATCGTCGTCCACCGCCGCGCCGGCCCCGGCCGCGGCGCCCGCCGACTCACCGGCGGTACGCCCGTCCGGCCCCCGGGTGGCGAGCAGCCGGGCGGCGGCGCGGCGCACCTCGGCGGGGTCACCGGCCAGCCGGGCCAGGCTGAGTTCCAGCGCGGTGGCCAGCATCCGGAACCGGTCCCGGCGCGGCGCGGGCAGCGGCCGGGCCGCCTCCACCGCCTCCCGCAGCCGGTCGGCGGCGGCGGTGACGTCCCCGGCGTACGCCCGCTCGGCCGCGCGGGCCAACGCCAGCTCGGGATCCCGGCGGACCGCCTCCGGCGGCGGCGCCGGCGGCGGTCCACCGGCCGGTTCCCCGTCGTACGGGGCCAGCTCCGGCCAGCCGGTGAGCAGCAGCTCGGCGGCCCGGTCCCACTCCCCGGCGGCGAGCGCGTGCCGCAGCGCCTCGGCCGGCCGGTCGTGCCCGGCGAACCAGCCCGCCGCCCGCAGGTGCAGGTCACGCCGCTCGTCCCCGGCGAGCCCGGTCAGCTCCTCGCGGAGCAGGTCGGCCAGGAGTGGGTGGCAGCGGTACCAGGGCGGGTCGCTGTCGTCCCGGCGCAGGAAGCCGCTGTCCCGGGCCAGCCCGGCCAGCAGCTGCCCGCCGTCGGTACGGCCGGTCAACGCGTCCGCCAGGTCGGCCCGGACGGCGCCCGCCACCGCCGTCCGCCGCAGCAGCTCCCGGGCCTCCGGGGCGAGCCCGTCCAGCACCTCGGCCCGCAGGTACGCGGCGATCGCCGGCTCGTCCCCGCCGAACCGCTCCGCCCAGCGCTCCGGGTCGGGCCGGTCCCGCGCCGCCAGCGCGGCGAACCGCAGGCCGGCCGGCCAGCCGCCGGTCCGCTCGCGCAGCCGGGCCACCGCCGTGGCCGGCAGCGGCACCCCGTGTGCGACCAGCAGGTCGGCCACCTCGTCGGTGGTGAAGGCCAGCTCGTCGGGGCCGATCTCGGTCAGCTCGCCGGAGAGCCGCAGCCGGTGCAGAGCCGGCGGCAGGTCGGTGCGCGCCCCGGCGACCAGGCGCAGCCGCTGGTCGGTGTGGCGCAGCAGGAAGTCCAGCCCGCTCAGCGCCGCGGGATCGGTGATCCGGTGCAGGTCGTCCAGGACCAGCAGGACGGGCCGTTCCCGGGCGGCGAGCGCGGCGGCGAGCAGTTCCAGCTGGTCGGGACGGGGCGGGGTGGCCGGCACCGGCGGGCCGTCGCCCTCCGCCGCGCCGCGCAGCGCCGCCGCCAGGTACGCCCAGAGCCGCTCCCCGCTGTCCCCGGCCTCGACCTGCACCCAGGCCGGCCCGGGCTGCGCCGCCGCGCCGGCCCACGAGGCGAGCAGGGTGGTCTTGCCCCAGCCGGCCGGCGCCCGGACCAGGGTGACCGCCCCGACCGCCCCCTCGTCGAGCCGGTGCAGCAGCCGGGGGCGCAGCAGCACCGGCTCGGGCAGCGCGGGCGGCGCGAGGCGGGACGTCAGCAACGGGGCCGGACCGGCCGCCGCTTCGGCGATCCCGTTGCTGCTGAGCTGCTGCGGCATCCATCCACCTCCGTCGGCGCGCGGTCCTCCCCCGGCGGGCGGCGGTTACCCGACGGGAACCCGTTCACCCCTTCGGGACGAGCCCGCTTCACCCGGGTACCGGCGAGCCTGGGCGCACCGGGTCACCGGCCGCAGCCGACGAGGAACGGCGGGCCGGAACGACGGGAGGTGCGGGTGATACGGATGCGACGGCTGACCGGCGGCGGTCTCGCGCTCGCCGCGGCGGCGCTCGGCGCGGCCACGCTGGGCGCCCTGGTCGGACCCCGGCGGTCCGGCTGGCCCCGCGCGACGGGTGACGCTTCGCGCCGCGGCCGCTGGCAGGTGGTGACGGTGGCCCGCCCGCGCGCGGAGCTGCTGCCCGGCGGACGGTGGCCGGAGCCGCTGCGGCCGCTGGACGGCGCGGTGGAGCTGCACCTGCGGCCGGCCCCCGGCGGGCGCGGCACCGAGCTGGCGGTCCGGCCGCTCGGCGGCGTGCGCACCCTGCCCGGGATGGCCGCCCACCTGGTCGGCGACGACCCCGGCCGGTACCTGCGGGACGTGCTGCGCCGGGTCAGGCAGCTCGCCGAGACCGGCGAGCTGCTGCTCCCGGAGCGTGCCCGGTGGGACCGGCCGGCGGGGTGAACGCGGCTCACGGATGGCACACTCGGCGGATGCGCGACGACCGCCCGTACGACCTCGTCCTGTTCGGCGCGACCGGCTTCACCGGCGGGCTGACCGCGGAGTACCTCGCCCGGCACGCCCCCGACGGGCTGCGCTGGGCCCTGGCCGGCCGTAACCCGACGAAGCTGGCGACGGTCCGGGACCGGCTCGCCGACATCGACCCGGCGCTGGCCGAGCTGCCGCTGCTCACCGCCGACGTCACCGATGCCGCCTCACTCCAGGCGGCCGCGGCGGCCGCCCGGGTGGTGGCCAGCACGGTCGGGCCGTACATCCACCACGGTGAGCCGCTGGTGGCCGCCTGCGCCGCCGCCGGCACCGACTACCTGGACATCACCGGCGAGCCGGAGTTCGTCGACCTGATGTACGTGCGGCACCACGCCGAGGCGGTGCGGACCGGGGCCCGGCTGGTGCACGCCTGCGGCTTCGACTCGATCCCGCACGACCTGGGCGCCTGGTACACGGTCAAGCAGCTGCCCACCGACGGGCCGGTCACCGTGGACGGCTTCGTCCGGGCGGGCGGGAAGTTCTCCGCCGGGACGTACCACTCGGCGCTCACCGCGTTCTCCCGTACCGGGGAGATGAGCCGGGCGGCGAAGGCCCGCCGGGCGGTCGAACCGCGGCCGGAGGGCCGCCGGGTCCGCGCGGTGCCCGGGAAGGTGGGCCGGTCGAAGGAGATCGGCATGTGGGCGGTGCCGCTGCCCACCATCGACCCGCAGGTGGTCCGCCGATCCGCGGCGGCCCGCCCGGAGTACGGCCCGGACTTTCGCTACCGGCACTTCGCCGCGGTGAAGCGGCTGCCGACGATCCTGGCCGCCGGGGTCGGGATGGCCGGCCTGGTGGGTCTGGTGAAGCTGCCGCCGACCCGGCGCTGGCTGCTCGGCCGGCTCGCCTCGGGCCAGGGGCCGAGCGCGGCGACCCGGGCGAAGTCCTGGTTCAGAGTCCGGTTCGTCGGCACCGGCGGCGGGCGGACGGTGCTCACCGAGGTCGCCGGCGGCGACCCGGGCTACGACGAGACGGCGAAGATGCTCGCCGAGTCGGCGCTCTGCCTCGCCCTGGACGACCTGCCGGCGACCTCCGGCCAGGTCACCCCGGTCGTCGCGATGGGCGACGCCCTGCTGGACCGGCTGGTGCGGGCGGGGATGACGTTCCGGGTGCTGGACCAGCCCCGCTGACCGCTCAGCCCGGCTCGTCGCCGGGCGGCGGGTTGTACGTCGAGACCCGCTCCTGCCCGGAGAGGTCACCGATGGCGTCCATGATCCGGTCGGTGACCTGGCGGCGGGCCCGGGCGGAGGCGGCCTGGCCCGCGTGTTCGGGGAACGCCAACGGCCGGCCGAACCGGACCCCGGGTTTCCCGCCGCCGGGCAGCACCACCCCGGCCGAACCGAGGCGGACCGTCCCGGTCACCGCCACCGGCACCACCGAAGCGCCGGAGGCCAGCGCCAGCCAGGCCACTCCGGTGCGTCCCCGGTGCAACCGGCCGTCCCGGGAGCGGGTGCCCTCCGGGTAGATGCCGAACGCGCCGCCGTCGGCGAGCACCGCCAGGGCGGTGTCGAGCGAGGACTGGAAGTCCCGGTTGACCCCGCGCCGTACCGGGATCGCGCCCAGGCCGGTGAAGAACTGGCGGCTCAGCAGCCCGGTGACGCCCCGGCCCTCGAAGTACTCGGCCTTGGCCAGGAACGCCACCGGCCGGGGAGCGGCCAGCGGGATCAGCACACTGTCCAGAAAGGACAGGTGGTTGCTGGCCAGGATGACGGGACCGGTGGCGGGCACCTGTCCCGCGCCCTGCACGGTGGGTCGCCAGGCGATCCGCATCAGCGGGCGCAGCACGGCGCGGGCGGTGACGGCGGCTCGGGGCACGGGCACTCCTGGGGCGAGAGGGTGTCCGCACTATAGCGAACGAACGTTCGGCCGTTATAACGCCGAATCGTGGCTACACTGACCGGATGAGTCCCCGCTCGTCCCTGGCCGAGGCAGCCCGTACCCGCAGCGCGATCCTGGCGCGCGGCGCCGCGGTCGCCTCGGTCGAGGGCCTGGCCGGGCTGACCATCGGCCGGCTCGCCGCCGACCTCGGGATGAGCAAGTCCGGGCTGCTCGGGCCGTTCGGCAGCAAGGAGAGCCTCCAGCTCCAGGTCGTCGAGGCCGCCGCCGACGTCTTCTGGCGGGAGATCTGGGAACCGGTCGCGGACCGCCCCGCCGGTCTCGCCCGACTCGCCGCCGTCTGCGGCAGCTGGGTGCGCCACCTGGCCGACCCGGTCTACCCCGGCGGATGCTTCTTCGTCGCCGCCGCCAGCGAGTTCGACGACCGGCCGGGCCCGGTCCGCGACCTGATCATCGGGTACGCCGACCGGTGGCACCGGGAGCTGCGCGAGCAGGCCCGCCGGGCGGTGGCCGACGGTGACCTGCCGGCCGGCACCGACCCGGAGCAGCTGGTCTTCGAGCTGACCGGGCTCGTGCTGGCGCTGCACCAGGCGCTGCGGCTGCGCCACGACCCCGACGCGGTGTCCCGCGCATGCCGGGGCATGGCCCGGCTGCTCGGCGTGCCCGTGCAGCCCACGGCTTGACCCTCGACCTGGTTGAGGCCACAGGATCATCGGCGTGGAGAGTGAACTGCGCAGCATCGGCGAGCTGGCCCGGGCCAGCGGGCTGACCGTCAGCGCCCTGCGGTTCTACGACCGCTGCGGGCTGCTGGCCCCGGCGCTGGTGGATCCGGTGACCGGGTACCGCTGGTACACCGACGACCAGGTGGCGCCGGCCCGGCTGGTGGCCGGGCTGCGCCGGGTCGGCATGCCGCTGGCGGAGATCGCCGCCGCGCTGCGGCACCGCGCCGAGCCGGCGATGGTCGGGCGGCTGCTCGACGGGCACCTGCGCCGGCTCGAGGACGGCCTCGCCGACGCCCGCCGCGAGCTCTCCCGGATCCGCGCCCTGGTCGACCCCGAGGAGAACCCGATGACCACCCGCCTTGTGCTGTCCCGCGTCGACCTGGCCGCGGCCGTCGACGCCGTCCGCTTCGCCGTCGGCACCGACCCCGACCTGCCGGTGCTGTCCGGCGTGCTGTTCGACGTCGAGCCGGACGGCGTACGACTGGTCGCCACCGACCGGCACCGGCTGGCGGTGGCGCGTACCGCCGGGAAGGTGGACGGCCCCCCGGTGCCGGTGCTGCTGCCGGTGGCCGCGGTCGACGAGCTCCGCGCCCTGCTGGGCACCGGCGTCGGGGTCACCCCGCAGGCACACCTGACGGTCACCGGCGGCCAGGTCACCGTCGCCGTCGCCGGCAGCGAGCTCACCACCTCCGCGCTGCCGTACGACTTTCCCGACTATCGCCGACTGTTGCGCCGGGCCGCCGGTGACGGGCCGACCCGGCGGATCCCGGTCGACGGGGCCGCCCTGCGGGCCGCGCTGCGCCGCCCGGATGCGCCCACCGTGGCGAAGGAGCACGACGGGGCGCCGCTCGCGGTGACCGTGCTCGGCCTGGACGACCGGGACGGGCTGCGCCTGCTCGGGCCGGACGAGCTGACCGGCGGCGACCCGGACGAGCTGCGGATCGGGGTGAACGGCGGCTACCTGCTCGACGCGCTGGACGCGGCCGGCGGGGCGCAGCTGGTGCTGGAGCTGGACGGCCCGATCGCCCCGCTGGCCGTGCGGCGCTCCGGGGACGAGGACGCCTTCTCCGTGCTGATGCCGATCCGGCTCTGACGGACCGCGGCCACGGTATGGCCGCCGGTCGGGTGGGCCGGCGGGCCAGGCGGCCGGTGGGCCGGTGGCCGGCGGGGCACCGCACTCGGCGGCCTCCCGATCGGTTACCTACGGTCAACCAAGCCCCTACCTCCGCACCCCCTGTTCCGTCCCTTTGCTCTGCTGCCCTCCCGGCAACAACCACCCTGGGTGACTGTTGCGTCGGGGGCAGCAGAGCAAAGCGCGCGAAGGAGGGGTCCGATGGCCGGGCGAGGCGGCACGGAAGAGCCTGGTCAGCGACGTTCGGCTGAGGGTGGCCCGGCCGGTGGAGCGGACGAGCCGGAAAACCGCTCACCCAGCGTGACACCATGGGCCGACCCGCCCAGGTGACGGACCGTTGCCGTCCGGTGGCCGAGGCGATGCCCGGCGGACCCGGTCGGGCGAGCGGCCGTCCGGGCGGGGCTGGGCGCGAGGAGGCGCGACGGTAGCATCTGTGGGTCCACCCGACATCCCGGACGGAGCGTACGGAGCAGCATGCTCGACATGGAGTTGATCCGGAAGGATCGCGAGGCGGTGGCGACCGCGCTGGCGAAGCGACTGGATCCCGCCGAGGTCAACCGGGTCCTGGACGAGATCCAGCGGCTCGACCAGGAACGCCGTGCCCTGATCACCGAAATCGACGCCGAGCGGCAGCGCCGCAAGGCCGACGCGCGGGCGTACGCGGCGGCGAAGCGCGCCGGCAGCGAGCCGGAGGTCTCCGCGCCGGAGGCCGGCCGTAAGCAGCTGGCCGAGCTGGAGTCCGAGCTGGACCAGGTGCAGTCCCGGCTGCACGGCACGATGAGCGAGCTGCCCAACCTGCCCGCCGACGACGTCGTCGCCGGCGGCAAGGAGGCCAACCGGGTGGTGAAGACCTTCGGCGAACCGCCGGTGATCGAGAAGATCCGCGACCACGTCGAGCTGAGCCGGATGCTGGGACTGGTCGACCACGAGCGGGGCGTCAAGCTCGGTGGCTCCGGCTTCTGGATGTACACCGGCATGGGCGCCCGGCTGGAGTGGGCGCTGCTCAACTTCTTGATCGAGCGGAACGTCGAGGCCGGTTACGAGTTCCTGCTCCCGCCGCACCTGCTGCTGGACAGCGCCGGCTTCGCCGCCGGCCAGTTCCCCAAGTTCTACGACGACGTCTACCACCTGGACAAGGAGTCCGCCCCCCGCGGGCAGTTCCTGCTGCCCACCTCGGAGACGGCGATCCTCGGGGCGTACCAGAACGAGATCCTGGAGACGGCGAAGCTGCCGCTGAAGGCGTTCGCGTACACGCCGTGCTACCGGCGGGAGGCGGCCGGCTCGCACTCCGACGAGCGGGGCACAGTGCGCGGCCACCAGTTCAACAAGGTGGAGATCTTCCAGTTCACCCTGCCGGAGCAGGCGGGCGCCGCGCTGGAGGAGATGGTCACCCACGCGGAGAGCCTGGTCGAGAGCCTCGGCCTGCACTACCAGCGCACCCTCCTGTCGGCCGGCGACGCCAGTGCGGCGATGAAGAAGACGCTCGACATCGAGGTCTGGATGCCGAGCACCGGCAAGTACAAGGAGGTCTCGTCGGTCTCCTGGGGCGGCGACTACCAGGCCCGCCGGGCGGCCATCCGCTACCGCGAGCCGGGTGGCAAGCAGACCCGCTTCGTGCACACCCTCAACGGTTCGGCGCTGGCCACCAGCCGGCTCTTCCCGGCCATCCTGGAGCAGTTCCAGCAGCCCGACGGCTCGGTGCTGGTGCCCGAGGTGCTCCGCGACCGGCTGGGCACGGACCGGCTCACGGCGACCCGCTGACCGCGCTCCGATCGGCGGGGGCCCGGGTTCTCCCGGCCCCCGCCCTCCGGCGGGTCAGCACCGCGGCGACCAGCAGCGCCACCAGCGCACCCGCGAGCACCCCGGGGCCGACCGCGTCCAGGGCCGCGACCAGAGCCCGCTGGACCCGGGCCGCACCGACCACCACCGGGTCGCCGAACGCGTCGTGCCGGCCCTGCGCGAGCCGGACCTCGTACCAGCCGTACCAGGCGACGTAGCCGCCGGCGAGCAGCAGCACCAGGCCGCTGAGCCGGGGCACCCACGCGCCGGCGCCACGCAGCCCGGCCACCACCCGGCCGCGCAGCAGCGCCACGCCGAGCGCGGCCACCGCGACCACCAGGCCCATCCCGATCGCGTACGCGACGAAGAGCACCAGCCCGCGCAGCGTCGAGCCGGCCTGGAGGCTGGTCACCACGATCGCCAGGAACGGGGCGATCGTGCAGGTCAGCGAGGCCAGCGCGTACGCCATCCCGAACAGCGCCATGGAGCCCCACGACCGGGTCAGCCGGGGCGCCCGCCCACCCCAGCGCGGGGCGGGCAGCCGCCGGCCGGCCAGCAGCCAGCAGCCCACCAGCAGCAGCCCGAGCCCGAGGGTCACGGTGAGCCAGGGCAGCCGGGGGCGCAGCCAGTCGGCCAGCGGCGCCAGGGCCAGCCCGAAGGCGCCGAAGACCAGCACGTACCCGGTGGTCAGCCCGGCCGTCGCGGTCAGCGCCCGGCGGACCGCGCCGCCGGTCTCCGGTGCCCCGGCGACCAGCAGCGACAGGTACGCCGGCAGCATCGCGAAGCCGCACGGGTTCACCGCACCGAGCATGCCGGCGGTGAGCGCGAGCAGCAGCGGGGCGGTCATCAGCCGGCCAACGCGGCGACCCGGCGGGTGAGGTCCTCGCCGTCCAGGAAGCCCTGGTGGACGACCTTCCCGTTCCGGTCGATGATCAGGAAGGTGCTCTGCTCGACCACCTCGAAGCGCCGCCAGAGCGCCCCGGCCCGGTCGTCGAGCTGGGGCGTCCCGGCCAGGTCGAACTCGGTGACGAACTCCTTCATCGCCCGCTGCTCGCCCAGCCCGGCCACCCCGATGATGGGCACGGTGTCCCGGTACTTCGGGGCGATCTCGGCGACCGTCCACGCCTGGCTGGCGCAGGTCGCGCACCAGGGCGCCCAGAACCAGAGCACCACCGGCCGGCCGGCCAACTCGGCGGCGGAGAAGGCCGTACCGTCCAGGGTCCTTGCGGTGAACCGCAGCGTTTCGGGCACCGCGACCGGCGGCTTCGCGGCGCCCGGCGCGCTCGGCGCCGGTGAGCCGACGGCGTACGGGGACGCGGTGCCCACCGGCACCGCGACCTCGGCGGACGGCCGGGCCGGGGCGGGGCCCACCTCGCAGGCACCGCCGGCCAGCAGGACGGCGCCCAGCGCCGCGACGGTGGCGGCGGACCGCGCCCGGGCGGCCGCTCGTCCACCTGGTTGGTTCCTCCGGTACGACGACCGCATCCGCGTCTCCTTGAGTGGGCGAGCTACTCGGCCTTGGCCAGCCGCAGCGCGAGCTCGGGGCAGACCTTGACCGCCTTGATCGCGCCCTCCTTGAGCCAGGTCGGCACGGGGGTGGGCGGGAAGGCGGGATATCCGTTGGCGTCCAGCCGGATGAAGTCCGGCACCACGTGCGCGCAGAGCCCGTGCCCGTCGCAGCGGGACCAGTCCAGGGTGAGCTTCTGCGGGTTGGCGTCGGGCGCGCCGGGCAGCCCCAGCACGCCCATGACCCGCCGCCCGCATCCCTCACCGGTGGTGTGCAGCCGCAGGTCCTCGGCGAAGACCTCCATCGCGGAGAGCGCGAACCGGGCCGTACCGTCGGGGTGGCTGCACGCGCCGCGGCCCTTGACGACACCGGCGGCGGCCCGGACGACCTCCACCGGCGCGCTGCCGGAGACCGCCAGGTCGACGGCGCGGGCCAGGTCGGGCAGCCCCATCTTGCACGGTCCGCACTGGCCGGCGGACTCGCCGGCCAGGTAGCGGACCACCTGCGCGGCCTCGCCGAGCGGGCAGGTGTCGTCGGCGAGCGGGACGATGATGCCGGCGCCCAGCGTGCCGCCGACCCTGGTGAGACCCTTGCGGGAGACCTCCGCCCGGTCCGCGGCGTCCTGGCTGATCCACTTGCCGTGGTAGCCGCCCATCAGGATGCCGGGCCCGTCGGGCACCTCGCAGAGGTCGAGGATCTCCCGCAGCGGGGTGCCGGCGGCGCACTCGACCACGGCCGGGCGCTTCGCCGCGCCGGTCACCGTGAGCAGTACCGTGCCGGGCTCCTCGTCGGTGCCGAGCGCCGCGTACTCGTACGGGCCGAGTCGGGCGGCGACGGCGAGCTGGGCGTACGTCTCGGCGTTGGAGAGCAGGGTGGGCAGCCCGCCGACGCCAGAGTCGCTGGAGCGCTTCTTGGTGCCCGGCGGGATGTGCGGCAGGCCGTTGATCCCGTTGACCAGCGCGCCGCCCTCACCGGAGATGAACCGGTGCGGCACGGTGACGATGCTGGTCGGCACCGGCATCCGCCGTTCCTGCAGCGCCTCGGTGAGCGAGTCCCGGCCGATGTCGTCGTCGGCCACCCCGATCACGATCTCTTCGGCATCCAGCGCGTACGCGGCCAGCGCGGCGCCGTCGAGGATCAGGTGCGGCGCCCGGGTGAGCAGCACCTTGTCCTTCCAACTGGCCGGCTCGCCCTCGGTGGCGTTGACCACCACCACGGCGGGGAGGTTCTGCCGCTCGCAGGACTCCAGCACCGCTGTGAGCTTGCGGAAGAGCGGGAAACCCGCGCCACCCTTGCCCTTGAGCTGGATGCTCTCGGCCAGCCGCAGCAGGTTGGCCGGCTCCACCGGGCCGATCGGGCCGTGCACCTCCTCGTGCGCGATCAGGTCGAGGCGGCCGAACTCGGCGAAGCCGGCGGTGAGCCGGGGCTCCCCGACGCAGGCCACCGGGGGCACCTTCGTGCGCATCACTTCGCCTCACCCCGCAGCCCCGCCCAGTACGCGCCGTCGACCGCGTCCGCGTCGGCCCGGCGGCGCCGCCGGCGGCTGTCGGCGTTGGCCTTCAGCGCCCGACGCGAGGCCAGGTCGACCAGGGTCGGGGTGTCGTCGACGGGCAGTTCGTCGCCGAGGTAGCGGGCCGGCGGACGCCAGTAGTCCGGCTCCTCCGGCACGTCGTCGGCGACGCTGTGCCGGCCGGCGCCGCTGTGCGGGGTGGCCGAGATCGGCTCGGCGGAGACGGGCAGCGAGGCTTCCCAGCGGCGCGGGCTGTCCCACGGCTCCTCGGGTTCCTCCAGCCGGGGCGGCGCGGAGTAGCGGGCGACCAGGTCGTCGTCCCGCCGGGACCGCCGGCCCACGGAGACCGGCGCGACGTCCTCGTCGAGCCGGTCCCGCCGACCGCCGGAGACCGGGGCGACGTCCTCGTCGCGGCGGCGTCGGGCGGGCCGGTCGACGGTCTCCTCGACCTGTCGGCGGGCGGCCGGCGCCAGGTCCCGCTCGCGGCGCCGGGGCACCGGCTCCAGCTCCTCGTCGCGGCGGGTACGGCCGGCGCGGACCGGCTCGCGCAGGGTGCCCGGCTCGGGGACGACCGGCACGGTGAACCGCTCCGGGTCGCGGCGGCGGGCGGTGCCGGTCGGCGCGCTCCACGAGGTGGCCGTGGTCTCGGCCCAGCCGCCGTCGCGGCCGCGCAAGCGTTCCTCCTCCCGGGCCTCGCTCTTGCGCCGGCCGAGGCCGCCCAGCAGCGACCGGCCGCTGCCCTCGTCGCTCACCCGGACGGTCATCGCCTGGTTCAGCACCGCGGCCTGGTGCTGCTCCCGGCTGCGCCTGCCCAGGTGGACGGAGAGCCGCACCATCAGTGCCACCACCACCAGCAGTACGCAGGCCAGGTAGCTCAGGGTGACCCAGGACTTCGCCGTACGCCCGGCGTTGAGGCCGTGCACCAGCGCGAACGGCCAGGAGACGTACGCCAGCGAGTGCAGCGTCCGCCACAGCCACTTCGGACCGACGCCGGCGAAGCGGACCCGGATGATGCCGGTCCAGAGCACGCTCACCATCAGGAACGCGGCCACCGTGCCGAGGCCGACGTAGAGCCCCCGGCCGCCGACGAACGGCACCACCGCGTCGGTGGGCCCGGCCCGGCCGATGGCGATCTTCGTGGTCACGTGGAAGACCAGCCCGGCGACGCCGAGGATGCCGGTGGCCCGGTGCGCGGACTGGAGCAGGACCCGGTGCCGGATCATCAGCACCAGCCGGTCGGTGGCGAGCAGCCCCATCATCACGGTGAGGCTCAGCGAGACCAGGGCCACCACCCCGGCGAAGAATTCGGTGAAGAAGAAGCCGTAGGCGTACATCGTGCCGCCGGCTCCGGTGAGTTCCACGCCCGCCCAGGCCAGGGCGAGGACGGACGCGGCCAACAGTGCCATCGTGGACTTCGACACGGTCCGGACCCCACGGCTGGTCGTGGTGGTCCGGACGGTCGTCGCCTTCGGGTTCTGCTTTGCCCGGGCCATCTGCTCCCCGATCGTGTCTCACGGCGGCGCTGCCACCGGCCGACCCTGCTCCCTCATCCAGTACGGACGTCCGGCGCGTACGGATCAGCGTCGGTGGCGAATTTCTCGGCGGACCCGTCGAACCGACCCGGCCCGGAGCGCGTGTAGCGCGGTACGCAACGACGGATGTCCATCCGTTGACAGTCCCTGCAACGCGCTTGTAACCTTTCGGAAAAATTTCAGCCAAGACTGCAAGAAGCCGTCAGCTGAACCCCTCCCCCGCACTGCCACCATCCCCCGAACCCCAGGAGTCCCCATGCATCGACGTCGATGCCGCTCCGCCCTCCTCGCGCTCACCGCGGTCGCGAGCCTGCTGGTACCGACCGCCGTGGCGGCACCCCCGGCCGCCGCGGCCACGCCCGGCACCAAGAAGGTCATCGTCCAGCTCTTCGAGTGGAACTGGACCTCGGTGGCCAGCGAGTGCACCAACGTGCTCGGCCCGAAGGGCTACGGCTACGTCCAGGTCTCCCCGCCCCAGGAGCACGTCAACAGCAGCCCCTGGTGGGTGGCCTATCAGCCGGTCAGCTACAAGATCGAGTCCCGGAAGGGCACCCGGGCGCAGTTCCAGTCGATGGTCACCACCTGCCACAACGCGGGCGTGAAGGTCCTCGTCGACACCGTGGTCAACCACATGTCCGGCCAGGAGAACGGCGGCACCGGCTGGGCCGGCACCAGCTACGGCCACTACAACTACCCGGGCACCTACGGCTCGCAGGACTTCCACTACTGCGGGCGCAACGGCAACAACGACATCGTCAACTACGGCGACCGGTACGAGGTGCAGAACTGCGAGCTGGTCAACCTCTCCGACCTCAAGACCGAGTCGGACTACGTCCGCACCCGGCTGGCGACGTACATGAACGACCTGCTCTCCCTCGGGGTCGACGGGTTCCGGCTGGACGCCAGCAAGCACATGCCGGCCGCCGACATCGCCGCCATCAAGGGCAAGCTCTCCCGGTCGGCGTACATCGTGCAGGAGGTCATCTACGGCGCCGGTGAGCCGATCCAGCCGACCGAGTACACCGGCAACGGCGACGTGCACGAGTTCCGCTACGGCAAGGACCTCGCCCGGATGTTCAACAGCGAGCGCCTGGCGTACCTGAAGAACTTCGGCGAGGCGTGGGGCTACCTGCCCAGCGGCCAGGCGGTGGCCTTCGTGGACAACCACGACACCCAGCGCGAGGGCGGGGTGCTGACCTACAAGAACGGCGGGGCGTACGCCCTGGCGAACGCCTTCATGCTGGCCTGGCCGTACGGCACGCCGGCGGTCATGTCGAGCTTCTCGTTCAGCAACAAGGACCAGGGTCCGCCCTCGGACGCCAGCAACAAGATCTCGAACACCACCTGCTACTCGGGCTGGGAGTGCGAGCATCGCTGGCGGGTCGTCGCCAACATGGTCGGCTTCAACAACGCCACCCAGGGCGCGGCGGTCGCCAACTGGTACGACAACGGCTACCAGCACATCGCGTTCAGCCGGGCCGGCAAGGGCTACCTGACCATCAACGACGAGGACTTCGCGGTCAGCGGCCGGTCGTACTACACCGGGCTCCCCGCCGGCCGGTACTGCGACGTGATCCACGGTGACTTCGTCAACGGCTCGTGCAGCGGCCCGGTCATCACGGTGGACTCCGCCGGCTGGTTCGCGGCCACCATCCCGGCGCACGACGCGGTCGCCATCCACGTCGGCGCCAAGCTGCCCTGACCGTCGGCGTCCCGACCGATCCGGGGCTCCCACCCGCGCCTGATCCGGCCGGGTGGGAGCCCCGCACGCTCTCCACCCTTCAGCGCGGGAACCGGCGGCGGGCGTGCCACGTCGGACTCGCATGGGGACCACCCGAACCGCGCCACTGGCGTTGCTGCTCGCCCTCGCCGCCTGCACCCCGACCGAGAGCGGCCCGGCCGCCGCGCCGTCCGGCCCGTCCGTACCCCCGCCCAGCACCACCGCGCCGGCCACGGACGCCGTACGGGAATGCGGCACCTGGACCGTCGCCCAGGGCGGGGAGCTGCCCGCGCGCGCCGCCGGCTGCCTCCTCGACGCGGTCCGCGACCGCCGCCCCGCCCGACTGGTCGTCACCCGACCCACCGTGGAGGGCGACCCGATCACCACCAGCTTCGTCGCAGGGTCGGACGGGCGGGTCGAGGTGACCGAGGACGGCCGGCTGGACCGGTTCGGCTCCGGGCGGATCGAGCGGCGGACCTGCACCGCCGTCACCCTCGACCACGGGTGGCCGGTCGGCGCCACCTGCTCCCCGCCACGACCCGGCTGACCCCTCCCCTGACGGGAGCGGCGGGCGGCATGGCGGGGATCAGTCGCCGAGCAGCCAGCCGTTCTCCTCGGCGATCCGCACCGCCGCGGCCCGGTTGCGGGCCCCGGTCTTGCCGATCGCGGCGGAGAGGTGGTTGCGCACCGTCCCCTCGGACAGGTGCAGCGCCCGGGCCAGGTCGGCGACCGTGCCGCCGCCCCGGGCGGCGCGCAGCACGTCGGTCTCCCGCTCGGTCAGCGGGCTCGCCCCGGTCGCCAGGGTCTCCGCCGCCAGGGTCGGGTCGACCACCCGCAGGCCGGCGTGCACCCGGCGGACCGCGTCGGCGAGCTGCCGGGCCGGGGTGTCCTTGACCACGAACCCATTCGCCCCGGCCTCCATCGCCCGACGCAGGTAGCCCGGCCGGCCGAAGGTGGTCACCACCAGCACCCGACAGCCGGGCAGCGCCGCCCGCAGCGCGGCGGTGGCGGCGATGCCGTCCAGCCCGGGCATCTCCACGTCCAGCAACGCCACGTCCGGCGCACAGCGCCGGGCCGCGTCCACCACCTCGTCGCCCCGGCCCACCTCGGCCACCACGTCGAGATCCGGCTCCAGCGAGAGCAGCGCGGCCAGCGCGCCGCGGACCAGCGCCTGGTCGTCGGCGAGCAGCAGCCGGATCGGCACGCTCACCGCGCCGTCTCCGGCACGGCGACCCGGAGCAGGAAGCCGGGCCCGTCGGTCCGCCGGCCCACGCTGACCGTGCCGTCCAGCCGGCGGGCCCGTTCGCGCAGCCCGGTCAGCCCGTGCCCGACGCCACCGTCGACCTCGGACGGTCCCCGCCCGTCGTCGGCGATCTCCACCCGGTCCGGGGCCACCCGGATCACGCACCTCCGGGCCCCGCTGTGCCGTACCACGTTGGTCACTCCCTCCCGGACGGTCCAGCCGAACAGCTCGTCCCGCGCCGCCGGCAGCTCCGGCGGGTCGTCCGGCAGCTCCGCGACGATGCCCGCCGCGGCCAGCGCCGTCCGGGCGCCGGCCAGTTCGTCGGCCAGGCCGATCCCCCGATACGCCCCGACGGTGCGCCGCACGTCGGCCAGGGCCTCCCGGGCCAGCCGCTCGACGTCGGCGATCTCGGTGGCCGCCCGGGCCGGGTCCAACTCCAGCAGCCGCCCGGCCAGCTCCGCCTTGACCGCCACCACCGTCAGCGAGTGGCCGAGGATGTCGTGCAGGTCGCGAGCGGTGCGGGCGCGTTCCTCGGCGACCGCCAGCCGGCCGATCTCGGCCTGGGCGGCCTGGAGCTCGGCGTTGCGCTGGGCCAGCCGGCTCACCCCGAACATGGCGAACGAGGCGAGCAGCACCGCGAAGACCAGGGTGCTCTCCGCCTCCCAGGCGGGCACCAGCCGGGCCGCCACCGGCGGGGTCGCCGCGGCGAGCGCGACCACCGCCAGCGCCGGCCCGGGCGGCAGCAGGAAGACCGCCGCCGCGGCCACGAAGACCAGGGTGGTCATCCAGTCGCCCCCGGTGCCCGGGATGGCGGCCACGCCCAGCGCGAGCAGCGCCCCGAGGAACGTCCAGGCCCGGCGGCGCGGAATAGGCAGATGCCGCTGCCGTCGGTGCCGGGCCCACTCGAAGACGAGCAGGTAGCCGATGCCGAACGCCACCAGGGTCAGCACGCCGACCACCCGCCGCCAGAGCTGCTCCTGGTGCAGGGCGGTGACCAGCGGAGTGTTGAGGAAGAAGAGCCAGACCCCGGCGAGCAGCCAGCCGGTGATCCGCCAGCGGCGGTTCACCGGCTGGAGCCGGGGCGGCGGGGCGTCCATTTCGTACACGCTAGCCTCCGCCGGACCGGTCAGACCCGGGTGGTGTCCCGGCGGAACAGCCGGGCCGCGCCGAGGCCGAACAGCGCCGTCCAGCCGACCAGGTTCGCCACCGCTGCCAGGCTCACCCCGTCGTCGGTGAGCGGGGCGCGGGCCAGTTCACCGACGCCGTACACCGGGGTGAACCGGGCGATCTGCCCGAACACGTCGGGCAGCAGGTCCAGCGGGACGAAGAGGCCGCCGAACATGGCCAGGATGGCCAGGATCGGGCCCATGAACTGCATGACGTTCTCGGCCGGGGCGAGGTAGCCGACGAAGAGGCCGAAGGCCGCGAAGACCAGCGAACCGAGCCAGGCCGCGAGGCCGGCCAGCAGCCAGACGTACGCCGGTACCCGCACCCCGGAGGCCGCGCCGACGGTGAACTCGACGAGCACGGCGAGCAGCCCGAGCACCATCGCGGTGGCCACCTTGGTCGCCACGTACGCGGCCGGGTGCAGCGGGGTGAGCCGGAGCTGGCGGCTCCAGCCGAGCGCCCGTTCGGTGGCGACCGCCGCGCCGGCGCTGGTGGTGGCGACCATGGCCGCGTAGACGGCCAGGCTGATCATGATCCAGGCGGTGACCGGCCGGCCGTTGGGCAGTTCCTGGCCGCGCTGCGGCAGGCCGAAGAGGAGGAAGAAGACGGCCGGCATGACCAGGGTGAACATCAGCGTGCGTCGGTTGCGCAGCACCCGGCGGATCTCGATGGCGAGCACCGCCGGGGAGAAACCGCCGAGGGCGGGCGGGCGCCGGTCGGTGGGGTCGGCGGCGGGCGGGGTGCTGGTGGCGGAGGTCAGGGTCATCTCAGGCTCCGACGGTCTCGGCGGCGGTCAGGGCGAGGAAGGCGTCCTCGAGGTTGCGGGAGGTGATCTCCACGTCCCGGGCGGCGGTCCGGGTGAGCAGGTGCCGGGCCACCGCGTCCGAGTCGCCGGTACGGATCAGCACGGCGTCCCCGCGTACCTCGACCGTCTCGACGCCCGGCAGGGCGGCGAGCCCGGCCTGGTCGGCGGCCGGGAGGGTGGCGCGGACGATGCGCCCGGCGGCCAGGTTCTTGATCTCGGCGGTGCTGCCGTCGGCTACCACCCGCCCCCGCCGGACCAGCACGATCCGGTCGGCGTACGCGTCGGCCTCGTCGAGGTAGTGGGTGGCGAAGATGACGGTCCGGCCGGCCCGGGCGTCGGCCCGGATCGCCTGCCAGAAGTCCCGCCGCCCCTCGACGTCCATCCCGGTGGTCGGCTCGTCGAGGACCATCACGTCCGGGTCGGAGAGCAGCGCCAGGGCGAAGCGCAGCCGCTGCTGCTGGCCGCCGGAGCACTTCCCGAC
Source organism: Micromonospora sp. BS32 (assembly GCF_059089345.1). Lineage (NCBI taxonomy): Bacteria > Bacillati > Actinomycetota > Actinomycetes > Micromonosporales > Micromonosporaceae > Micromonospora > Micromonospora sp. BS32. The sequence continues at coordinate 117,741 of NZ_JBSSHR010000006.1, forward strand.
CAGCCGGTCGGCGAGCTCGGCGATCCCGGCCCGCGCCAGCACCTCGGCGACCGGCCGGGTACGGCCGTGGAAGTGCGCGGTCATCCGTACCGTCTCGGCGACGGTGAGGTCCTTGAGCAGGCCGCCGCTCTGCATGACGGCGGCCACCCGGCCGTGCCGGACCGCCTCGGCGGGGGTGCCGCCGAACAGCCGGACGGTACCGGCGTCCGGGCGGGCCAGGCCGAGCAGCAGGTCGATGGTGGTGGTCTTGCCGGCGCCGTTGGGGCCGAGGAAGGCCACCACCTCGCCGGCGGAGATGCGCAGGTCGAGACCGTCGACGGCGGTCACCGGTCCGAAGCTCTTGCGGAGGCCGGCCAGCTCGACGGCCGGGTGCGTACTACTGGTCATGACTCTGATGCTCCGGCGTGCCGGCCGCCCGGTCCCGGAGCGCGCGTCACGTTCAAGGCATGACAAATGTCAGGCCCGGCCAGATTCCCGCGGCTTCCGGCGGGTAACCGCGGGGTCCGCGCACCGCCGCACCCCGGGAGGGACGCCATGGGCACCGCGCCGATCGGACGGGTCGACACGATCGTGCTGATCCACGGCCTCTGGATGACATCGCGCAGCTGGGAGGGGTGGGCCCGGCACTTCCGGGCGCTCGGCTTCCGGGTGGTGACGCCCGCCTGGCCCGGCATGGAGGGCGAGGTGGAGGCGCTGCGGCAGGACCCGGCTCCGATCGCCGGGGTCACCCTGGACCGGATCATCGACCACCACACGGCGGTGATCCGGGAGCTGCCGAACCCGCCGATCGTGATGGGGCACTCCTTCGGTGGGCTGGTCACCCAGGTGCTGCTCGACCGTGGGCTCGGCGCGGCCGCCGTGGCGATCGCTCCGGCGGCGCCCAGGGGCGTGCTCCGGCTGCCGGTGAGCACGCTGCGCGCGGCGTACCCGGTGCTGCGCAGCCCGGCCAACCGGCACCGGGCGGTGCCGTTCACGCCCGAACAGTTCCGCTACGCCTTCGGCAACACGCTCAGCGCGGAGGACTCCGACCGGGCCTGGCAGCGGTACGCCGTCCCGGCCGCCGGCCACGTGCTCTTCGAGGGGGCGTTCGCCAACCTCGACCCGCGCTCCGCCGCCACGGTCGACACCCGGCGCGACGACCGGGGGCCGCTGCTGCTGATCGCCGGGGCCGCGGACCACGTCTCCCCGCCGCAGCTGGTCAAGGCGAACGCGGGGATCTACCAGAAGTCGCGGGCCGTCACCGCGTACCACGAGTTTCCGGGGCGGTCGCACTTCACCGTGGGAGAGCGGGGCTGGGAGAAGGTCGCCGACTACGCGCTGGACTGGGCGGTGGAGATGGCCTCGACCCGGTCTCCGGCGATCGTCGGCGAAGCACCCCGCTGGTGACCTCCGGCCCTGGCATGGGACGGCGTACCCGGGGTATGACGGGGACATGAGGGCGAGCTTCCGGCTTGGCCGGATCGCGGGCGTACCCGTCGGGGTCAACTGGAGCGTCCTGGTCATCTTCCTGCTGATCGCCTGGGGGCTGTCGGCCAACCTGTTCCCCCGGTCGTACCCGGGCCGGCCCACCTGGCAGTACGTGCTGGCCGGGCTGGCCGCCGCGGTGGTCTTCTTCGTCGGCCTGCTGGCCCACGAGGTCTCCCACGCGGTGGTCGCCAAGCGCAACGGCCTCCAGGTGAAGGGGATCACCCTGTGGCTCTTCGGCGGGGTCGCCGAGCTGAGCGGCGAGGCGCCGAACCCGGGCGCGGAGCTGCGCATCGCCGGCATCGGCCCGCTGGTCAGCCTGGTCCTCGGCTTCTTCTTCGGCGGCATCGCCGTCGTGCTGGCACTGGCCGGGCAGGGCGGGCTGCTGCTCGGCTCGCTGTCCTGGCTGGCCGGCATCAACATCCTGCTGGCGATCTTCAACATCCTGCCCGCCGCGCCGCTGGACGGCGGCCGGCTGCTGCGCGCCGCCGTGTGGAAGGCGACCGGCGACCGGACGAGAGCGTCGGTGGTGGCTGCCCGGGCCGGCTGGATCCTCGGTGCCCTGCTCATCGGGCTGGGGCTGCTCCAGTTCCTGACCGGTTCCGGGGTGGGTGGGCTCTGGCTGGCGCTGATCGGCTGGTTCCTGATCGGTGCGGCCGGTGTCGAGGAGCGGCAGGCGAAGATGGGCAGCGCGCTGGCCGGCGTCCGGGTCGGCGAGGTGATGACCCCGCAACCGCAGACCGCCTCGGCGGAGATGACCGTCGCCGACTTCGTCGACCACTACCTCTTCGCGTACCGGCACTCGGCGCTGCCGCTGACCGAGGAGGGCCGGCCGACCGGCCTGGTCACCCTGGACCGGGTACGCGGGATCCCCGCCGACCGGCGGGCCACCACCACGCTGGCCGAGGTCTCCTGCCGGGCCGAGGACCTGGTGCTGGCCCGGCCGGAGGAACAGCTCAACGAGCTGCTCCCCCGGCTCAGTCAGTGCGCCGACGGCCGCGCCCTGGTGGTCACCGACGGCCGGCTGGTCGGCATCGTCTCGCCCAGCGACATCAGCCGGGCGGTGCAGCGCGGCAGCCTGCGCGACCAAATGGCCGGCCGTCACTGACGGCCGGCTGGGTCAGTCCCGGGGGAAGTACCGGTCCAGCAGCTCGGTGCGGAATGTGCCGGCCGGGTCCAGCTCGGCCAGCAGGGTGCGGAAGTCGTCGTACCGGGGGTAGCCGGCGGCGGCCGCGGCCGGGTCCAGGGTGAAGACCTTGCCCCAGTGCGGGCGGGGCGCGAAGGGCGCGAGCCGCTGCTCGATGTCGGCCACCACCGGCAGCACCCGGGCGGCGTCGGCGATCCAGGTGAAGTGCACGGCCAGGCTGTCCCGCCCCTGGTTCGGGCTGAGCCACAGCTCGTCGGCGGCGACCGTACGCAGCTCGCAGACCTGGAGCACCGCCGCGATCCGGTCCCGCATCCCGTCCAGTGCGGCGAGCGCGTCGGCCGCCGCCGCGCGGGGCAGGTGGTACTCGGATTGGAGCTCCTCGCCGCTGCTCGGGGTGAACCCCAGCCGGAAGTGCGGCAGCCGCTCGTGCCACGGACCGGCCTCGCCGAGCTGGGGTGTGCAGTTGACCGGGTCCATGCCGGCCACCGGGTGCACCGGCGCGTCGGCCGCCGTGGTGCCGAGCCAGTCGGCCGGGGGCGGCGGCTGGTCGGCGAGCTGCTTGCGCCAGACCTGGTCGATCGCCGACGACCGCCAGGTGGTGAAACCGCTGACGCTGTACGCCGAGCCGAACGCCGCGTCGAGCGCCTCGCGGGGCAGGTCACGCCGGACGTACTGGCGGATCGCGAAGGTCGGCACGACGTCCAGGGTGACCCGGGTGATCACGCCGAGCGCGCCGAGGGAGACCACCATGCCGGCGAACCGGGGATCGGACCGGTCCACGGTGAGCAGGTCACCGTCGGCGGTGACCAGTTCCAGCCCGGCGACCGCGGCGGCGAGGTTGCGGTTGCCGTCGCCGGAGCCGTGGGTGCCGGTGGCCACCGCGCCGGCCACCGAGATGTGCGGCAGGGAGGCGAGGTTGGCCACGGCCAGGCCCTCGGCGTGCAGCCGGGTGGCCAGGTCGCCGTGGCGCAGGCCGCCGGCCACCGTGGCCGTGCCGCGCTCCCGGTCGATCTCGACGGTGGGCGGCAGCCCGGCCAGCGAGATCAGGTCGCCGGTGGTGTCGCCGAACCGGTTGAACGAGTGGCCGGTGCCGAGGGCGCGGACCCGCTCGGTGCCGGCGACGAGCCGGCGCAGCTCGTCCACGGTGGACGGCCGGTGCAGGCGGCGGGCCGCGTAGGCGACGTTGCCGGCCCAGTTGCGCTGCACGTCGTACCCCCGTCCGGGCGGTTGTCGGCGCCGCCCCCGGGGAACCATACGTCGATGAGCAGCTACCGCGACCCGACCCTGCACGGTGACGTCTACCCGTCGGAGGAGGAGATCGACCCGACCGGCGTCGGGCTGGAGCCGGTGAGCGCGGCACCCGCGGCGTACCGGACCGCGCCGGTGCCGGCGCCCACCCCGGAGCCGGAGCCCGGCCCGCCGCCCGGACCGGGGCCGGCCCCGCGGGTGGGCGAGCCCGGCTCGCTGTCGATCGTCACCCACCACCTGGACGGCTCGACCCAGGTGGTCACCGACCTGGACGGCGACGGGATCGCCGACGTGGTGCAGTTCGACCTGGACGGCGACGGCGTCCCGGACATCACCTACCTGGACAGTGACCGGGACGGCCGGCTGGACACGGTACTGCGCGAGCCGGGCGCCACGGGCCCACGCCGCTGACCATCGCCCGTCACTGACCGCCCGGCGCCGCCCGGCGCCGACCGTCCGTCACCGGCCGGAGCGGATGTCGCAACGAGCGATATGACGCAGCGTCATAATCATGACGGAGAGTCATACCGCTCCTTGCCGGAAGCGGCGGGCCGGACATCACCCAGCGTGATCGGACGGCGGGCATGGGCCGCAGGCAGCCGACCCCATCCGGTCGGTCGGTGACGTGACCGGCCCGCAGGCGCGGGCCGCAGGCAGCCGACCCGGGCGGTCACGCGCCATGACCGGCCCGCGGCGCGGGCCGCCGAGCGCGGGCGGCGCGGCGCAGGCGTCAGAGCTGCGGCATCACCTCGGCGGCGACCAGCTCCAGGTGGTCCAGGTCGGCCAGGTCGAGCAGCTGGAGGTAGAGGCGCTGGCTGCCGATCTCGGCGTACCGGCCGATCTTGTCGACCACCTCGGCCGGCGTGCCGGCAAGGCCGTTCTCGCGCAGCTCGGCCGGCTCCCGGCCGATCGCTGCGGCGCGCCGGGCGATCTCCGCCTCGTCCCGGCCGCAGCAGAGCACCAGGGCGTTGGACCAGGTCATCGCGGCGGCGTCCCGGCCGATCGCGGCGCACGCCTCGCGGACCCGGCCGAACTGCGCGGCGGAGTCCGCCAGCGAGGCGAACGGCAGGTTGAACTCGTCGGCGTACCGGGCGGCCAGCCGCGGCGTGCGCTTCGGGCCCATCCCGCCGAGCAGGATCGGCGGGCGGGGCTGCTGCACCGGCTTGGGCAACGCCGGCGAGTCGCTGACCGGGTAGTACGTGCCGGGGAAGTCGAAGGTCTTGCCGGCCGGGGTCTCCCAGAGGCCGGTGATGACGGCGAGCTGCTCCTCCAGCCGATCGAAGCGTTCCCCCAGCGCCGGGAAGGGCATTCCGTACGCGCGGTGTTCCTCGGCGTACCAGCCGGTGCCGATGCCCAACTCGACCCGGCCACCGCTCATCTGGTCGACCTGGGCGACGGTGATGGCCAGTGGGCCGGGCAGCCGGAATGTGGCGGCGGTCATCAGCGTGCCGAGTCGGATCCGGGAGGTCTCCCGGGCCAGGCCGGCCAGGGTGGTCCAGGCGTCGGTCGGGCCGGGCTCCCCGCTCACGTCGCCCATCTTCAGGTAGTGGTCGGAGCGGAAGAAGGCGCCGTATCCGGCGTCCTCCGCGGCGCGGGCCACGGCGAGCAGCTGGTCGTAGCTGGCGCCCTGCTGGGGTTCGGTGAAGATCCGCAGTTCCATGTTCCGAGCATATGGACCCTGCCCGGCCGCCACTGCGGTACGGGCGTGGCCGCCGTACTCGCCGCCTCTTCATTCCTTGACAGGCATATGAGTATCGGGGCATATTGTGGTGGTGTCCGTTGACGCCTTCGCCGTCCTGGCCGAGCCGACCCGGCGCCGGATCCTCGACGCGCTACGGCGCTCGGAGCACAGCGTCGGTGAGCTGGTCGACGCGCTGGGCATGAGCCAGCCGGCCGTCTCCAAGCACCTCAAGGTGCTCCGCGAGGCCGGCTTCGTCACCTGCCGGACGGCGGCCCAACAGCGCATCTACCGCATCGACGTCGGCCCGTTCCAGGCCGTGGACGGCTGGCTGGCGCCGTACCGCCGGATGTGGGCGGCCCACCTCGACGCCCTCGAACGCCATCTCGACAGTCAGGAGTGACGATGGACCGCGACTCGTTCCGCCCCGGCCCGCTCGCCGACGTCGCCCGGGAGCCGGCCGACCACGGCCGCTCCACCCTGGTCTTCCTCCGCGAGCTGCGGCACGAACCGGACCGGGTGTGGGCGGCGCTGACCGACCCGGCCCGGCTCGCCGAGTGGGCGCCCTTCCTCGCCAGCCGCGACCTGGGCACGGTCGGCGACGCCACGCTCAGCACGGTCAACGGTGACGAGGTCACCGACCAGCCGTCCCGGGTGCTCCGCGCCGAGCGGCCGACGCTGCTGGAGTACACCTGGGGCGACGGGCTGCTCCGCTGGGAGCTGACCCCGATGGCCGGTGGCACCCGGCTCGCCCTGCGGCACACGGTCGACGAGCCGGGGCTCGCCCCGATGGTGGCGGCGGGCTGGCACCTCTGCCTCGACGTGGCCGGCCACCTGCTCGACGGCGACCCGGTCGGGCCGATCCGCGGCGCGGAGGCGAAGAACTTCGGCTGGGACGACCTGCGCGCCGGGTACGCCGAGCGGCTGGGCCACGCCTGACCCGCTCAGCGACGCTCGGCGGCCGGGGCGTCCGGCAGGGTGATCGCGTTCGCCGCCCGGCGGATCGGCGCGGTCACCCGCCGGACCATCGCGTCCCGGCCGGGCAGGTGCGGCATCAGCCGCAGCATCAGCAGCTGGAAGCGGATCTGCGTGGCCGAGCCGAGCACCATGCCCTTGAGGTTACGGTCGGCGAGCCCCTGGTTCGCGGCCACGAACGGGCGCATCCGGCGTTCGTACCCGGCGAGCCCGGCGGCCGGGTCGCCCGCCGCCCGGGCCAGCTCGGCGGCCAGCACGTACGCGCCGACCAGGGCGAGGCTGGTGCCCTGCCCCGAGGCCGGCGACGGCCCGTACCCGGCGTCGCCGACCAGGGCGATCCGGCCGGTGGACCAGCGGTCCATCCGCACCTGGGTGATCGCGTCGAGATAGAGGTCGGGGGCGTCCGCCGCGGCGTCCAGCAGGCGCGGCACCTGCCAGCCCTGCCCGGCGAAGGCCCCGGCGAGCAGCGCCCGCCCGGCGGCGGCATCCCGGTGGTCGTGGTCGCCGGCGGGTGAGCGGAACAGGAAGAGCGCCCGGGCGGCGGGGGCGCCGGCCGTGCGGTAGACGCCGACCGTACGGCCCGGCGTCACGTGCATCAACTCGGTGCGGTCGGCGCCGAAGTGGGCCGGCACGGTGCAGACGGCGATGTGGTGCCCGAGCGGGCGCAGGTAGGACGCCTCGGGCCCGAAGGCGAGCCGACGCACCGTCGAGTGCAGCCCGTCCGCGCCGACGACCAGGTCGAACCGGCGGGGTGCGGCGCGCCGGAAGGTGACGTCCACGCCGCCGGGGGTTTCGGTGAGCCCGGTGACCGAGTCGTCGTAGCGGTGTTCCACGCCGTCGGTGGCGGCGGTCAGGATCCGGACCAGGTCACCGCGCATGATCTCGAGGTCGTCGCCCTCACGGCCGCCGAACAGCGCAGCGTCCATGGTGGCCAGCTCACGGCCCCGGTCGTCCAGGAAGCGGGCCAGCCGCATTCCGGCGTCGTGCCGGCGGAGCCGCCCGGCCAGTCCCATCCGGTCGAGGACGGTCAGCGCCGCGCCCCGTACGTCCACCTTGTAGCCACCGTCGCGCGGTGCCGGGGCGCGCTCGACGACGGTCGGTCGGAAGCCGTGACGGCGCAGCCACCAGGCGAGCGCGGAGCCGGCGATGCCACCACCGGAGATGAGGACGTCAGTCATGGCCGCCACTGTACAAACGTGTCGCACATATGTGCAACACGTTTGTGCCAGCATTCGGCTAGGCTGGGCGGCATGGGAAACCGTGAGGACCTGCTGGCCGGCGCCCGGCGCTGCCTGGAGGAGAAGGGCTACGCCGCCACCACCGCGCGGGACGTCGCCTCCGCCGCGGGCACCAGCCTCGCCGCGATCGGCTACCACTTCGGCACCACCCGGCAGCTGCTCGACCAGGTGCTCTTCGACGCGATGGAGGAGTGGGGCGCGGAGCTGGAAAGACTCCTCGCCGCAGGGGCCGGGGCGGACGCCACCGGCGCCGAGCGCTTCGAGGCGATCTGGGCCCGGGTCATCGAGTCCTTCACCCGGCTACGGCCGCTCTGGGCCGTCCAGTTCGAACTGATCGGCGCGATGGACCGCTCCCCCGAGCTACGGGAGGCCTTCGCGGCCGCCAACCGGCGGGCTCGGCTCGGGCTGGCCGCCATCTTCCACCGGCTCGACCCGGCGGCCGACGAGGCGAAGGCACTGGCCCTCGGCGCGTTCTACCAGGCCATGCTCGGCGGCCTGGCCGCCCAGTCGCTGGTCGACCCGGCCGGCGTCCCCACCGCCGCAGAGCTGACCGAGGCCCTGCGCACCGCCGCCGGGGAGCTCGCCGCGCTGGGCTGACGGAGTCGGCCCCGGGACCCGTGGCCGGGGCTGCGACTGACGGATCAGGCCAGGTGCGGGGCCACCTCGCGGGCAAAGAGCCGGATCGGCTCCGGGTCGGTCGGCTCGTGGAAGTAGAGCATCAGGTACTCGATGCCCGCGTCCCGCAGGCCGAGGAAGATCTCGACGAGCCGCTCCGGGGTGCCGACCGCGCTGCCGGCGGCCACCTCGACCCGCTCCCGCCCGCGCAGGTGCGGGGTGAGCCGGCCGGTCACCTCGGCCTCGGTCGCGCCGGTGAAGACCGACAGCGAGGCGGTCTTCAGGATGCGGTCGTAGTCGCGGCCGACGTCGGCGCAGTGCCCGGCCAGCACGTCCAGCTTCTGCCGGTAGAAGGCCGGGTCCGTGTGGTCGGTCAGGTTGCAGGCGTCGGCGTAGCGGGCCACCGTGCGCAGGGTGCGCTTCTCGCCCGCCCCGCCGACCAGCAACGGAACGTACGGGCGCTGCACCCCGACCGGCACGTTCTGCGCGTCGCGCACCGAGTGGTACCGGCCCTCGACGGTGGAGACCGGCTGGCGCAGCATGGTGGAGACCACCCGGGCGGCGTCGTCCAGCCGGCCCAGCCGCTCCCCCGTCGACGGGTACGGCTGCTCGTAGCCGTAGGCGTCGTACTCGCGCTGGTCCCAGCCGGCGCCCAGGCCGAGGAAGGCCCGGCCGCCGCTGGCCACGTCCAGGGTGGACGCCATCTTGGCCAGCAGCGCCGGGTTGCGCAGGCTGTTGCAGGTGACGATCTGCCCGAGCCGGACCCGGCGGGTCTCCCGGGCGATCGCGGCAAGGCTGGTCCAGCACTCGAAGGTGGTCTCCGGCTCACCCGAGACGGCCTGCACGTGGTCGTAGAGCCAGACCGAGTCGGCGCCCAGCTCGTCGGCCTCCCGGGCCACCCCGACCATCGCCTCGAACTGCGCGACCGGGTCGGCGAGGTGGGTGAGGTCCGACCGCCAGCCCTGGGGCAGCACCACGCCCCACCGCATCCCGCTCACGCCGTCTCCTCGTTTTTCCGGATCACCCCGGCGAGGGTAGTGGCCCGGGCGGCCCCGGCGTACCCAGGTCCCGCCGGGCCAGGAAGCGGGTGTACTCGACCCGGTCGTACGGGTTGCCGTCGCCGCGCGCCCGGCGGGGCGGCTCCCCCGCCACCGGCCGGTCCCCGTACGGCTCGGACCACCACAGCCCCTCCCCGCCGGAGAGGTCGGGCAGCCGGCGCCGCGCCTCGGGAACCAGCCGGGCCGGCAGCTCGCCGGTGACCCGCCAGCTTCCCCGGCCGGGCAGGGTGCCGTCGATGCGCGCCGCCAGCCCGGCCAGCTGTCCGGTCACCGCGCCCAGCCGATCCTGCGGCACCTCCACCTCGAACCGGTGGCACGGCTCGTGCACCCGGGTGCCGGCCCGGGCCAGCGCCTGGGCCAGCACGTACGGGGTGAGGGCACGGAAGTCGCCGGCGCTGCTCACCGGCGCCCAGTAGCCGCTGCGGATCAGGGTGACCGTGACGTCGGTGACCGGCCAGCCGTGCACGCCCTGCTCCAGCGCGGTGTGCACGGCCACCTCGATCGCGACGTGGAAGGCGGGCAGCAGCGAGCCGCGCTCGACGGCCAGCCGGTAGCGCACGCCCCGCCCCGGTTCGACGCGCAGCCCGACGGTGGCCAGGAAGCCGTTGCCGATGATCTCCTCGGCAGTACCGACGCCGACCGGCCGTTCCAGGTGGATCAGCCGGCTCGGGGCGAAGCGCGCCTCGACGCCGTACCGCTCGGCCAGGGTCGCGGCGAGCACCTCCCGCTGCACCTCCCCGTAGAGCAGCACCGCGCTCTCCCCGTCCGGCGTCACCCGGGTCCGGATCAGCGGGTCGGCGTCGGCCAGGGTGAGCAGTGCGGCGTGCAGGGCGGCGGCCTGGTCGGGCCGGGCCGGCCGGACCACCGTCTCCAGGCTGGGCGGCGGGAAGTGCTGGCGGTTCTCGAGCCCGTCGGCGGTGCCGAGCTGGTCGCCGATCCGGGCTTCCGGCAGACCGCGCAGCCGGGCGATCCGCCCGGCGGTGAGCCGGTCGGCGGTCGGGTCGCCCGCCACGTCCAGCGCGGTGACCTGTCCCCGGTGCCGGGTCACCCGGCCGTCCGGCTCCCGCCGGTACACGCTCACCCGCCGCCGGCGGCGCAGCTCCCCGCCGTACGAGCGGACGTGCGCGACCTTCTCCCCGCCGGGGTCGCGTTCCACGGCGAAGACCCGGGCCCGCAGCGCCGGCTCGGCCGGCGGGGACGGCGGCAGCAGGTGGGCGATCCCGGCCAGCAGCTCGGGGACGCCCGCGCCGGTGAGCGCCGAGCCGAACCAGAGCGGGTGCACCACCCCGGCGGCGGTCCGGTCGCGCAGCACGGCGCGGACCTGCCGGCGCCCGGGGGTACGCTCCTCGACGAGCGCGGCGAGCAGCCGGTCGTCGTGGTCGGCGAGGGTGGTGGCCCAGCGCGTGACGGCCTCGGGGGCGCGGTGGTCGTACCCGATGAAGGTGGCCTCGGCCGTGCCGGGCGCGCGGACCGTGCCCATCGGCATGGCCGCCGGGGTGAGCAGCCGGGCGACGTCGGCGAGCAGGTCGTCGACCCGGGCGCCGGCCCGGTCGATCTTGTTGATGAAGAGCAGCGTGGGCAGCCGAAGGGCGGTGAGGGTGCGCATCAGCAGGCGGCTGTGCGGTTGCACGCCCTCGACCGCGGAGAGCACCAGGACGGCGCCGTCGAGCACGCCGAGCGCCCGCTCGACCTCGGCGACGAAGTCCGCGTGGCCGGGGGTGTCGATCAGGTTGACCCGGCGCCGGCCGACGGTGAAGCCGGCCACCGCGGAGCGGATGGTGATGCCGCGCCGGCGTTCGATCTCGTCGGTGTCGGTACGGGTGGTGCCGGCGTCGACGCTGCCGAGGCGGTCGATGACGCCGGTGTCGAAGAGCAGGCGCTCGGTTAGGCTGGTCTTACCGGCGTCGACGTGCGCCAGGATGCCGATGTTGACGGTCTGCATGGGTTGACGGGTCCTCGATAACTCGCGTCCGGATGGGCGGGAAGTTGTCGAGTCGGCGCATCGTTCCTGCTCCCGTCGTCGGTGACCGCGTTGTCGCCAGGCTGGCACCGCCCGGCGGGGGCGTCCAGCGAATTCCACCGCGCGGTGGCGTCGGGGCCGGCCCCGACGCCACCGGCCCCGTCACACGTACGGCTTGGTGGCGTACGCCGAACGCAGCGCCGCCAGCCCGGTCGCCTTCGGCGACAGGGTGCCCCAACCCGAGTTGAAGTAGTTGGTCCGGACGATCCGCGGGCCCCGCTCGGCGTTGAGCTGGGCGATGGCCGACGGGACGGTCGCGATCCAGGCGGCCTGGTCGGGGAACTCGGCCACCCGCACCCCCCACTCGGCGATGATCACCGGCCGGGAGAGCGCCACCGGGCCGAGGTCGGCCACCGCCCAGTCCTTCGTGCGGCGGAACCGGCCGAGCGCCGTGTGGCTGGGATCGGTGGCGTAGACGTTCCACTGGAGGAAGTCCAGCCGGGACATCAACGACTCCGGGTGGGTGCGCTGGAAGCACGCCCGGTCGAAGCCGCCCGATCCCACCGAGAAGGTGGTGCCGGCCGGCAGCGCCCGGGCCCGGAACCAGTTCACGATGTACGTCATCGCCTGCACCGCCCGGGCGTCCGAGTCCGCCCAGTTGTACGACACCCCCGACTCGGTGGTGCCGAACTCGTGGTCGGTGTCCAGCTCGGAGGCGAGCTGGATGGTCACCGCGAAGCCCATCGCGCGGTACTGGGACAGTGCCCGGGCGAAGAGCCCGTCGCACTGGCCGGCCAGCACCTGCCCGTACCCGTACGCCTTCGGCCAGGTGGTGCCCGGCCGCTGCTGGATGGTCATCGCCGGGGCGGGCACGGTGTAGCTCACCCCGTCGACCGTGAACGTCTGCGCCCCGGTGTTGGCGTTGCCGTAGTGCTTCAGCTCCAGCACCATGTTGATCTTGATGCCGTTCTGCCCCAGGGTGAGCAGCCACCCCTTGTTGTACCCGGGAAAGGTGTACCCGTCGGCGAGGCTGCGGTACTGGGTGAGCGAGCGGAAGTTGCCGCCCGTCATGTCGGCCGTCGGATCGGCGTTCCCGGAGAGGTAGTAGCCGCCCAGCACCGGCGGGGCGATCGTGTAGTCGGCGGTCGCGATGGCGGTGCGCCCGCCGTTGTCGCGGACCGTCACGGTGACGCGGGGCATCACGCCACCGCCCGGTACACGGCCACCCCGCCGGTGTCCGAGACCTTCGTCCAGGTACGACCGGAGTCGTCGGTGACGGTCAGGGTCAGCGGGTCGATCACCGCGGTGACCTTGACCGGGGCGCTGCTGTTGCCCTGCGAGTCGGTCACCACGATGGTGACCGTGACGGGCTTCGTGTCCGGGTCGCCGTAGGTGACCGTGAGGGTCATCTGATCGCCCGGCGAGTAGGTGGATGCGTTCAGGCTTGCGCTGACGGTGGGAGCGGCCATGTCCGCCCCCTCCTCTCTTGCTCGCCCGGTCGTAGCACGCGGGCCGCCGCGATCAGCGGAAGGGGCCGCCGGCGCGCCGGCCGGAGGTGGTGACGTCCTTGTCCTGACGGAACCGCACCGCGCCCTGGCGCCCGGGGCGGCACGACCCGACCCGACGGGGCCGGGTACGCGGTCGGACCGGCAGGGCCGTGTCCGCCACGGTCGACTCCGGCCGGGCGCGGCGATGGCGGCGTCGGCGGGGACCGTCAGGTCGCCCGCCGGGCCGGAGGAATGGGATGTGGCCCGCCACCCGCAGCCCTCTCACCTGCATAAACAGTGCCCTGGGGAGGCTCGCGCGTCCAGTCGGGTATTTGTCGGAGACGATGTCCGAGCAGGTGATGGCGCTCTTCGCGGTGCCGTGCCCGGGTGGCCTGGCGACAGGCTCAGCGCCTGCGTCGACGCAGCAGGTGCGCTCCCCCGCTCACCACCGTCACGCCGACCCCCGTCCCGACCAGCACCAGCACCGCCCCGACCGCCCACAGCCCGCTGTCGTCGGTCGACGCCGCACGCACCGCCCAGGCCGCGGTGAAGGCGAGGGTCATCACCGGGACGACCAGCCACGGTCGCAGCCACCAGCCCGCCACGGCGGCGACCACGGCCAGGGTGAGCACGCAGCCGACCACCTGCCACGGCTGGTACGGCCCGCTGGTCGCGCCGGTCTCCGGGTCGGTGGTGTAGCCGGTGTCCCAGCCCAGCCAGGCCCACCAGGTGGCGACGGTCGCCAGGGCGAGGAGCAGCCCGGCGAGGAGAGCACGCGTCGTCTTGTTCACGGTCCGATCCTTCCGGCGCGGGCGGCGGCGCGGATGAGCATCCCTACTCACGGTCGGCCGCGGCGTCAGACCGCTGGGGCGCCCCGGATCGCCCAGGCGCGGGCGGTGAGCCGGATCGTCCCGTCGGCACCGGTCGGTACCCGGGTGCGCAGCAGCTCGCGCAGGGCCTCCCGGTCCGGCTCGGCGAGCGAGGCGACGTAGCCGGGCGCGGAGCCCTGCCCACCGAGGAACGGGGTCCAGAAGTCGTCGAAGTCGGCGAAGACGGTGGGCACGTCGACGGGGCGTACCGTCACGTCCCGCAGCCCGGCTCCCGCCCAGAGCGCCCGCAGCGGCTCCGGCCGGCACATCGCGTACCGCCGGGCCTCGTCCCGTTCCACCGCGGCGGGGTCGCACAGCACGGCCGCATCCCAGAAGTGGCGCATCATGGCCATGCCCTCGGCGTAGTCCCAGACGTACGCGGCGGCGACGCCTCCCGGCCGGAGGACCCGGGCGAACTCGGCGACGGCGCGGGGCGGCTCGGGGACGAAGTTGAGCGCCAGTCCACTGACGACGACGTCGACGTCGTGGTGGGCCAGGGGCAGCTCGCGGGCGTCACCGACCTCGAAGGTGACGCGCGGGTCGGCGATCCGGTGGCGGGCGTGCGCGACGAACCCGGTGGAGGTGTCGACGCCGGTGACGGTGCGCGGGTCGGCGAGGCCGAGCACGGTCGAGGTCAGCGCCCCGGTGCCGCAGCCCACGTCGAGCCAGCGCCGCCCGGGCGGCTGGTCCAGCCAGCGCACGAAGGCGTCCGCCACCTGACGGCTCCACCGACCGACGTACGCCTCGTAGGCCGCGCCGTCGGCCCAGACCTGGTCCGCCATGCGCACACCATACGGGCCACGTCGGTGGCTTCGCGCTCCCTGGACGAGCGGGCGTACGGGCGAAGTGTCGGAATCAGCGGTGGCACCGCTGAGCGATATAGGAGAATCCGCCCGTGTTGGTGCCGTTTCCTTGGGCGCCGTTCCTGAGACATTCGGAAGCGCCGTGGGGCGGGGATGAAGGCACTGGTGTGGCAGGGCGCGAACGAGCTTGCGGTGACCCAGGTGCCGGAGCCGCAGCTGCGCAACGAGCAGGACATGATCGTCCGGGTACGCAAGACCGTCACCTGCGGCGCCGATCTGCATCTCCTCGGCGGCCACATCCCGTTCCTGGAGCGCGGTGACGTCCTCGGCCACGAGTTCCTGGGCGAGGTGGTCGAGGTCGGTCCGCGGGTACGCAGGCACAGGGTGGGCGACCGGGTGGTGGTCTGCTCGTTCGTCTCCTGCGGCCGCTGCTGGTACTGCCGGCAGGAACAGTTCTCCCTGTGCGACAACGGCAACACCAACCCGGCGATCACCGAGGCAGCCTGGGGCTTCGCGCCCGCCGGCTGCTACGGCTACTCCCACGCGCTGGGCGGCTTCGCCGGCAGCCACGCCGAGTACATCCGGGTCCCCTACGCCGACCAGGGCGCCTTCACCGTGCCGGAAGGGGTGAGCGACGAGCGCGCCCTGTTCGCCTCCGACGCCGCCCCCGCCGGCTGGATGGGAGCGGACCTCGCCGGCGTGCGGCCGGGCGACGTGGTCGCGGTGTGGGGCGCGGGCGGGGTGGGTCAGCTGGCGGCCCGCGCGGCCGTCCTGCTGGGTGCCGAACGGGTCGTCATCATCGACCAGCTCGACGATCGGCTGCGGATGGCCGCGACGTACGTGGGCGTCGAGACACTGAACTACCGGACCCAGGACATCGGTGGCGAGCTGCGGGAACGTAGCGGCGGGCGCGGCCCGGACGTGTGCATCGAGGCGGTCGGGATGGAGTCGCACAGCACCGGCCCGCGGTACTGGTACGACCAGCTCAAGCAGCGGCTGCGCCGGGCATCCGACCGGCCGATCGCCGCTCGGGAGGCGGTCCACCACTGCCGCAAGGGCGGCAGCGTCTTCCTGTTGGGCGGGTACGCGGGGCCGATGGACAAGTTCCCGGTCGGCGCGCTGACGAACAAGGGGTTGACCGTGCGCGGCGCCCAACAGCACGGACACCGCTACATCCCGATGCTGCTCGAACGGATGGCCCGCGGCGAGCTGGTCACCGAACACCTCGCGACGCACACCATGTCACTCGACGACGCTCCCCGCGGCTACCACATGTTCAAGAACAGGACCGACGGTTGCGTACGCGCGGTCTTCGAGCCCGCCCGCTGAATCGTGGCCCTGACTCGGCGGGCCGCCTCCTCACGCGGACTGCGACACGCAGAACTCGTTGCCCTCGGGGTCGGCGAGCGTGACCCAGGTGTGCGGGCCCTGCCGGCCGTTGTGCAGGAACGTGGCCCCGCGCGCGACCAGGCCCGCCACTGTCGGCTCCACGTCGTCGGTGCCGATACGCACGTCCAGGTGCATCCGGTTCTTCACCGTCTTCGGCTCGGGGACCAGCTGGAACAGCATCCTCGGCGCGCGCTGCAGACCCTCCGGGTGGGCGATCGCCGCCCCCTCCTTCCAGACGAGTACGCCGTCGTGCAGCTTCGTGTCGCTCTCCGTGGCGTACCCGGCGCTGATCATCCGGCGGATGAACGCCTCGTCCGAGGGCTCGACCTGCCAGCCCAGCGTCTCGGCCCACCAGTCCGCCAGCGTGTGCGGATCCGCGCAGCCCACCGTCACCTGAAACTCGTACGCCATCGCCGCCATCTCCTCTCGATGTGCCGCTTCGTGCGCAACGCTAGCCGTAATTGCGGACACTTTAGGTCCTCGTTCGGTGGAACACTGGCAACGTGCTCGACGCCTCCGCCCGCCTCCTACGGCTGCTGTCCCTGCTGCCGTCACGGCCGGAGTGGACCGGGCCGGAGCTGGCCGGTCGCCTCGGTGTCACCGTGCGGACGCTGCGCCGCGACGTGGCCAAGCTTCGTGAGCTCGGCTATCCCGTCCACGCGGCGCCCGGGGTCGCGGGTGGCTACCGGTTCGGCGCCGGGACGACGCTGCCACCGCTGTTGCTCGACGACGAGGAAGCGGTCGCGGTCGCCCTCAGCCTGCGTACCGCGACGAGCTCCACGGCGACCGGGATCGCCGAGACCGCACTGCGCGCACTGGCAAAGCTCGAACGGATACTTCCGGCCCGGCTGCGTACCCGCACCGCGGCCCTGAAGCTGGCCACCGTCCCGCTGGAATCGCAGGCGGCCACGGTCGACCCGGATGTCCTCGTCGCGCTCGCCGAGGCCTGCCAGAGCCAGCAACGGTTGGGCTTCGCCTACCAGCGGCACGACGGCAGTGTCAGCGCACGCACGGTGGAGCCGCACCGGCTGGTCCACACCGGTCGGCGCTGGTATCTGGTCGCCCGCGACCGGGAACGAGACGACTGGCGTACGTTCCGCGTGGACCGCATCAGTGGACCGCTCACCAGCGGGCCCCGCTTCACACCCCACGACCCGCCGGACGCGGCGGCGTTCGTGGCCGGTGCGATCACGACGGCGCCCTACCGGTTCCAGGCCCGCATCCGGGTACACGCACCAGCGCACGTCGTCGGCGCGCGGATTCCCGCCACCGCCGGAGTCGTCGAAGCCGTCGACGACGGCAGCTGCCTGCTGACCACGGGGGCGGATTCGCTGACCTACCTCGCTGTGCGACTGGCGGGCCTCGGGCCGGACTTCACCGTCCTCGAACCGCCCGAGCTGGTGGACGAGCTGAGGGCGCTGGCGGACCGCCTCACCCGCGTGGTCGGCGCTCATGGCGCGGATCCGCGCCGGTGAGCGCCATGCCACGTCGACCCGACGCGATGGAGTTGGCTCGGCTGACAGCCAAGCCAACGGCTGTCACTGGGCGGTGATGCGTGAGCCTGCGGTGTCTGCTGTCGGCAGAGCGGATGGCGGTGGGCGGCGGATGTCATGGAAGGTGAACCGATGGATGCCGCGTTCGTTCTTGTGCACAGCCCGTCGGCGGGGCCGCTGACCTGGGCGCCGGTGGAGGCGAGGCTGAAGGCTGCCGGCGCCACGGCGGTGGTGCCCTCGCTGCTCGGCGTGGCGGACGCGGGTCCGCCGTTCTGGCCGTTCGTCGCGGAGGCCGTCGGCAGGGCCATCGGCCAGCTGCCGCCGAGCCAACCGGTCGTACTGGTGGCGCACAGTAATGCCGGGCTCTTCGTCCCGGTCATCGCCGAGGCTGTCCGGCCACGGGTAGCCGGCTGCCTGTTCGTGGACGCGGCGTTGCCCGCCCGCACCGGACCGACGCCGGTCGCGCCGCCCGAGCTGCTCGACTTTCTGCGGCCGAAGGTGACCGGTGGCCGGCTACCGCCATGGACGCAGTGGTGGGACGAGTCCGACGTCGCGCCGATGTTTCCGGATCCGCAGACCCGGCGGGGCGTTTCGGCCGAGCAGCCCAGGCTGCCCCTGCGCTACTACGAGGAACAGGTGCCGGTGCCGGACGGCTGGGACACCGCGCCGTGCGGGTATCTGCTGTTCGGCCCGCCATACGACCAGGCGGCGCAGGACGCGCGGGAACGTGGCTGGGACGTCGACCACGTCCCCGGCCATCATCTGCACCAGCTGGTAGCACCGGACGCGGTTGCCGCCAGCATCATCGCCATGTCTGCCAGCTGGTGCTCGCCGGTCGGCTGAGCCGTACTTCTTCCTCGGGCTACAGCCGTTCGAAGCTCTCCATCCCGGCGAGTTCGAGCACGTTGGGCGAGTACCGGTGGAAACCGCGAGCGTCGGGTGGGCGGGGCCGTCGGCACCCGGGATCGTGGAATCGTCCGCAGCGGGCGGGACTCGAACCCCGCAACCGAGGATTACGAGATCAAATGCCCGTCCCGCCGACCTGGGCGCATGCGGATTCAGCAGCGGGAATTCGCGCACAGAGCACCAAGGAGCTGCGCCAAGTGACTTGTTCGGGGTGCTTGCGTGCGGAGGTAATGTCTGCCCATGATCGAGACCGTCTCACCGAAGCGCGGGAGCCTGGTCGGGCCAATTGCAGTCGTACTCGCGTGCATCAGTCTGACCCTGTCACTCGTCACGTGTGCGGTGGTTGGACTGGGCGAGCACTTCGGTGGCTCGGACCTGCAGTCCGCGCCGGAGGTCGCCAGCGCGTCCCAGGTTGAGGCCGTCGCCCACGTAACCCTTCCACCGGGTGCCGTGATGCTGTCCGCCGCCTACAGCAACGGCCTGGAAACGCGGCTCTCGGCAAAGATCCGCCTGCCTCGCAACGAACTCGACTCCTTCATCGCGTCGGCGGCGGTCACCGCGCCCCTCACTCCCGGACTTCGAGCAGTCACCGCGAAGCACAACGTCGGCGGTGGCAACCTGCGGAAGCCCGAGACCGCCAAGACCGTATCCGGCATCGACGAGGAGCAACCTACGACCGACGGCACACGTCGCTCTCTCCCGGTCGACCTCGGCGTACCTGGCTCGGTCACGGTGTACCTGTATGCCGGCCGTGGTTGAGCTTGCGAACGCCCGCAGCTGCCGCGATCCGTGTGGATCACCATCTGAGGGACCTCCAGCGACGCACGGGCGTGCGATCGTGCCGAGATCAGTGGGGCCGGTGTATGTCGGTAGCGCAGGCAGATCCTGGTCGACAAGATGTGGCACATGCTCGCTGATCTGTGGCCTCAATATGGGCTGACCATCGCCACACCGCACCTGCAGCTGCGCCTACCACGCGAGGAGGAGCTCGCTGAACTCGCCGACCTCGCAGGTGAGGGCGTGCATCCACCCGGCGAGCGGCCATTCCTCACCCCGTGGACCGACGGCACCCGTGCCGACCGGGCGCGGTTCGTCCTACAGGGACACTGGCACCAGCTTGCCTCGTGGGACGTGGCAGCGTGGCGACTGGGGATGGGCGTCTTCCGCGCGGGACACCCGATCGGCGTGGTCACACTTCGCGCACACGACTTCCCGGTGGTTCGGCAGGTGACGACGTCGTCCTGGCTCGGCGTGGAGCACCAAGGCAAGGGGTACGGAACCGAAGCGAGGGTCGGACTACTCACCCTTGCCTTCGATCATCTCGGTGCCACCGCTGCGCTGACCGAGGTGTTTCAGGACAACCATTCCTCTCAGGGCGTCTCCCGCAAACTCGGCTACGAGCACGACGGCATCTCCGTCGACGCGCGCGGCGGTGAAGCGGTGGTCTCCGACCGTTTGCGTCTGACTCTGCATAGCTGGCGCCAGCAGAAGCGGCCCGCCGTGACGGTTGACGGCATGGACGCCTGCCGAGCGTCCTTTGGCCTTTGAGCGGGTATCCGGATCTGCCGCTGGTCGTGCGGCCGACCAAGACGGAGTGGCAGCCGGGACTCGGCCCGGGCACAGCCGGGCGGGAACAATACGACGGTGTCAGACCTTCCTGAGCCGCTCGGCTACCGCCTTATCACCGGACCCGATGATGCTGAATTCTGCGCCGCCGCAATGAGCACAGATCGCTCACGTCCAGGCAGGACAGCCGATATCCGCAGAGCCTTGTTCGCTACGGCTTCAACGTGACGCCACCTCCTGGGCAACGACTCCAACAGGAGGGCATGCGCCGTCGCGGCAGCAGCAACTGCGAGCTCCATTACCATATGATATCGCTCCTACCAAGCAGCCTGTGAGGAGTTAGCGAGGATGATCCGCTGCGCCAGGAACCGGATCAGACCCGTATCCACGCTTAATTTGCGAGCCTCGGGACTGTTAGGCAACAGCAACTCAATGCCTCGCGGACCGCCGTCCTCCTTTGCGTGCACAATTCGACACCTAATCGCATAAATTCGCTTGGCAACTTGATCGGAGACAGGAAAACCTTTGTCACTCAACACTAATGGCGGAACCCCTACAAGCTGCTTAGCATTCGCAAGGAACTTCTCACGATCCGGGTCTTCGCGCACATAGTCGGCAATCATGGAGTTGTCAACGCAATTCCCAATGAGGATCTTGAGTTGCTCCTCTTCTGACGTGAAGCCCTTGCCGGCAGCTTGCGCCAACCGCATCAGGCTAGCTACCTCACTATCACTTCCGAAGTCGAAGCCAGGATCACGCAGTCTTTGCTTAATTCGCTTCACAGTGGCGGCATGCAGATGAGCAGGAAAGAAAAACTCCATGGACTGATAGTAGGCCAGATAGACCATCAGAGGCATTTCCCTTATGGACCGCGCATAAGAATAAAGCGAAAGAGCCTCGGGCGCATAGGCGTTGCGCGGAATATACGCCACCCTCTCATAACGTTTCCTGGCGTCACCCCTTGGCCGTATTCGAACATCTCTCACTAGATGAAGAGCGAGCCTTGCGGAGCAATCGTACAAAAGGTCCAGATCGAAGAAGATTGCTGAGGCGAGCCGCGTCAATAGGTTGAGTGCGTCATCGTGCCGCATTCCTGGGTCGACTGTCAGCTTCAGGCTCAGGGAGTTCCCGAGTCGGCCAGCACCTCGCTCCGCCATCGCTAAGGGGGCTGTGGCGGGAGATATCTCGGCACGGACCGAGGGTGCGGTACTCGCACTAATCAGCCTTAAAGCATTCGGCTCAGGGGAAGCGGCTGCCAACTCCGGCGAAAGGCAGCCGGCCTCCTCTGCGCGGCAGCGCGCTCGATGTATGCGCACAATTGCCGAGCTTAAAGATCTCAGAAGTTGACCCGAGCTGAACTCATCGATCAACGCCTCAATCTTGCCAGTGGCACGTTCGTATACGGCCGCCCAATCGCCCAAGAATACCCAAGAATCAAAACCGGACGCCAAGAACGTTTCTGCATGGTCGCCACCAACCGTGACCATTCGCTTGTCGCGCCCGTTGGGAATTTCGAGCAAAATGAAGGGATCCTCGTAGGCCTTACCGAACTCATCCTCTTCTTCTGTCGTATGGCGTTCGAATTTCATCGAAGCCGCTTCAGCACGAGCAGCTATCTGGTCTAAATTTTCTATCCTGGAGGGCACCAGATCATCATATAGATTGCAGCCCCCTCCGAGAACCTTCACTTGGCTGCGTCGGCGCCCCTACTCGGCCGAAGGGCATCCGCGCCGCAAGGGTGGCGGCGGCACGTTGATCCGATTCTGACAACCACGCTGCATACACCCTCAGCATCGTGGCGCCGCCTCTCCCATGGCCGAGTCGACCAGCAACCGTCCGGACGTCCACCCCCACTGCAATTAGCTCGGTTGCCGAGTAGTGCCGCAGAGCGTGCAAATTCGTGGCGATGCCGAGGCGCGCGGCCATCCGGCTAAATCGCTGCGTGGCCGTGTCTGGCACGGGGTGCCTGACGGAGTTGCTGGTCCAGCTCGGTGACCGTGGCCTGGTCGCCATGGTCAAGATGGGCGGCGAACGCCAACGGGGCCGCTGGACGGTGCTGGTGTCGGGCAACCCGCTGGGCGGGGACTTCGTGCGGTGGGACGGCGACGACCTGGGGGCCGGGCTGTCGCGGGTGACACTGGGCGAGCAGTTCTTGGTTGTCCTTGAACATCTCCTGGGAGCGCTGCCAAGCCTCCGCGTGGTCACGGAACTGGACGCCGTCCACCGGCTCCAAGCCCTGCCAGCGTTGGGCTGGCAGGGGCGGGCGGTCTTGTAGGGGCCACCCGACCGATGAACATCTGTTAATGTGCCCGGCAATGCATGGATCCGTCGCTCTGCGACCTCGGCCGCAGGCCGGACAACACGGGGGAGATTCGGTTGCGAATTCAAAAGCTACTGACCGCTGCCGCCATTGCGCTCGCCGCCGTTCTGGTCGGGGGTGCTCCGGCGCAGGCCGCGCCGGGCGATGTCGCGCAGGACCGTCCGTTCGCCCAGCAGGCCCGTGCCAGCAAGCTCTCCGGGGAGCAGACGTCAGCCCTTCAGGCGAAGGTGGACGGCTACCTCCGAAAGGTCGGCGGGACGCAGACCGCTCTGAACAGAATCGAGTTTGCCGGCGGCGTGCTGCTTGTCACCGTGCCGGGCGAGGAGCACCCGCGGGACTTCATCTCCGCGCCGCAACTCGTCGCCGCAGGCAGCCCTTGTTTGTGGGACCAGTACAACGGCTATTTCTGTGCCTCCCGCTATACGGGATTTTCCGGCGACGAGCTCAGTTGGTACTACTGCGGCACATACAACATGCCGTGGTCCGGCTACGGCTCGTGGCGGAACAACCAGACCCGCGGCACGGTCGCTCGCTTCTACAACTACAGCGGTGGCCTGGTCTACTCGACGCCTGGGGCCTACAGTTCCAGCACCAGCTACAACTGGACTCCGATCTACAAGATCAAGCCCTGCTGACCAGCACCCGTCCCGGCGAATGAACGAGTCGAGGCCCCTCCGCCGAGGGGCCTCGACTCGTCGTACCTCTGGTGTGGGTGGCCGGATTTGAATCGACGACCTCGTCGTCCCGAAAACGGGCACGTGACACCAGCGGATGTCGTCCGGTGCTGTCTGGCGCCGCTTGCCATGACCGCCGTGTTGTCGAGTGGGGTGCGTTGTCGGTCGTTGCCGATGCTCTCGCTGCCTTTCAGGTGCAGCTCAAGCCGTCGATCCGCCAGCGGTACGCCAGCCTCCTTCGGATGCAGGTGCTTCCGGTGTGGGAACGCGTCCCGCTGTCGGCAGTGACGCATGCTGACGTTGGCGAGTGGGTGCGGCGGATGACGCAGGCGGGCTTGCGCCGTCCACCGTTCGGCAGGCACATCGGGTGTTCTCGTTGCTGCTGGCGCTGGCGGTTCGTGACGGCCGGCTCGCTCGGAACGTCTCGGCAGGTGTCCGGTTGCCACGGGTGGGACGCGCCGAGAAGGTGTTCCTGACGCACGTCCAGGTGGGCGAGCTGGCGGCGGCGGCAGAGCCGCACGGGCTGATCATTCGGGTGCTCGCCTAAACGGGGCTGCGTTGGGGCGAGCTGGCGGCGCTACGAGTGCGGCGTGTGGACCTGGTGAAGCGTCGGCTGCTCGTGGCGGAGTCGGTGACCGAGGTCAACGGTCGGGCGGTGTTCGGCACGCCGAAGACGCACCAACGCCGGTCGGTGCCGCTCCACCGGTTCCTGGTCGAGCCGATGGCCGCGCAGATCGCCGGCCGCGCCCGTGACGAGTTGGTGTTCACGTCTCCGGCCGGCGAGGTGTTGCGTAACAACAACTTCCGCCGCCGGGTCTTCGATCGCGCTGCGGAGTCGATCGGTCTTGCCGGCCTCACTCCGCACGAGCTGCGGCACACGGCGGCAAGTCTGGCGGTGGCCGAGGGCGCCAACGTGAAGGCGGTGCAGCGGATGCTCGGGCACGCCTCTGCGGCGATGACGCTGGACGTCTACGCGAACCTGTTCGAGGACGACCTGGACCAGGTGGCGGACCGCCTCGACCGTGCGGCGGCTCGTGCTGCTGCGGACTCAGTGCGGACTGACGGCGTGGGTCCCGATCTTGACGCGGTTCGTCCGAGCCGTCAGCACCCCGCCTGAACAGGGCGTTTCCGTGGTGGGGCGGGCGGGACTCGAACCCGCGACCGAGGGATTATGAGTCCCCTGCTCTAACCCGCTGAGCTACCGCCCCGATACCGCGCCGGATCGTAACCCGCCCGCCGGATCACCGGCCACCACCGAACCGGCAGGAACCCGCCGGGCCGGCACGATGGGCTACGCGAGGATAACAGTCAGCAGCCGCCCGCAAGTGCCCCGACAAGCGGGCCGGATGTCCTCCGCTCAGCCGACCGCGCGCAGCTCCGCCAGCACCGCCCCCGCGGTCCGCCAGCCGCTGGCCAGCGCTCCCTGGATGGACGGGCTGTCCCGGTGGTCCCCGCAGACGAAGAGCCCCTCCCCCAGCGCGACGGGCTTGCGCAGCCGCCCCTGCGGCGGCGGCGCGGCGGGCAGCGCGTCGGGGACGGAGACGGTGGTCAGGTGGGTCCAGTCCGCGGTCGACCGCCCGTAGAGCCGGTCCAGTTCACCCCGGATCATCGGCTCCGGCGGCGCGGACGTCCCGACCACCGAGGTGGCCACCAGGTGCCGCCCCGCCGGCGCGTACGTCGGCGCGGCCTTGCTGATCACCACGGTGTTGGCGACCAGTTCCCGGCGGTCCCCGTCGAGCAGCAGGATCGGCTCGTCCAGCGGCGCGTCGTCGGTGCTGTGGTAGTAGGTGGTGTAGCTGTGCATCCGTACTCGGGACAGGCCGGGCAGCAGGCTGCCCGCCGCGGGCGGGTCCACGGCGACCACGACGGCCCGGCAGCCGATGTCACCGGCCTGGGTGCGGACCCGGCCGGGCGTGACCTCGGCGACCGGGGTGTCCAGCTCGATCAGGTCGGCGGGGAGCGGGTCGGCGATCGCCTGGGGCAGCGCGGCCATTCCCCGCGCGGGCAGGCCGATCCGGCCGCGCACGAAGGACCGCAGGATCATCGCCAGGACGTGGCTGGAGGTCTCCAGCTCCCGGTCGATGAGGACCCCGGAGAGGAACGGCCGGATCAGCTCCTCGATGATGGCGTCGGAGAGCCCGGCGCGGCGCAGCGCCACCTCGCTGGTCGTCTCGGTGGCGCTCAGCAGGCGGCTCGTGGGCAGGGTCGCGCAGCCGGTGGCGAGCGCGGCGAAGCGCAGCCGGTCGAGCAGCGTTCCCACGCCGGCCAGCGCGGTGCCGGGCGCGCCGGTGGGTTGACGCAGCGGGTTGACCAGCCGGTCCAGCCGGTCACCGCGGCGCACCAGCACGCCGGAGGTGAACCAGCCCAGGTCCAGGGTGGCCAGGTCGAGCAGGGTGCCCAGCCTCGGGTAGGCGGTGTTGAGCACCTGGAAACCGCGGTCGAGCAGGTAGCCGTCGACCCGGTCGGTGGCGACCCGGCCGCCGAGCCGGCCGCCGGCCTCCAGCAGCCGCCACGGCACGCCGGCGCGGTGCAGCCGCCGGGCGGCGGCCAGTCCGGCGAGGCCACCGCCGACGATGACGACGTCCGTCTCAGCGAGCACGCCCGGCCTCCGTCTCGTTCCGGGCCCCGCGCGACAGCCGGCTGGGCCACCAGATCTTCGGCCCGATGTCGTACGACAGCGCGGGCACCAGCAGCGAGCGGACCACGATGGTGTCCAGGAGTACGCCCACCGCGACCGTCACGCCCAGTTCCACCAGCACCACCAGCGGGAGGACGGCCAGCGCGGAGAAGGTCGCGGCGAGCACGACGCCGGCGGAGGTGATCACCCCGCCGGTGACGGCGAGACCGGCGAGCACGCCGGCCCGGGTGCCCCGCTTGACGGACTCCTCGCGGACCCGGCTCATCAGGAAGATGTTGTAGTCGATGCCGAGGGCGACCAGGAAGACGAACGCGAAGAGCGGGAACGACTGGTCGACGCCGGGGAAGTCGAGGAGGTACCGAAAGATCAGCGCGCAGAGCCCGAGCGTGGCGAGGAACGACAGCACCACGGTCGCGATCAGCAGCAGCGGGGCGAGCAGCGCGCGCAGCAGCAGCGCCAGGATCACCGCGATCACCACCAGGACCACCGGGATGATCACGTTGCGGTCCCGGGTGGACGCGTCGGAGGTGTCCACGTTGATCGCGGTGAAGCCGCCGACGACGGAGTCGGAGCCGGGCACCCGGTGCACCGCCGCGCGGAGGTCGCGGATGGCCCGCTCGGCGCCGTCGCTGTCCGGCGGGTCGGCGAGGGTGGCCTCCAGCTCGACCCGCCCGTCGACCACCTTGGGGGGCGCGTTCGGGTCCGGCGGGCCGGCCTGCCCGCCGGTGACCGGGCGGACGGCGGCGACCCCGCGTACGCCCTGGGCCACCTGGGCGACCTGCTGGGCGGTCTCCTGCCGGGTGAAGATCGTCGCCGGACTGCCGGTGCCGGCCGGGAAGTGCCGGGCGATCGCCTCCTGCCCGGCGACCGAGTCGGTGCGCTTGGTGAACAGGTCGGACTGGCCCAGGGTGGTGACGCCGAGCTGGGTGAGCCCGATGGTGAGCAGGGCGAGCAGCACGGCGGTGGTCAGCCAGACCACCCGGGCCCGGCGGGCGACGAAGCCGGCGACCCGGCTCCAGATGCCGTGCTCGCTCTGCGGGTCGGCCTGGTCCGCCCGGGGCTTACGCGGCCAGAAGGCCCACCGTCCGCCGAGCACCAGCAGCGCGGGCAGGAAGGTGAGCATCACGACCAGGGTGGCGGCGATGCCGACCGCGGCGACCGGGCCGAGCGCCCGGTTGGAGTTGAGGCTGGACAGCAGCAGGCAGAGCAGGCTGACGATGACGGTGGCGCCGGAGGCGACGATCGCCGGGGCGGCGCCCCGCCAGGCGGTCTTCATGGCGTCCCAGGGGCGCTCGTGCCGGTGCAGCTCCTCGCGGTAGCGGGCGATCAGCAGCAGCGCGTAGTCGGTGCCGGCGCCGAAGACCAGCACGGTGAGGATGCCCTGCGCCTGCCCGTTCAGTTTGATCACGTCGTTCTTCGCCAGGTAGTAGACGAAGACCGACGCCACCGAGTACGACATCCCGGCGGCCAGCAGCGGGGCGATCCAGAGCACCGGGCTGCGGTACACGATCAGCAGGATGATCAGCACCACCACCAGGGTGACCAGCAGCAGCGGCCCGTCGATCGCGCCGAACACCTCGATCAGGTCGGCGAGCAGGCCGGCCGGGCCGGCGACGTCCACGGTGAGGCCGTCCCGGTCGGCGCCGGCGATGCCGCGCAGTTGGTCGACCACCTCCCCGATCCGTTCGCCCTCGGATCCGTCGATCGGCACGACCACCTGGAGGGCCTGGCCGTCCTGGCTGGGGATGGGCGGGGGCACCGGCTTGACCACGCCCTTGATCTCGCCGAACCGGGCGACGTCCGCCGCGGCGCGCTGCCGGTCGGCGTCGGTGATGCCGGAGGTGCGCTCGTAGATCACCAGCGCGGGGGTGGTCTCCTTCTCGACGAAGCCGGCGGCCAGGTTCTGCGCCCGGGTCGCCTCGGCGTCGGTGGGCAGGAAGGAGGCGTTGTCGTTCGTCGCGACGTCGCCGAGCTTGCCGGAGTACGGCCCGGCGATGCCCCCGACCACCAGCCAGCCCAGCACGACCGCCACCGCGACCAGCGTGGCAATGCCGCGGCCCCGTCTACCGGCCATCTCCACCCCTCAGATCGACGCACCAATCGACGCAGCGGGAGTCTAAGTCGACATGGGCCATCCTGCCGCCCGAGGGAGCCGCCCGTGACCTAAACCGCCCACCCGGCCGGCGGCCCTCGCCCCCGGCGCCGCCCGCTCGCCGGCCCGGTTCCGGGTGCGCTTGTGGTCGCCGGGGCAGCAACAGCTGCACCCGCGGGTGCCCGCGGCATCCGACCCGGGAGTCCCGGGGCGTGGCGGCCGACAGCGTGGGCGAGGCCGGCGTGCTCGCGGCGCGGGACCTGGCGGCGGCCGTCCGGAGCAGCGAAAACGCCCGCCGGCAGGGCCGACGGGCGTTGGGCTGGAGCAGAGCTCCCCCGTTTGGACTCGAACCAAAAACCTGCCGGTTAACAGCCGGCTGCTCTGCCAATTGAGCTACGGGGGACCGCTTCGTCGCCTCGTTCCGGATCTCCCCGGCGCTCGGCGACGGCACAAGAGTACAGGATTCCCGGGGGGTCTGGTCCAGGGGGTTACCCCGTCGCGTCGGCCGGGCGGAAGGGTCCGGACCCACAAGAAGAATACCGACAAATCGTCATCCGGGCACACGGAGGCATGAGCGCGGAGCAGGATGGGTAGTTAGCTGCCGACAGAGGACGACGTGGGCGCGACATGGTCGGTCCCGCGGGGGGAACCCGGCGGGAACGGCGGAGCGTCAGGTACGGAAGGAGCCGCCATGCGCGGAAAGATCATGTTTCTTGGCGGGCTGGCTGCGGGCTTCGTCCTGGGCGCCCGTGCCGGCCGAGAGAAGTACGAGGAGCTGGTCGTCCGGGGCCGCAAGGTGCTCGACCACCCGACCGTCCAGGAGGCGGCCGGGGTCGCGCAGGCCCAGGCGAACCGGCTCTACTCGGAGGGCAAGGACAAGCTCGGCCAGTCCAAGCTGGGCGAGAAGCTCGGCACCAGCAACAACGGTGGCAAGCAGGAGCTGACCGCCGCCGACGACGCCTTCGCGGGCACGCCGGCCACGGTTGGCGCCAAGTCGTCCACCAGCTCCACCAGCTCGTCGAGCACGACCCCGAAGCCGAAGGCGCCGGGCACCAACGCCAGCACCATCTGACCGTTCGTACGTCATCGGGTCGGTCGCCGCAGGGCGACCGGCCCGCTTTCGTGTGCCCGCACGATCCATTCCGGACTTTTGCTGTTCCAGAGCAAAAGTTCGAGCTGTTCATCGCAAACTTTTGCGTCCAACCTCTTCTCTTTCGTCTCGCACGCAAATATCGTCCTGCGTAGAACCTGGCCAGGCTCTCGTCACCTCACAGCGACCTCCTCAGCCTCGTCCCGGCTGAGGCGGACCCGCCCGACCAGAGCGAGGTTCGATGCGCAGACCATTCGGCCGCAGGGCCGTCATCCATCTCAGCCTGCTCGCCCTCGTCGGCGCGACGCTCGTCGCGACGACGGAGCGGCAGCCGACGCCGGCGCAGGCCGCGCCGGTACCGGCCGCGCCGGCGGCCGTCAGCAACGGCATCGAGTACAAGGTGCTCGTCTTCACCCGGTCGGCCACCGGGGCCAACCCCGCCGCCACCACCGCCGGGGTGCAGGCCATCCAGCAACTCGGGCGCGACCGGCGCTTCACCGTCGAGGTCACCGACGACGCCCGCAAGTTCGACGAATCGCACCTGAAGCAGTTCCGCACGGTGGTCTTCCTGAACACCGTCGGCGACGTGCTGACCGACACCCAGCAGGCCGCCTTCGAGCAGTACTACCGCGACGGCGGCGGCTTCGTCGGCGTCCACTCCGCGATCGAGGCCGAGCCGGAGTGGTCCTTCCTGACCAACGTGCTCGGCACCCGGGCCACCACCGCCTCCGCGGTGAGCCGGGCGACGGTCACCGTCGCGGACCGGGTCCACCCCGCCTCCGAGACGCTGCCGCAGCGCTGGAGCACCACCGACCGCTGGTACAACTTCGCGGCCAACGTCCGGGGCGTCTCGCACGTGCTGGCCACGGTGGACGAGAAGACGTACCCCGGCGGCACCATGGGCTACGACCACCCGGTGACCTGGTGCAAGGACTACCAGGGCGGCCGGTCCTTCTACACCGGACTCGGTGCGACCGCGGAGAGCTACGGCAGCACCGACCTCCGCGCCCACCTGGGCGGGGCGATCCAGTGGGCGGCCGGGGTGACCGACGGCGACTGCGGCGCGACCGTGCTGGCCAACTACCAGATGACGGTGATCGGGGCGCAGCCCAACGTCAACGAGCCGATCGGCTTCGACGTGCTCCCCGACGGCCGGGTGATCCAGACCGACCGGCGCGGCGGCGTACGCCTGCACGACCCGGAGAGCAACGCGACCACCGTGCTGGCCCAGATCCCGGTCTACACCCACAGCGAGGACGGGATGTACGGCCCGGCGATCGACAACGACTTCGCCAACAACAAGTGGGTCTACCTCTACTACGCGCCCCCGTTGGACACCCCGGTCGGAGGCGCGCCGACCACCAGCACCGACCCGACGGCCTGGGACCAGTGGAAGGGTTACTTCCAGCTCTCCCGGTTCAAGTTCGTCGACGGGGAGACCCCGTCGCTCGATGTGAGCACGGAGCAGAAGATCCTCCAGGTGCCGGTGGACCGGGGGGCCTGCTGCCACGTGGCCGGTGACATCGCGTTCGACTCGAAGAACAACCTCTGGCTGGTCACCGGGGACGACACCCCGGCCGGCGGTGGCGGCTCCGGCGGCTTCTCGCCGCACAACGACTCGGTCAGTGCCACCGGCGTCTACCAGGCGCCCTTCGTGGACGCCAGGCGCAGCGCGGCCAACACCAACGACCTGCGCGGCAAGATCCTGCGGATCGCGGTGGGGGCGGACGGCTCGTACACCGTGCCGGCGGGCAACCTCTTCCCGGCCGGCACCGGAAAGACCCGCCCGGAGATCTACGCGATGGGCTTCCGGAACCCGTTCCGGATCACCCTCGACAAGAACGACGTCGCCTACATCACCGACTACTCCCCCGACTCCTCGACCGCCGCGGTCGGCCGTGGGCCGGCGGGCACCGGCCGGATGATGGTGGTCGACAAGCCGGCGAACTACGGCTGGCCGATGTGCGTGCAGCCGAACCTGCCGTACATCGAGATGGACTGGACCACCAGCCCGATCTCGCCGATCGCGCCCTTCGACTGCGCGGCGCCGAAGAACACCTCCCGGCACAACACGGGCCTCACGGACCTGCCGGCGGTGGAGAAGTCCGAGCTGTGGTACTCGTTCCAGGCGCCGACCCCGTGCCCGGAGTCGTACCTGTCGACGCCGACGCTGACCTGTCCGGTGCTCTTCCCGGAGCTCGGCACGGGCGGTGTCGGCCCGCACGGCGCGGCGAAGTACGACTTCGACCCGGAGCTGAGGTCGGAGACGAAGTTCCCCGAGTACTACGACGGCGCGATCTTCTTCGGCGAGTTCACCCGGGACACCCTCAAGGAGGTCCGGCTGGACGACAAGGGTGACATCCTGAAGATCAACAATGTGCTGAACTGCGGTCAGGCGCCCACCACCCCGGCCAAGCCGTTCCTCTGCGACAACCCGATGGACATGCGCTGGGGCGCGGACGGCAACTTCTACCTGCTGACGTACGGGGACGGGTTCTTCGCCGTCAATCCGGACGCGGCGATGGTGAAGTTCAGCTACGTCAAGGGCCTGCGGGCGCCGAACGCCGTACTGACGGCCACCCCGACCAACGGGATCGCGCCGCTGACCGTGGCCTTCTCCAGCGAGGGGTCGAAGGACCCGGACCCGGCCGACTCGATCTCGTTCGCCTGGGACTTCGACGGTAACGGCAGCACCGACTCGATCGACCCGAACCCGTCGCACACCTACACCACCAACGGCGTCTACACCGCCCGGCTGACGGTGACCGACTCCAGCGGCAAGACGGCGTCGGCGAACACCACCATCACGGTCGGCAACACCGCGCCGACCGTGACCGTCAACACCCCGCTCGAGGGCGGCTTCTTCAGCTGGGGCGACGACATCCCCTGGTCGGTGACCGTCACCGATCCGGAGGACGGGCCGGTCGACTGCGCCAAGGTCGAGGTGACCTTCGTCCTCGGCCACGACCAGCACGGCCACGGCGAGACCAACCAGTTCGGCTGCTCCGGGGTGCTGCCCACCGAGCCGGACGACGCCTCGCACGGCGGCTACATCTACGGCGTGGTCAGCGCGTCGTACACCGACGGCGGGGCGAACGGGCAGCCGGCGCTGACCACGGTGGACCAGCAGATCGTCCAGGCCAAGCGCCAGGAGGTCGAGTTCGCCGGCGACGAGTCCGGCACCACGGTCGGCGCGAGCGCCGACACCGGGGGCGGGCAGCAGCGTGGCAGCCTCGACAACGGCGACTGGATCGCGATCAACAACACCGTGAACCTGACGAACATGCAGTCGGTGACGCTGCGTACCTCCGGTGGCAGCGCCGCCACCGCTGGGCAGCCCCGGTTCGGCGTCCAGTTCCGGCTCGACTCCCCCACCGGCCCGCTGCTGACCACCGCCACGGTCAACGCCACCAGCGGCAACAACGCCTTCACCAGCACCACCGTGCCGTTCACCGACCCGGGCGGCACGCACCGGCTCTACCTGGTCTTCACCACCGTTCCCGGCGGCCCGACCAGCGGTTTCGGCAACCTCAACTGGGTCGAGTTCACCGGTCAGGGCATCGGCGTCACCCCGTGACGACCCCGGGTGGGGCCACCGCCGGTGGCCCCACCCGCGCCCCCGGACCACCGTCCATCACCAGTCAGCACGGAAGGGCAGCCACCAGATGAACACACAGCAAGGAATGAGCCGTCGCCGGATGCTCGGCACCGTCGCCGGGGCCGCCGGCGCGGTCGCCGTCGGCGCCGCGGGCTGGGCCTCCTCCGCCGCCGCGGAGGGCAACGGCCTGCTCGTCCCCACCGCCAAGCGCGGCATCATCCTGTACAGCGTCCGCGACCGGATCGGCGCCGCGCCGGACGCCTCGGGAGTGCCGTACGGCTTCGAGCGGGTGCTCGGCCGGCTCGCCGAGATCGGCTACAAGGAGGTCGAGTTCGCCGGATACACCCAGAACACCGGGATCCTCGGCCGGCAGATCACCCCCGAGGAGATCCGCAAGATCCTGGACGACAACGGGCTGCGGGCGAACGGCTCGCACGCCTCGGTCCCGAGCACCGTCACCCCGGACACCATCGCCGCGTTCGAGCGGACGCTGGACACCGCCGAGATCCTCGGCATGACCAACATCGGTACCGGCAACGACCCGACCGGCAGCAACTACAAGGCCGACTGGGACGCCGCCGCCGACCGGTGGAACACGTTCGGCGAGATGGCCGCCGCCCGCGGGCTGAAGCTCTACACCCACAACCACGACGCGGCGTACAACTTCCTGCTGGACAGCGGCCCGCTCGACGCGATGGGCCGGCCGACCCGGTCGACCGGCGTCCGCAAGCTCGAGTACTTCTTCGGGCTGACCAACCCGGAGTGGGTCTGGTTCGAGATGGACATCTACTGGGCGCACGTGGCGCAGTACCGGTACCGCAGCTACACCGACCCGGACGGGGTGACGCAGACGAACATCTTCGACCCGCTGGCCACGGTGGCGACCCGGACCACGCGCTTCCCGCTGTTCCACGCCAAGGACGGCGCGTTCAACCCGGCCAACTCCGCCGGGTACGACATGGTGCCGCTCGGCCAGGGCGACATCGACTACGGCACCTTCTTCGCCAACATGGGCGCGAAGGGCTACCACAACCCGATGTGGGAGCAGGACAACGCGCCCGGCGGCACCGCCGACCCCGGTCGCTCGCTGCGCTACGCGGAGATCAGCTACCAGCACATGTCGGGTCTGCGGGGCTGACCGACCCGACCGGAGCAACAGGGGGGCCGCGCCCGGGAAACCGGGTGCGGCCCCTCCCGTCACACGGCGGTGACGTCGATGTGGCAGATTCCGGATGGAGGTGATCGCATGACGCTCGTCGGACCGGAGAACCCGGACCAGGCGCGGCTGCTCCGGCTGCTACGCGACGACGGCCCCCGCTCCCGGGTCGAGCTGGCGGACGTCCTGGGCCTCACCCGGGCCCGATTCGCCGCCGAGGTGGACCGGCTGACCGACCAGGGCCTGGTGGAGGCCGCGGGACCAGCCGCGTCCCGGGGCGGCCGCCGCTCCTCGCTGCTCCGGGTCGCCGGGCAGGTCCGCTTCGGCGCGGTGGCCGTCGGCACCGGGCGGCTCGAGGTGGCGCTGACCGACGGCGAGCTGACCGTGCTCTCCCGGCTCGGCGAGCCGGTCGACGTCCGGAGCGGCCCGGAGGAGGTGGTCGGCCGCGCCGTCGAGCTGCTCGGCAAGCTCCGCGCCGAGGCCGGGCTGTCCCGGCTGACCGGGGTGGGCGTCGCCCTGCCGGCGCCGGTCGCCGTCCGCGAGGGGACCGCGGTCTCCTCGCCGGCCATGCCGGGCTGGCACCATTTCCCGGTCCGGGACGCGATCGCCGCCGAGCTGGCCTGCCCGGTGCAGGTCGACAACGACGCCAACGCCATGGCGCTCGGCGAACAGCACGCCGGGACCGGTCGGCCGTTCGACGACTTCCTCTACGTCAAGCTCGGCGACGCCATCGGGTGCGGGCTGGTGCTCGGCGGCGCGCTCTACCGGGGCGCGACCAGCGGGGCCGGCGACATCGGGCACCTGCGGCTGACCGAGGACGGCCCGCTCTGCGGCTGCGGCAACACCGGCTGCGTGGAGGCGTACTGTGGGGACGCCGCCCTGATCCGGGAGGCGCTGGCCGCCGCGCACGCCGGCCGGTCCGGGGCGCTGAGCGACCGGCTGGTCGAGGCCGGGACGCTGACCATGGCCGACGTCGCCCGGGCGGCGACCGCCGGGGATGTCACCGCCCAGGCCCTGGTCCGCGACAGCGCCCGCCGGCTGGGGCAGGTCCTGGTGGGTCTGGTCAGCTTCTTCAACCCGGCCATCGTGATCATCGGCGGTGCGACCCCCGGTATCGGTCCCGTCATGCTCGCCGAGATCCGCGCGGTGGTCTACCGGCGCTCGACCCCGCTCGCCACCGGCAGCATGCCGATCGTCCTGTCCGACGTGGACGACCGCGCCGCTCTGGTGGGTGCGGCCCGCATGATCAGCGAGCACGTCTTCGCGGCCTGCTGATCACGTTCCGGTCGGCGAGGTGGCGGCATCCGGACCGTCGGCGCCTCAGCACGGCGTTCCCGGGGCCGGGTCGGCCCCGGGAACGCCCGGGGATCAGTCCCGGCCGCTGCTGAACGCCGCGTCGAACGCCGCCGCCGGGGCGTCGAAGGCGAGCCGGCGGACGAACTCCAGCGCCTCCGGCGCGCCGACCAGCCGGTCCATCCCGGCGTCCTCCCACTCGACGGAGATCGGCCCGGTGTACCCGATCGCGTTCAAGGCCCGGAAGCAGTCCTCCCACGGCACGTCGCCGTGCCCCGTCGAGACGAAGTCCCAGCCCCGGCGCAGGTCCGCCCAGGGCAGGTGGGAGGAGAGCCGGCCGCGCCGGCCGTCGCCGGTGCGCACCTTCGCGTCCTTGCAGTCGACGTGGTAGATCCGGTCGGCGAAGTCGAGGATGAAGTTCACCGGGTCCAGCTCCTGCCACACGAAGTGCGACGGGTCCCAGTTCAGCCCGAACGCCGGCCGGTGCCCGATCGCCTCCAGGGCCCGCTT
This sequence comes from Micromonospora sp. BS32, assembly GCF_059089345.1. Lineage (NCBI taxonomy): Bacteria > Bacillati > Actinomycetota > Actinomycetes > Micromonosporales > Micromonosporaceae > Micromonospora > Micromonospora sp. BS32. The sequence continues at coordinate 153,008 of NZ_JBSSHR010000006.1, forward strand.
CGTGGTCCAGTAGTCGTACGCGATCTCGCTGGGGTGCACCTCGTGCGCGAACCGCACCCCGACGGAGTCGAAGACGTCGAGGATCGGGTTCCACCGGTCGGCGAAGTCCTGGTAGCCCCGCTCGATCATCGCCGGCGGCACCGGCGGGAACATGGCCAGGGTGTGCCAGATCGACGAGCCGGTGAAGCCGACCACCGTGTCCACGCCGAGCTTCGCCGCCGCCCGGGCGGTGTCCTTCATCTCCTCGGCGGCTCGCCGGCGGACCCCCTCGGGCTCACCGTCGCCCCAGATCCGGGCCGGCAGGATGTCCCGGTGCCGCTCGTCGATCGGGTGGTCGCAGACGGCCTGGCCGACCAGGTGGTTGGAGATGGCGAAGACCTTCAGGTGGTGCTTGGCGAGGGTCTCCCGCTTCCGGTCGACGTACGAGTCGTCGGCGAGCGCCTTGTCGACCTCGAAGTGGTCGCCCCAGCAGGCGATCTCCAGCCCGTCGTAGCCCCACTCGGAGGCGAGCCGGCAGACCTCGTCGAACGGCAGATCGGCCCACTGGCCGGTGAAGAGCGTGATCGGTCGCGCCATCGTCTGTCTCCCCTGTCGTGATGGGGATTCCTGAGCGGGACCGGGGCGAGGGAGCCGGGCCGGTACGCGGCGGCCAGCACGGATCACCGGTGGGTGCGCGGGCGCACCTGGGCCCGGCGGGTTGCGCCTCCCGTCGGGTCACCGGCCACCGCGCGGGTCGCCGCCCTCACTCTAGGGCCGCCGGGACCGGCGCGGAAGAGTCCGCCCCGGCCCCGGCCCGGCCGGCGTACCGGGTCAGGCGTCGCGCCGCCGGAGCAGGACGGCGGCGGCGCCGACCAGCACCACCAGCCAGCCCACGAAGACGGCCAGCCCCGCGCCCGGGGAGAGCAGGTCCGGGCTGGACGAGATCGACATGAACGCCTGGCCGGCGTTCGACGGCAGGTACGGCGAGATCGTGTCCGACCAGCTCTCCGGCAGCAGCGAGGTGAGCCCGGGGATCACCAGCAGCAGCGCCACCACGCTGGTCAGCGCCCCGGCGGTGTTGCGCAGCAGGGCGCCCAGCGCCATCCCGAGCACCCCCACCCCGGCCAGGTAGAACGCCGTGCCGAGCACCGCGCGCAGCACCCCGTCGTCGGCCAGCGAGATGCCCTTGTCGCCCAGGATGGCCTGCCCGCCGAGGAAGGTGAGCAGCACCGTCGGCACCAGCAGCGCGAGGGAGACGCCGGTCAGCACGGTGACCTTGCCGGCCAGCACCGGCCAGCGCCTCGGCACGGCGGTCAGCGAGGACCGGATCATGCCGGTGGAGTACTCGCCGGCCACCAGCAGTACGCCGAGCGTGCCGATGAGCAGTTGGGCGAGGTTCACCCCGCCGAGGCTGGCGCCGAGCGGGTCCAGCGAGGACGGCCCGCCGGGTGGGGCCGGAGAACCGGGTTCGATGGTGGTGTCGGACAGGAACGCCGAGAAGCCGAGGCCCAGGCCGGCGAAGACGAGCACGGCGGCGGCCAGCATGATCAGGGACGAGCGCAGCGAGCGGAACTTGATCCACTCCGAGCGGACCACCCGCCACCAGGTGACCTTCGCGTCGGCGGGGACGGTGGCGGGGGCGAGCGTGGCGGTGGTCATCGGGCGCTCCTTCCGGCGGGGACGGGCTGGGCGGTGTCGCCGTGGTACTCGACGGCGTCGCGGGTCATGGTCATGAACGCCTCCTCCAGGGAGGCCTCGGTGGCGGCGAGCTCGTGCAGGGTGAGACCGGCGTCGGCGGCCCGGTCGCCGATCTGCTCCCGGGTCAGCCCGGTCACCTCCAGCAGGCCCGGCTCGCCGCTGGTCACCGTGACGTCCGGGCCGACCAGCAGGTCGCGCAGCGTGGTGGCCTGCGGGGAGCGGACCCGGACGGTGGTCCGGGACGCCTGCCGGGTGAACTCGGCCAGCGAGACGTCGGCGATCAGCCGACCCTTGCCGACCACGACCAGGTGCTCGGCGGTCTGCGCCATCTCGCTCATCAGGTGCGACGAGACGAAGACCGTCCGTCCCTCGGCGGCGAGCCCCTTGAGCAGCCCGCGGATCCACCGGATGCCGTCCGGGTCGAGGCCGTTGACCGGCTCGTCGAGCATCACCACCTTCGGGTCCCCGAGCAGCGCGGCGGCGATGCCGAGCCGCTGGCCCATGCCGAGGGAAAAGCCGCCGGCCCGCTTGCCGGCCACCTCGTGCAGACCGACCAGGTCGATCACCTCGTCGACCCGCCGGCGACCGATGCCGGTGGTGGCCGCCATGGCGAGCAGGTGGTTGCGGGCGGAGCGGCCGGTGTGCACGGCCTTCGCCTCCAGCAGCGCGCCGATCTCGCGCAGCGGGGCCCGGTGCTCGGCGTACCGGCGGCCGTTGACGGTCACCGTGCCGGAGGTCGGGGCGTCCAGGCCGAGGATCATCCGCATGGTGGTGGACTTGCCGGCGCCGTTGGGGCCCAGGAAGCCGGTGACGATTCCCTGCTTCACCTGGAAGGTCAGGTCGTCGACGGCGAGCTTGTCGCCGTAGCGCTTGCTGAGGTTGGCCACGTCAATCATGCGGCCAACGATCGCCCGCGTACCCGGGCCGCCGCGTCGGCCACCCGCGGACACCTGCGCGTACCGCAGCCGCGGTAGCGGGCGGCCCCGACTACCGCGCTCAGGGCGCCGGCGGCTCCCCCGCCCGGACCAGCCCGCTCTGGTACGCGACCACGACGAGCTGCGCCCGGTCCCGCGCGCCGAGCTTCATCATCGCCCGGTTGACGTGGGTCTTCGCGGTCAGCGGGGAGACCACCAGGCGCTCGGCGATCTGCTCGTTGGACAGCCCGCCGGCGACCAGGGTGAGCACCTCCCGCTCCCGGTCGGTGAGCACCCGCAGCTGCTCAGGGGTGGCCTTCGGGTCCGGTTCCGGCTGGGCCAGGAACCGGGCGATCAGCCCACGGGTGGCCTTCGGGGACAGCAGTGCCTCGCCGGCCGCGACGGTACGGATGGCGTCGAGCAGCTCGGTCGGCTCGACCCCCTTGCCGAGGAAGCCGCTGGCACCCGCACGCAGCGCCTGGAAGACGTACTCGTCCATCTCGAAGGTGGTCAGGATCAGCACCCGTACGCCGGCCAGGTCCTCGTCGGCGGTGATCTCGGCGGTGGCGGCGAGGCCGTCCATCTCCGGCATCCGGATGTCCATCAGCACGACGTCGGCGCGGGTGCTGCGGGCCCGGTCGACGGCCTCCCGACCGGTGGCCGCCTCGCCGACCACGGTGAGGTCGGGCGCGGAGTCGATGAGCACCCGGAAACCGGCTCGCAGCAGCTTCTGGTCGTCGGCCAGCAACACCCGGACGGTCACTCGGCCTCCTCGGGTGCGGGCAGCTCCGCGCGGACCAGCCAACCGCCGCCGGTGCGGGGGCCGGCGGAGAAGGCGCCGCCGACGGTCTCGGCGCGCTCGCGCATGCCGACCAGCCCCAGCCCGCCCCCCGCCCCGGCGCCCCGGTCCGGTGCGACCGCGCCGGTGCTGGTGGCCCCGGGCCGGTCGGCGGCGGGCGTGGGGGTGTCGGTGGCACCGGCCCGGTCGGGCGGGACGGCGGCGTCCGGCCGGGGCGGGCCGTCGTCGCGTACCTCGATGGTGACGCCGTCGGCGTCGTAGCACAGGCGGACGGCGGCGGCCGCCCCCGGCGCGTGCTTGTGCGCGTTGGTCAGCGACTCCTGGATGATCCGGTACGCCGCGACGTCGACCGCGGTGGGCAGCGGGCGGGGCTGACCGGCGACGGTCCAGCGCACCGGCTGACCGGCGCTGAAGCCCTCGACGAGGGCGTCCAGCCGGTTCAGGCTGGGCGCCGGCTCGGTGGGGGCGTCGCTCTCCCCGGCGCCGCGCAGCACCCCGAGCAGGGTAGCCAGTTCCTCCAGCGTGGTCCGGCTCGCCGCGCGGACGTGCCCCAGCGCCTCCTCGGCCGCCTCCGGCTGCCCGCGCAGCAGGTGCCCGGCCACCCCGGCCTGCACGTTGATCAACGCGATGTGGTGCGCCACCACGTCGTGCAGTTCCCGGGCGATGCGCAGCCGCTCCTCGGCGACCCGGCGCAGCGCCTCCTCCTCGCGGGTCTGCTCGGCCCGGCGGGCCCGCTCCTCCAGCACGGCCACGTACGCCCGCCGGCTGCGTACCGCGTCGCCGAAGGCGACCGCGACGCCGAACCAGAGCAGCAGCACCACCACGGCCGGGTCGAGCGCTCCGACGCCGAGGGTGGCCACGGCGGCCACGGCGACCGCGAGGGCGCTCACCGCGCCGGCGACGGCGGCGGTCCGCCGGTCGGTGCGGGTGGCGACGGTGTACGCGGCGATCGCCACGATGATCACGAAGGGCCCCCGGGCGAGGCCGGTGAGCTGCGCGGCGATCACGGTGACGGTGGCCAGGACGAGGACCGGCAGCGGGTACCGGCGGCGGAGCACCAGCCCTGCGCAGCCCAGCGCGGCGAGCAGCACGGCGCCGACCGTGAGCGGGGCGCGGGGCGGGCCGCCGGGCGGGTTGACCGGCAGCAGGCTGACCGCGAGGAGGGCGGCGGCCAGCAGCGCGTCGGCGACCGTGGGGTGCTCCCGCGCGACCCGGCGCCACTCCGCGAGGGGTCCCATGCGGTCAAGGTACGGCAGGTCGCCGCCGGTCCGGCGGGCACGTCCGGGGATCCGGGGTCCCCCGGTCGGCCAGGCACGGTGAGCGTGCCGCCCGGGGCGGCACGCTCACCGTGGGCTCGTCGGGGGACGGGTCAACGGATCAGGGCAGGGTCCACTTCTGGTTGGTCGCGGCGGTGCAGGTCCAGAGCTGGACCGGGGTGCTGTCGGCGGAGTTGTTGCCGGCCACGTCCAGGCACTTGCCGGACTGCAGGTTGCGCAGCGTCCCGTCGGCCTGGGCGGACCAGTTCTGCGCCCCGGTGCCGTTGCAGGTCCAGAGCTGGATCTTCGTGCCGTCGGCGGAGCCGCCGCCGGAGACGTCCAGGCACTTGCCGAGCGCCCTGATCGTGCTGTTCGGCGTCACGGTCCAGGTCTGCGCGGCGGTGCCGTTGCAGGTGTAGAGCTGGATCTGGGTGCCGTCGGCGGTGCCACTGCCGCGCACGTCGAGGCACTTGCCGGCCAGGCCTTTGATCGGGCCGGTCCCGCCGGTCCCGCCGGTGCCGCCGCGGACGAGGGTGAAGTCGTCCACGTCGAACAGGCCCGTACCGGTGCCGGTGTAGGTCAGGTAGAGGTTCTGGCTGCCGGCGGGCACCCCGCTCAGCGCGGTGCTGACGGTGGCGAAGGTGGTCCAGCTGCCGGTGTTGGGCACCGCGACCGAGCCGAGGACGGCGCCGGTGGTCGAGCCGGTCCGGACCTGGATGGTGCCGCCCGGCCCGCCGGAGACCACCCGGGCCTGGAACGAGGTCACCCCGGTCAGGTCCTGCCCCTGGTACGCCGACCAGTCGCCCGGGTCGATGTAGCCGAGGGTCTGCCCGCCGTTAGCGCCGGTCTTGGTGAACGGGGTGACCCCGCTCGCCGCGCTGTACGCCTCGGCCTGGACGGTGGTGTTCCCGGTCGGCGTGCCGCCCAGTTCCTTGATCCGGATGTTGCGGAACGAGACGTCGTCACCGGTGCCGTGGTTCTGGATGCCGATGTGGCCGGCGAGGGAGCGGGCCGGGTCGGTGTTGGTGAAGTCGTTGATCTTCGACCCGTTGAGGAAGACCTGCAGCCGTTCCCCCTCGACCAGCAGCTCGTAGGTGTTCCACTCCCCCGGCGGGTTCAGCGCCGCGTCCCGGGCCGCGATGTCGGCGGCCTTGAACGTGTAGACGGCGCCGGTGGTCCGGTCGACCGCGTCGGTGGCGTCGATCTGCACCTCGTAGCCGTTGTTGACCGCCGAGTACGGGTCGGTCGACGGCGGGAAGCCGATGAAGACTCCGGAGTTGTCGTCCCCGGCCAGCCTCCAGTCCAGCTTCAGCGAGTAGTTGGTGAACTGCCGCGAGCTGTACCAGTAGAGGCCGAGGCCGCCGGTCGAGCTCAGGGTGGCGTCGGCGTTGGTGAACCCGCCCGGCCCGGCCTGGGACCAGCCGGTGGTGGAGCCGTTGTAGAGGCTGGTGTAGCCGGTCTCCGGGCGGCAGTCGGCCTTCGTGCGGCCGGCCGCGTACCGGATGCCGCCGAGCAGGTGGGCGCGGAACGCCGGCTCCGAGTAGGACGCCTGGGTGTGCCCGCCGCCGGTGTAGAAGGACCGTCCGCCGCTGTAGGTCTTGCACCAGGAGTGCGGGTGGTCGCCGCTCATCGACCCGCCGGTGTACGACGACTCGTCCAGGGTGGCCAGCACGTGCGCGGTGGAGCGGGCGTTGGTGCGGTAGTTGTACCACTCGTCGGTGCGGGTCCAGCTCGGGCCGAGGTGGGCGGTGGCGGCGTGCGCCCGGTCCTCCACCTTGACGGTGGCCTGCTGGATCGCCGGGTGGGAGGCGAACCAGGCGCCGACCAGGTTGCCGTAGAACGGCCAGTCGTATTCGGTGTCGGCGGCGGAGTGCACCCCGACGAAGCCGCCGCCGGAGCCGATGTACGACTCGAAGGCGGCCTGCTGGGTGGTGTTGAGCACGTCGCCGGTGGTGTTGAGGAAGACGACCGCCTCGTACTGGGCGAGGTTGCCCGTGGTGAACGCGGCGGCGTCCTCGGTGGCGGTGACGGTGAAGTTGTTGGCGGCGCCGAGGTCCCGGACGGCCTGGGTGCCGACCGCGATGGAGTCGTGCCGGAAGCCGGCGGTCCGGGAGAAGACCAGCACGTCGTACGGGGCGTCGGCGGCGGCCGCCGGGGTGGCGGGGATGGTGCAGGCGACAGCGGCGAGGACGGCGGTGGCCGCGCCGAGAACGGGTCGCAGGATGCTGCGCATGTCGGGGTTCCCCTCTCGGGTGGGCGGGGGCCCGAGCGCCGGGCCCCCGCGCGTTCACTCGGTTACGGCAGGGTCCACTTCTGGTTGGCGGCGCCGGTGCAGGTCCACAGGTGGACCGGGGTGCTGTCGGCGGAGTTGTTGCCGGAGACGTCCAGGCACTTGCCGGACTGCGGGTTGCGTACCGACCCGTCGGCCTGCGCGGACCAGTTCTGCGCGCCGGTGCCGTTGCAGGTCCAGAGCTGGATCTTCGTGCCGTCGGCGGAGCCGCCGCCGGAGACGTCCAGGCACATGCCGAGCGCCTTGACCGTCGAGTTCGGGGTGACCGTCCAGCTCTGCGCGGCGGTGCCGTTGCAGGTGTAGAGCTGGATCTGGGTGCCGTCGGCGGTGGCCGCGCCCCGCACGTCGAGGCACTTGCCGGCGAGCCCGACTATCGGCCCGGTGCGCACGGCGGCCGTGGTGAAGGTGAACGAGTCGACGTCGTAGAGCGCCCCGGTGCCACCGGCGAAGGTCAGGTAGAGCGTGGTGGTGCCGGCCGGGGCGCCGGAGATCGCGCCGGTGACGGTGGTGAACGAGTCCCAGGCGCCGGTGACCGGGACGGTGACGGAGCCGAGCACCGTGCCGGTGGGCGAGCCGGCCCGTACCTGGAGGGTGCCGCCGGCCCCGGCCGAGGAGACCCGGGCGCTGAACGAGGTGACGCTGCCGAGCTGGTACGGCTCGAACGCGATCCAGTCGCCGTTGCTGATGTCGCCGACGGTCTTGCCGCCCTCGGCGGTGGTCTTGGCGAACGTGTTGATGCCGGACGAGGTCTTGAAGTGCTCGGCCTGCCGGTGCCGGGGCTGCAGAGTGTGCTGGGTGTGCGTGGTGAGTCCGCCGGTGTCGGTGTACTCGGCGTCGAAGATCGCGAAGATGTTCGCCGCGTCGTCGTGCTCGCCGTCGACCGGGATGCTGATCGAGCCGGTGCAGCCGCTGGCCGAGGTGATCTGGTGACCGTGCTGGTCGTGGCCGAGCACGTAGGTCATCTTGACCTTCGTGCAGTCGATCGTGCCGTCCTCCGGGTCGGTGACGGTGATCCGGAACGGCACCGTGTCGCCGTAGGAGAAGAGCTGGCCGTTGCCGGGGTTGTTCACGGTGACCGTCGGCGCGGTGTTGCCGACGGTGATCACCACGCTGGCGTTGCCGGTGGCGTTCTGCGGGTCCTTCACCGTGAGGGTGGCGGTGTAGCTGCCGTTCGCGGTGTAGGTGTGCGCGGGGTTCGCGGCCGTCGAGGTGGTGCCGTCACCGAACGCCCACGAATAGGTCAGCGCGCCGCCCTCCGGGTCCGACGACCCGGCCGAGGAGAAGTTCACCGTCAACGGCGCCGCGCCGGAGGTCCGGTCGGCGCTGGCCCGGGCGACCGGGGCCCGGTTGCCGGAGCCGATGTAGTCGAAGCGGTACAGCGCCGAGTTGGCGTCGCCGTTGAAGTAGCCGGTGCCGTAGTCGAGCACGTAGTACGCCCCGTCCGGTCCGAACGCCGAGTCCATCACCTGCTTGCCGGTCCACGGGAAGGCGTCGATGGTGCCCGGCGTGCCGTCGGCGTTGAGGTGGATCGGCTTGATCCAGCCGCGGCCGAACTCGGTGGCGAAGAACTGCCCGTCAAAGGACTGCGGGAACTTCGTGGTGGAGGCCGAGGAGGCGTTGTAGCGGTAGACCGGGCCGGCCATCGGCGACTCGGAGCCGCCGCCGAACTCGGTGGGGGTGCCGGCGTCGCCGCCGTACCGGATCCAGGCGGCCTTCGCCGCCGGCAGGGTGCTCTGCCCGGTGTTGCGGAACGAGTTGTTGGTGGGGCCGCCGGCGCAGTTGAACTTGGCGCCGGCGGTGCCGGCGGCGAAGTCCCATTCGGCGTACGTCTCGGCGGCGGTGTTGGTGCCGGTGCAGTACGGCCAGCCGTAGTTGCCGGGGGCGGTGACCCGGTCGAACTCGACCTGGCCGCTGGGCCCGCGGCTGGAGCTGCTGCCGGCGTCCGGCCCGTAGTCGCCGACGTAGACGATGCCGGTGGCCTTGTCGACGCTCATCCGGAACGGGTTGCGGAAGCCCATCGCGTAGATCTCCGGGCGGGCCTTCGCGGTACCGACCGGGAACAGGTTGCCCGAGGGGATCGAGTACGACCCGTCGGCGTTGACCTTGATGCGCAGGATCTTGCCGCGCAGGTCGTTGGTGTTGGCGGCGCTGCGCTGCGCGTCGTACGCCGGGTTGCGGTTGGTCCGTTCGTCGATCGGCGCGTAGCCGGCGGAGTCGAACGGGTTGGTGTCGTCGCCGGTGGAGAGGTAGAGGTTGCCGGCGGCGTCGAAGTCGATGTCCCCGCCGACGTGGCAGCAGATGCCCCGGTCGGCCGGGACGTCCAGCACGTCGACCCGGCTGGCCTGGTTGACGGTGAAGTCGGCGTTGAGGTTGAACCGGGAGAGCCGGTTGACGCCCTGCCAGGCGGAGAAGTCGGTGCCGGTGGCGGGCGCGTCCCCGCCGGGCGTGGCCAGCGGCGGGGCGTAGTAGAGGTAGATCTGCCGGTTGCTGGCGAAGTTCGGGTCGACCCCGACGCCTTGGAGGCCCTCCTCGTCGTGGTTGTAGACGGAGAGGGTGCCGATCACCGTGGTGGTGCCGGCGGCGTCGGTGCGGCGCAGCGTGCCGTTGCGGGCGGTGTGCAGGACGGAGCGGTCGGGCAGCACCGCGAGGGACATCGGCTCGCCGGTCTCGGCGACGCCGCGGGCCAGCTCGACCTGCTGGAAGTCGCTGGCGGTGATGGGGTGGGCGGCGACGGGGGCCGGACCGCCGAGGGCGGTGGGGCCGGCCGCCAGGTTGACCGTGCCGGCCGCGCCGATCAGGAGCAGTGCGGATACGGCGGTGAACCATCGTCGGGGGCGGTGGGGTGTGGTGTCCTCGATGGACATGCTTGCTGTCCCTTCCTGACGAGCGACTGCCAGGCGGGCGCGCGCCGTCGCGCCGGTGCCGTGTACGGGGGTGCGGCAGGCCTGCCGGGTGCCGTGCCGGCCGGCCGTGACCACGGACCGCAGCGTGGGCCACGGGATGGTCACCAGTCGATGGGTTACCGCGCCGCCGGTTCACCTCGACGAAACATGTTCGTGATGGCACGAACATTAAGGGGGATCGATATCCTTGTCCATACCTTCTGCCCAAGCAACCCGAACTTTCGCTCATCCAGTCGAAAGTTGCGCGGCGTGTCGCGGCGCGGCGGCGGATTCCGGCATGAGCGATATGACGCAGCGGGCGACACGCCCGAGAACCCGGGTCCACCGGTCAGCGGCGGCGGTCGACGGCCTGGTCGGCCAGGGCGCCCAGCGCGGCCCTGGCCGGCTCGACCAACCGGACCCGCTCCAGGGCGGCCCGGGCCGCGTCGGCGCGCACCCGGATCAGCCGCTCGATCTCGTCCCGGGCCCCGGTCGACTCGATGATCGCGCGCAGCTCCGCCGCGCCAGCGGCGTCCAGTGCGGGATTGCCGTGCAACTCGCGCAGCAGGGCGCCCTGAGCCCGGTCCGCGCCGGCCCGGGCCAGCGCCATCATCACCGTCGGCTTGCCCTCGCGCAGGTCGTCCAGGGTGGACTTGCCGGTCACCACCGGGTCGCCGAAGACGCCCAGCACGTCGTCGCGGAGCTGGAAGGCGTCCCCCAGCGGATCGCCGAAGTCGGCCAGCGCGGACACCAGCTCCGGCTCCGCACCGGCCAGCGCGGCGCCGATCTGCAACGGGCGGGTCACGGTGTACCGGGCCGCCTTCATCCGGATCACCGTCAGCGCGCTGGCCACCGAGCCGTCGCCCACGCCGGAGACCAGGTCCAGGTACTCCCCCGCGATCACCTCGGTCCGCATCCGGGCGAAGACCGCGTAACCCCGGCACACCTGCGCGGTGCTCAGCCCGCATTCGTGGAACATCTGGTCCGACCAGGCGGCGCAGAGGTCCCCGCAGAGCAGCGCGGTGTTCCGCCCGTACGCCTCCGGGTCGCCCCGCCAGGCGGACCGGGCGTGCCGGTCGGCGAAGAGCCGGTGCACCGAGGGTTCCCCCCGGCGGCGGTCGCTGCCGTCGAGGATGTCGTCGTGGATCAGCGCGAACGCGTGGAACAGCTCCAGCGCCGCCGCCGCGACCACGATCGGCCGGCCGTCCGCGCCGCCGGCGCCCCGCCAGCCCCAGTAACAGAAGAGCGGGCGCAGCCGCTTCCCACCGGTCAGTACGAACCGGTGCAGCGCGGCGAAGACCCCGCGCGGCGCGCCGTCCGGCCAGTCCGGGCCCTGCCGGTCGAGGAAGGCCACCAGCTCGGCGTCGAACCGCTCCCGCAGGCCGCTGGCGTCGGCGGGCGCCGCGGCGAGGGTCACCGCTCCGCCCCCCGGCCACCCGGCTTCAGTCCCGCCAGCTCCAGCAGCAGCGCCTTGACCTCGGTGGCGGCGAACCGGTCCCGGGCGGCGGCCGGATCGGAGCAGAGCAGCACCGGGGCGTCCGCCGGGTCGGCGGGGAGCCGGCCGTGCGAGCCGCGAATCGCGCGGGCGCCGGCGTCCAACCCGACCACGCTCATCAGGTAGCGCAGGCCGAGCTTCTTGCGGGCCAGCGCGACCGCCGCCCGGCGCTTCGCCGCCCCCGGCGCCGCCGGGTCGAAGAAGAGCTCGGCGGGGTCGTAACCCGGCTTCCGGTGAATGTCCACGAGCCGGGCGAAGTCCGGGGCGCGGTCGTCGTCGAGCCAGTAGTAGTAGGTGAACCAGGCGTCGGGCTCGGCCAGCAGCACCAGCTCGCCGGCGCGCGGATGGTCCAGCCCGGCCGCCGCCTTGCCGTCGGCGTCCAGTACCTCGGCCACCCCGGGCAGGCCGGCGCAGAGCTTCGCCACCGCCGGCACGTCCGCCGGGTCGCGGACGTACACGTGGGCGATCTGGTGGTCGGCGACCGCGAAGGCCCGCGACGTCCACGGGTCCAGGTACTCCATCCCGGCCTGGGTGTAGACCCGCAGCAGCCCCTCGGCGCGCAGCAGCCGGTTGACGTCCACCGGCCGGGACACGTCGGTGATGCCGTACTCCGAGAGCACCACCACCGTGGCGTCGCGGGCCCGCGCCGCGTCCAGCAGCGGGGCGAGCACCGCGTCCAGCTCGGCCGCCGCGGCGGCGGCCCGGGGCGAGGACGGGCCGAAACGTTGCAGGTCGTAGTCCAGATGCGGGACGTAGACCAGGGTCAGGTCCGGGGCGTGGTCGGCGAGGATCCGCTCCGCCGCCCGACAGATCCACCGCGACGACGGCAGTCCGGTGCCCGGCCCCCAGTAGGTGAAGAGCGGGAAGGTGCCCAGCGCGGCGGTGAGCGTGTCGTGCAGCTCCGGCGGGTCCGTCCAGCAGTCCGGTTCCTTTCGCCCGTCGGCGTGGTAGACCGGGCGCGGGGTGACCGTCCAGTCGACGTCCGCGCCCATCGCGTACCACCAGCAGACGTTGGCCACCGTGTAACCCGGCTCGACCCGGCGGGCCGCCTGCCAGAGCTTCTCCCCGCCGACCAGCGCGTGGTGCTGCCGCCACAGCAGCACCTCGCCCAGGTCGCGGAAGTACCACCCGTTGCCGACGATCCCGTGCCCGGACGGCGGCTCGCCGGTCAGCAGGGTCGCCTGCGCCGAGCAGGTCACCGCGGGCAGCACCGTGCCCAGCTCGGCGGTGAACCCGCCCTCGGCGACCGCGCGCAGCCGGGGCATGTGCGCCAGCAGTCGCGGGGTCAGCCCGACCACGTCCAGCACCACCAGCCGCCTGCTCATGCCGGCACCTCGCTTCGCTCGGCGGTCAGGCCGAGGGCGACCAGCTCGTCGCGGGCGAAGGCCAGCTCCGCGGCGATCCCCGCGGCCAGCTCCGCGTCGGTGCGCGGCCGTCGCGCCGCCGGCAGCACCCCCCAGGTGTACGTCTCGACGTCGAGGTGGTCGCAGCCGGCGGCCGACCCGGCGAAGAGCGCGGCCAGCGCGGCGCGCAGCACCGGCACGGTCGAGGTCAGCGGCGGCTCGGGTGGGGCGTGCAGCGGTACGTGGTAGTGCACCCGCCAGGGGCCGGGCAGCCCGGCGGCCAGCGCGGCGTCCAGGTCGTCGGCGGCGTACCCGGGGCCGGCCGGATCCACCGCCCCCGCGCAGCCGGCGGCCCGGGTCTGGTGCAGGAAGCGCGGCTCGACCCAGCGGCCCAACGTGTCGGCCGCCCCGACCGGGTCGGCCGCCTCCAGGGCGGCGGAGACCTGCACCTTGACCACCGGGATGCCGGCGGCGGCCAGCCGGGCCAGCGCCTCGGCCGGCTCCTCCCAGGCACAGGCGAGGTGGGCCAGGTCCAGGCAGACGCCGAGCCGTCCGGTGTCGACGCCGGCCAGCAGCGTGGCGGCCTGCGCGCTGCTCTCCACCACGCAGCCCGGTTCCGGCTCGAAGCCGACCCGGACGCACCGGCCGGTGTCCCGCTCGACGGCGGCGAGCCCGGCCGCGAGCCGGTCCAGCCGGTGCCGGGCGGCGTCGGCGCGGGCCGCGTCCCAGGGCTGGCGCCAGGCCAGTGGGAGGGTGGAGACCGATCCCCGGGCCGCGTCGTCGGGGAGCAGGTCGGCCAGGATCCGGGCCAGGTGCAGGGTGTGGTCCAGCCGGGCGTCGGTGGTCCAGTCCGGCTGGTACACCGCGCCCTTGACCACCGGCGCCTGGAAGGCCGCGTACGGGAAGCCGTTGAGGGTGACCACCTCCAGGCCCCGCCCGTCCAGCGCGGCCCGCAGCCGGCGGCGGGCGGCCGGGTCGGCGGCCAGCGCGGCGGCGGCCGGCGCGGCCAGCCACAGCCCGAGCCCGAGCCGGTCGACGCCCAGCGCCTCCCGGACCGGTACGGCGTGGGTGTCCAGTTGGGCGAGGACGCCGACGAGGTCCTCGGCGGGGTGCACGTTGGTGCAGTATCCGAGATGGACGGTGCTGCCGTCGGCGTGGATGAGGCGCATCAGCTGCCGCCGCGCAGGATCGAGTTGCCCTCGAACGTGCCGACCTGAGGGTCCAGGTCGGTCGGGTCGAGCTTGCCGGACTGGCCGTAGAACTCCACCGGGTTGCGCCAGAGCACCCGGTCGACGTCGTCGTCGGTGAAGCCGGCCAGCAGCATCGCCTCCCCGGTGGCCCGGGTGAGCAGCGGGTCGGACCGCCCCCAGTCGGCGGCGGAGTTGACCAGCATCCGCTCGGTCCCGTACGCCTTGAGCAGCTCCACCATCCGCGGCGGCGACATCTTGGTGTCCGGGTAGATGGAGAAGCCCAGCCAGCAGCCGGTGTCCCGGACCAGCTTCACGGTCACCTCGTTGAGGTGGTCGAGCACCACCCGCCCGGGCTCGATGCCGGACTCGGCGACCACGGCGAGGCTGCGCTCGACGCCGCGCGCCTTGTCCCGGTGCGGGGTGTGCACCAGCGCCGGCAGGTCGTGCGCGACGGCCAGGGCGAGCTGGGCGGCGAAGGCCGCGTCCTCCTCGGGGGTCATCGAGTCGTAGCCGATCTCGCCGACCGCCACCACCGCGTCCTTGTCGAGGTAGCGGGGCAGCAGGTCGAGCACCGGACGGCAGCGCGGGTCGTTGGCCTCCTTCGGGTTCAGCGCCACCGTGGCGTGGTGCCGGACGCCGAACTGCCCGGCCCGGAACGGCTCCCAGCCGATCAGCGAATCGAAGTAGTCGGCGAAGGAGGCGGCGCTGGTGCGCGGCTGGCCGAGCCAGAACGCGGGTTCGACCACCGCGCGGACACCGGCAGCGGCCATCCGCTCGTAGTCGTCGGTGGTCCGCGACGTCATGTGGATGTGCGGGTCGAAGATGCGCATTCACGCCTCCCTGACGGTGAGCCGGTCGAGCAGGTCGGTGGCGTCGGCGGGCAGTTGCCGGCCGGCGGCGTGCCGTTCCGCGGCGAGCGCGGCGAGCATCGCCGCAAGCTCGCCGTCGGCGCGGGTGTCCAGGTCGGTCACGGCGGCCAGCGGGACGCCGACGAACACGCACTTGAGCACCGCCTGCCGCCATGCGGCGTCGTCCAGGTGCCGGGCGTACGGGCCGAGCGCCGCGGCGACGAGCCGGGTGTCGTTGGTGCGGATCGCGTCGTGCAGCAGCGGCAACCCGGCCGCGCCGATCGGCAGCAGCGGCAGCGCCTTGAGCACCGCCCGCCGTTCGGCGGCGTCACCGTGCCGGTAGAGCGCCTCGGCGTGGGTCGCGTGGTCGGCGGGGAGCGCGGCGAGCAGCAGCGCCCGGGCCGCCTCGTCGGCGGTCCAGTCGGGCGCGCCGGGCAGCGCGCCCCGGCCGCAGCGCCGGCCGGCGGCCGGGAAGGACAGCGCGATCGTCGTGGGCTCGACCGCGACCCGGCGCAGCGCCGTGTCCAGCCAGTCGGGATCGGGTACGCCCTCCAGCGCGGCCCGCAGTCGATCCGGTGTCATCCGTCTCTCCTCCCTCGTGCTGCTGCTCTCTGGCCGCCCGTCGCGCACCGGGCGGGTGCCTCACCCCGTCCTTTGCTCTGCTTCACCCCCGGCAACAGCCGGTGTCCGGATATCGGACGTCCGGCGTTGCGTCCGCGGCAGCAGAGCAAAGGGCGCGTCCGGGTGGTCCGTGCTCGGTCCGGCGGCGCGCAGGAAGTCCAGCGACCGGGCGGCGACGGTGGGCGCGGCGTGCGAGTGCCGGGGCAGCTCCACCGCGACCAGTCCCCGGTAGCCGGCGTCGGCGAGGGCGCGCAGCACCGGCGGGAAATCGATCTCGCCGGTGCCGAACTCCAGGTGCTCGTGCACGCCCCGGCGCATGTCGTCGATCTGCACGTTGACCAGATGCGCGGCCACCTCGTGGACGCAGTCCGGCACCGGCCGGGGCTCCAGGCAGCGGCAGTGTCCGATGTCGAGGGTGATACCGAAGCGCGTCGGCTCACCGAGCGCGCGGCGCAGCCGCCACCAGCCGGCGATGTCCTCGACCAGCATCCCCGGCTCCGGCTCGAAGCCGAGCGGCACGCCGGCCCGGTCGGCGGCGTCGACCACCGTCGCGCAGCCGGCGACCAGCCGGTCCCAGGCGGTCGTGGGCGGGACGCCGTCGGGGCGGACGCCGGCCCAGTAGCTGACCGCCTCCGCGCCGAGGTCCGCGCCGATCCGGACGGCCCGGGTCAGGAAGTCGATCCGCCGGGACGGGTCGTCGTGCAGCAGCGTGGGTGCGTGCTTACGCCAGGGGTCGAGCAGGTAGCGGGCGCCGGTCTCGACCACCACGGCGAGCCCGAGGGAGTCGAGCCGGCGGGCGACCTCGGCTACCCTTCGGGCCAGCCCGGGCGCGTACGGGTCGAGATGGTCGTGGTCGAGGGTGAGCGCGACGCCCCGGTAGCCCAGCTCGGCGATGACGGCGAGGGCGTCGTCCAGCCGGTGGTTGGCGAAGCCGTTGGTGCCGTAGCCGAAGCGGAGCGGGGCGGTCATGTCGGCGAGACCTTCCGGGCCAGCCGGCGACCCAGCGGCGCGGCCGCGGCGACGGCCAGGCCGAGCAGCCCGGCGCCGGCCCGCGCGGTGAGCGCCCCCTGCAACGCGGGGAGGCCGGTGATCCCCGCACCGACGGCCGCCCGGACCCGGCCGGCGGATGGGTCGGCGACCACCCGGGCCTGCGCGCCGCCGTACCGGGCGACGTACGCGCCGGCGAGCGCGACCGGCAGCACGGCGGCCGGGCGGGACGCGGCGGCGGCGAGCGCGACCAGGGCGGTGCCGGCGAGGGTACGCCGAGGCAGCGCGGCATCGGCCCCGGTGACCTCGCGGCGGGAGAGCGCGGTGACCGTCCAGGTGTGCGCGGCGACGGTGAGCGCGGCGGGCACCGCCCGGGCCAGCCGGCCGCCGCTGGCGCCGAGCAGCACGTCCAGCCCCCGGCAGGCGGCCATCACGGCCGGCCCGACGGCGGTGTTCTTCGCGACCAGGTCGTACCCCCAGATGGTGGCGGCGAGCGGCAGCGCGACGGCGGTGGCGCGGCGACCGCCCGCGGCGGCGGCCAGGCCCAGGCCGGCGGCGGTGAGCCCGGCGGCGAGGCCGACCGCGGCGGCCGAGGTCACCCGACCGCTGGGAATTGGCCGCTCCGGCCGTTCGACCGCGTCGAGCCGGCGGTCGGCCCAGTCGTTGGCGGCCATCCCGGCCCAGTAGAGCAGCACCGAGGCGCCGGCCAGGCCGGCGGTACGCGGACCGAGCGCCCGGGCCGCGGCGGCGCCGGCGACCACGTCCCCCGGTACGGAGAGCGCGGCCGGCGCCCGGACCAGCTCGGCCAAATCGGCGAAAGTGCTCACGGCGCCACCTGAGCGTGCAGCCGGGTGGTGAAGTCGACCAGCCGCTGCCACTGCTCGCCGAGCGAGTGGGTGGGCGCGCCGAGCGGGTCCTTGAAGAAGAACGCCAGGTCGGTCAGGGGACCCACCGCGCCGGCGGCGTGTGCGGCGGCGGTGAGCCGGGCCAGGTCCAGCACGAGCGGCGCGGCCAGCGCGGAGTCGCAGCCGTGCCAGGTGAACTCCATCCGCATCCCGGTGCCGAGGAAGCCGGCGAAGGTGATCAGATCCCAGGCGGTCTTGAAGTCGCCCAGCTCCTCGACGTACTCGATCCGGGTGCCGCCCTGCGGCAGGTAGCCGAGCGTCTCGCCGAGCACCCGCTGCTTGCTGCTCACCTTCGCCGCGTTGGCGGCCGGGTCGGCGAGGGTGGCGCCGTCGCCGCCGCCGAGCAGGTTCACCCCGGACCAGGAGCGCACGGCCAGGTGCCGCATCGCGAACATCGGGGCGAGCACCGACTTGACCAGGGTCTCCCCGGTCTTGCCGTCGTGCCCGGCGTACGGCAGGCCGCGCGCGACCGCGAGTGCCGCCAGCGCGGGCAGCCGCAGCCCGGTTGACGGGGTGAAGTCGACGTACGGGCAGGCCGCCTCGAGCGCCGCGTACGCGTAGAGCGAGCTGGGCGGCAGCACCTCGTCGGGGCCGGCGAGCGCGGCGGCCAGGGCCGCCGGGTCGGCGTGCCCGGGGTGCGGGCGGGCGGCCGGTTCGGTGGCGGAGACGTTGACCACCACCACCCGGTCCAGCCGGTGCCGGGCCCGGAAGGCGGTGAGGTCGGCGATGACGGTGGCGGCCCGGTCGGCCTGGCTGCCGCCGGTGGGGGCGGGACGCAGGTCCTCCTCGACGGCGGCGAGGTCGGCGGCGAGCGCGACGGCCAGCCGGGCGGGCAGCACTCCCGCGTCGGCCAGCGTCTCGGCCCGCTTGGTGAGCGGGGTGGCGGCCACGTCGTGGCCACCGAGGACGAGGTCGGCGAAAGCCGGCAGCGCGGGACCGCGCAGCGCGGGCAGCTCGGTGACGCAGCCGGTCGGGCCGGTCAGCCCGGCCCGCAGGGCGAGCGCTCCGACGATGCCGGTGGTCGCGACCGAGCCGCGCGCTCCCACCAGCCAGACACCCGTACGCATGGTGCTCCTTTCGATGGGGTTGGCCCCGTCCGCCCCGGTGCCCGGGTTGACGCCGGGCCCGGCGCCGGCGCCGGCGTCGGCGGCGCCGACGCCGGACCGACCTACCGACCACAGTGGACGGACGGGGCTGGCAGGCAGGGTCGGTGGGCGTCTCGGCCCTGCCTCCCCCGCATCCGACCGGCGGCGGCGCGCCCGCGATCGGACGTTCGGTCGGCGACCGGTCACCCGGTCACCTCGGCTGGTCACGGTCCTCCGGCGCGACCGGGGAATCCCGGTCCGGCCGCACCGGACGACCGTCGTACGCGTGCGCCACCGGGTCGTGACGGCCCGGCCGCACGCCCTCCCGACGCCGACCCCGTCCCGGCCGCGGGGCGCAACCGCGGCCGGTCCCTCGCCGGTCGGCGGCGGGAGGTGGCCTGTCAGACGGCGAGCGCGGCCAGGGCCGGCTCCACCTCGGTCCACCGGGAGCCCAGCTCCGCCGACCGGGTCACCGCGTCCAGCACCAGCTGGACCTGCAACGCGTCGGCGAAGGACGGCGTCGGGTCGGCGCCGGTGGCGACCGCCTCGACGAAGTCGCGCATCTGGTGGGTGAAGGAGTGCTCGTAGCCGATGATGTGGCCCGGCGGCCACCACGCCGACATGTACGGGTGCTCCGCCTCGGTCACCAGGATCCGGGTGAAGCCCTGCTCGGCGGCGGGCCGGGTGGCGTCGTAGAACTCCAGTTCGTTGAGGCGTTCCAGGTCGAAGACCACGGTGCCGAGCGAACCGTTGATCTCCACCCGGAGGGCGTTCTTGCGGCCGGTGGCGAACCGGCTCGCCTCGTACGTGGCCAGCGGCCCGTCCTCCAGCCGGGCGACGAAGACGGCGGCGTCGTCCACGGTGACCGGGCCGGTCCCCGTACCGTTGCCGTCGGCCTGGGCGGTGAGGCCGCTCGCACCGGCCGGCAACGGCCGTTCCTTCACGAAGGTCTCGGTGACCGCGCTGACCCCGGTGATCCGCTGGCCGGTGACGTACTGGGTCAGGTCGATGATGTGCGCCCCGATGTCGCCGAGCGCCCCGGACCCCGCCTTGTCCCTCTGCAACCGCCAGACCAGCGGGAACTGCGGGTCGACGATCCAATCCTGCAGGTACGCCGCCCGGACGTGCCGGATCACCCCGAGCCGCCCCTCGGCGACGAGCTGCCGCATCAGGGCGACCGCGGGCACCCGGCGGTAGTTGAACCCGCACATCGACCGGACCCCGGCGGCCCGGGCGGTGGCCGCGGCGGCGGTCATCGCCCGCGCCTCGGACACCGTGTTGGCCAGCGGCTTCTCGCAGAGCACGTGCTTGCCGGCGGCCAGCGCGGCGAGCGCGATCTCGGCGTGGCTGTCCCCCGGCGTGCAGATGTCGACCACGTCGATCTCGTCGGAGGCGACCAGGGCCCGCCAGTCCGTGGTGTACGCGTCCCAGCCGAGCCGGTCGGCCGCGTCGGCCACCTTCTGCGCGTCCCGGCCGCAGATCATCGCCATCCGGGCCCGCGCCGGCAGGTCGTACACCCGGTTCACGGTCCGCCAGGCCTGCGAGTGCGCGGCGCCCATGAACGCGTAGCCGACCATGCCGACCCGCAGTTCGCTGTGGTGAGTGGACAAGGTGGGTCTCCCCCCGTGTGTCAGAACCCGAGCTTGAGGTAGTTGCTCGCGTTCTCCTTGGTGATCGTCTCGGAGGCGAGCACGATCTCCTTGGGCACCTGGAGTTCCACCAGGTCGGACATGCCCTTGCCCTGGCCGATCAGTCGGGCCAGGGAGATGGCCGAGGAGGCCATCGACGGGCTGTAGGTGACGGTGGCCTTGAGCACCGTGTTGTCGGCCTGGATGTCCTCCATCGCCTTCTTCGAGCCGGCCCCGCCGACCATGAAGAACTCCTTGCGGTTGGCCTGGTTCACCGCGGCGAGGACACCGATGCCCTGGTCGTCGTCGTGGTTCCAGAGCGCGTCGAGCTTCGGCAGCGCCTGGAACAGTCCGGTCGCGGCCTGCTGGCCGGAGTCGGCGGTGAACTCCGCCGGCCGCCGGTTGGCCACCCGCATCCCGTTCGCCGCGAGGGTGTCGGCGAAGCCCTTGGAGCGTTCCTGGGTCAGCTCCAGCGAGTCGATGCCGGGGATCTCCCCGATCACCGGGTTGCTGACGCCCTTGGCCTTGAGCTGCGCCACGATGTAGGTGGCCGCGGCCACCCCCATGCCGTAGTTGTCGCCCTTGATCTGCAACCGGTAGGCCCGCGCGTCGGGGAAGGCCCGGTCCAGGTTGACCACCGGGATGCCGGCCTTCATCGCCTCCAGGCCGAAGGCGTTGAGCTCCTTGCCGTCGTGCGGCAGCAGCACGATCACGTCGGGCTTCTGCGCGACCAGGGTGGACAGCGCCGCCCGCTGCGCCGCCGCGTCCGCGCCGGCCTCGACCGACTTGAACTCCACGTCGGAGTACGCCTGGGCCTGCGCCTTGGCGTTGTTGGTGATGGCGGCGATCCAGCCGTGGTCGGCGGCCGGGGCGGAGAAGCCGAGGACGACCTTCTTGCCCGGCTCGTTGTTGCCGCCGGCCGCCGCGGCCTTGGTCTGCGCGGCGGTCGGCTCGGTCTCGTTGCTGGTGCAACCGGTGAGGAGCACACCGGCGCCGACGGCGGCCCCGCCGAGGAGCAGCCGGCGGCGGGACAGGTCACGGAACTGGGTCATGACGACCTCCTGAAGTGACGGTGGTGGGGTGGAAAAGGGTGCGCGGTACCCGGCCACCGTTTCAGGGGTGGCCGCCGAGGAGCGGTGGGTGGAGGGAGGGCGGCGTCCACCCGGGACGCCGCGCGCGGTCAGGAGGTGGTGGCCCGGTTGCGGCCAAGGAACTGGGTGAGGCTGCGCAACTGCACCTGCTGGACCAGGACGGCGCCGACGATGATGCCGCCCTTGACCATGTTCTGGGCCTCGGTGGAGAGGCCGTTGATGGCGAAGAGGTTGGTGATGGTGGAGAAGATCAGCACCCCGAGCAGGGAGCCGACGATGGTGCCCCGGCCGCCGCTGAGCAACGTCCCGCCGATGATCGCCGCGGCGATCGCGTCCAGCTCGTAGAGGTTGGCCATGGCCGCCTGGGCGGAGTTGGCCTGCGCGGTCAGCATGATCGCGGCGATCCCGCAGCAGAGCCCGGAAAGCGCGTAGAGCAGCAGGGTGTGCCGGCGGACGTCGATACCGGCGAGCCGGGCCGCCTCCGGGTTGCCACCGACGGCGACCGTACGCCGGCCGAAGGTGGTCCGGTTGAGCAGCACCCAGCCGGCGGCCACCACGGCGGCCAGAATGTAGACCAGCAGCGGGATGCCGAGCAGGTCGGTGCTGGCGATGCCGTTGATGAACGTGTTGTCCGAGACCTGCGTCTGCTTGTCGGAGATCTCGGCGGCCAGACCGCGGGCGGCCACCATCATGGCCAGCGTGGCGATGAACGGCACCAGCCGCCCGTACGAGACGAGCAGGCCGTTGACCAGCCCGACCGCCACGCCCACGGTCAGCGCGGTGAAGATCATGCCGCCCGCGCCGTAGCTCTGGGTGGCGACCGTGGTGCACCAGACCCCGGCCAGCGCGACGATCGCGCCGACCGACAGGTCGATGCCGCCGCCGATGATCACGAAGGTCATCCCGACGGTGACCACACCGACCACCGAGGCCAGCTTGAGGATGGTCAGGGTGTTGTTCCACACCCAGTCCGGGTTGGAGTAGAGGTCCCACCGGGTCGCGGCGCCGATCACGACCAGCACCACCAGCACCCCGATCAGGCCGAGGTTGCGCTTCGCGCCCTCGCCGCCGTCCCCGTGCCACCAGGAGAGCCGCCGCGGGGCGCTCTTCGCGGTGGCCGCCGCCGTCTCCGCCGGGTCGACCGGTGGGGACTGCGCCGGCAGGCCCGGCGGCCGGTCCGGTGTCGCGGTCCCGGTCGCCTCGCTCATGACTCCACCTCACTGGGCTCGCTGCGCTGGTTCATGCCGGCGCGCCTTCCATCAGGGACCCCGCCATGACGAGGTCGAGCACGGTGTTCTCGTCCAGTTCGCCGGCCGGCGCCTCGCGCACCATCCGGCCCTCGCGCATGACCAGCACCCGGTCGGCCAGGCCGAGCACCTCGGGCACCTCGCTGGAGACCAGCAGCACCCCGACACCCTGCGCGGCCAGCTCCCGGATCACCCGGTAGAGCTCCGCCCTGGCCCCCACGTCGACACCCCGGGTCGGCTCGTCGAGCAGCAGCAGCCGGGTGTCGCCGAGCAGCCAGCGCCCGACCACCACCTTCTGCTGGTTGCCGCCGGAGAGGGTGCGGACCGGCCGGCGCACGTCGCTCGGCCGCAACTGGAGGCGCTCGGCGATCCGCTCCGCCGCCGCCCGCTCCCGCCCGGCGTCGGTGAACCCGAGGCGGGCGTACCGGCTGAAGGTGGCCAGCGTGACATTGCGGTGGATGGGCTCGCCGAGCAGCAGCGCCTGGCTCTTGCGCTCCTCGGGGGCCATGCCCATGCCGGCCCGTACCGCCGCGCCGACACTGCCGGGTCGCAGCGCCCGCCCGGCCATCCGGACGGTGCCGCTGTCCGGGTGACGGGCGCCGAAGATGGTCTCCAGCAGCTCGGAGCGACCGGAGCCGACCAGCCCGGCGATGCCGACGATCTCACCGGCCCGCACGTCGAGCGACACGTCGGCGAACTCGCCGCTGCGGCTCAACCCCTCGACCCGGAGCAGCTCGTCGCCGCCGGCGGTGTCGTCCGGGCGGTCCGGGAAGACGTACTCCATGGCCCGGCCGGTCATCTTCGCGACCAGGTCCCGGGTCGGGGTGTCGCGGGCCGGCAGGTTCGCCGCGGTGGTCCGGCCGTCCTTGAGTACGGTCACCCGGTCGCCGATCTCGCGGATCTCCTCCATCCGGTGCGAGATGTAGATGACCGCGATGCCCTGCGCGGTGAGCTCCCGGATGATCCGGAAGAGGTTGCCCACCTCGTCGTGGGCCAGCACCGCGCTCGGCTCGTCCATGATGATCAGTCGGGCCTCGTGGGAGAGCGCCCGGGCCATGCTGACCACCTGCTTGCCGGCCGCGGGCAGGGCCCGGACCATCCGGCCCGGCGGGATCTCGCCGTGGCCGAGCCGGGACAGGATCTCCCGGGTACGGCGGGCCATCAGTCCGCGCCGGACGAAACCGGCCCGGCGCGGCTCGTGGCCGAGGAAGGCGTTCTCCGCGACGGAGAGGTCCTCGACCAGGTCGAGCTCCTGGTAGATGGTGGCGATGCCGGCGCGCATCGCGGCCTGCGGGTTGGCGAACGCGGCCGGCTCGCCCCGCCACTCCACCCGGCCGGAGTCCGGCCGGTGCACCCCGGCGAGCACCTTGATCAGGGTGGACTTGCCGGCGCCGTTCTGCCCGAGCAGGCAGTGCACCTCGCCGGCCCGCACCTCCAGCTGCACCCCGTCGAGCGCCCGTACGCCGGGGAAGGTCTTGACCACGTCGGTGAGGCGCAGGACCACTTCGCCGGCGACGGCGTCGGCGGGCGGTGTGACCAGCGGCCGGCCGGCGACGAACCCGTCGGTCCCGGCGTCCGGGCCGCGCTCGGCCGGCGGCCGGCCGGCGGGCTCGGTCGTCGCGGCGCCCGGGTCGGCGGGCGTCGGCGCGGTCATGACGCCTCCCCGAAGGCGATGTCGCTGGCCAGCACCGCGGCCCCGGCCACGCCGGCCCGGGGGCCCAGCTCGGAGAGGACGACCGGCAGGTTGCCGGTGGCCAGCGGCAGCGAGCGGCGGTAGACCACGCTGCGGATCTCGGCGAGCAGGATGTGGCCCAGGTGGGCCAGGCCGCCACCGATCACGATCATCGACGGGTTGGTGAAGCTGACCAGCCCGGCCAGCACCTGCCCGACCCGCCGGCCCCCGTCGCGGATCAGCTGGATGCAGGTGACGTCCCCCTCCACCGCCCCCTCCGCGACGTCGCGGGCGGTGAGCACGCCGCGGGCGGCGAGCCGCTCGGCCAGCGCCGGGGCGGTGCCGGCGCGGCCGGCGGCGGTCGCCTCGCGGGCCAGTGCGGCGCCGCTGAACACCGCCTCCAGGCAGCCGGCGTTGCCGCAGGAACACATCGGACCGTGCGCGTCGACCTGGATGTGGCCGATGTCCCCGGCGCAGCCGTCGGTGCCCCGGTAGACCTCGCCGCTGAGGTAGATCCCGCACCCTATTCCGGTGCCGATCTTGATGAAGAGGAAGTCGTCGACCGAGTGGGCCACTCCGCCGTGCCGCTCCCCGATGGCCATGATGTTCACGTCGTTGTCGACCACCGCCGGGCAGCCGTGCTCCCGGGTGAGCAGCTCACGCACCGGGAACCGGTCCCAGCCGGGCATGATCGGTGGCGAGACCGGCACGCCGTCGCGGAAGCTCACCGGCCCGGGCACCCCGATGCCCACCGCGTCCAGCTTCTCGTACGCCCCGTCGACCTTGGCCTTGTGCAGCAGGTCGTTGACCCGGTGCAGGATGGCCTTGGGCCCGGAGCGGATGTCGGCCGCCTCCGCGTACGCGGCGATCGGCTCCAGCCGGCCGTTGACCACCTCGACGTCGATCGAGCTGGCGCCCAGGTCGACGGCGGCGAACCGGAGCCGGGGGTCCAGCTCGACCAGGGTGGAGCGCCGGCCGCCCCGGGAGGCCGCGAGCCCCGCCTCGGCGACCATGCCGAGGGCGACCAGCCGGTCGAGCTCGGCATGGAGTCGCGGGCGCGGCATCTGCAACCGGTCGCCCAGCTCCGCCCGGGACGCGGGGCCCTCATCGCGCAGCAGCCGCAGCAGCCGCAGGTGCAGGGGGTCTGCCGTCCGCACGGGACTCACCTCCGCATCGGGGGTTCACATCGCCGTGACGTCGATGTGTTGTGTCCGACACAGTAGGAGACTTCCGCGCCGCCTGTCCATAGCTTCGGTCGATCTGTCACCAACTTTTGTCCGATCAAACAAAAGCGAGTAGTTGATCAAGGAAAGTTGCCTGGTCGCCGAGACCCGTGGCCGCTCCTCAATGGATGGGTGGCCCGGACACGACTCCGCCCCGCCGCGATGCGCGACGGGGCGGACGAGGCGAAAATGGCCGGGCGGTCAGCGACCGCGGGCGTTGCGCTTCTTCTTGAGCTTGCGGTCGTCGCGCAGCTCCACGTACGGCTCCTCATCCGGGTTGTGGCCGGCGGAGATGGCCCGGCTGCGCTCCAGCTCCGCGTCGAACTCGGCGCCCAGCAGGATCGCGACGTTGCTCAGCCAGAGCCAGACCAGGAAGATGATCACGCCGGCCAGCGCGCCGTACGTCTTGTTGTACGACCCGAAGTTGCTGACGTAGAAGGCGAACAGGCCGGAGATCACCAGCCAGATCACCACCGCCAGCACGCCACCCGGGCTGACCCAGCGGAAACCGCCGTGCCGGGCGTTGGGCGAGGCCCAGTAGAGGATCGCGAACATCAGGCTGACCAGGAGCAGCAGCACCGGCCACTTGGCGATGTTCCAGACAGTCACCGCGGTCGAGCCCAACCCGATCGCGCTGCCCACCTGCTCGGCGAAGCCGCCGGTGAAGACCACGATCACCGCGCAGGCCAGCAGCATCACGCCGATCACCGCGGTGACCCCGAGCCGGATCGGCAGGGTCTTCCAGATCGGCCGCCCCTCCGGCACGTCGTAGATGGTGTTCGAGGCGCGCATGAACGCGGCGATGTAGCCGGACGCCGACCAGAAGGCGGCGAGCACACCGACGATCGCGGCGAGGCTGGCCAGCCCGCCGGACTGCCTGGCCTGATCGATCGCGCCCTCGATGATCTTCTGGATGTTGTCGTCCGGGACCGCCTGGCCGACGGTGTCCTTGACCCCCTCGGTCGCCCGGGTGCCGAGCAGGCCGAGGATGGAGATCAGCACCAGCAGACCGGGGAAGATCGACAGGACGCCGTAGTAGGTCAGCGCGGCGGCCCAGTCGGTCAGGCTGTCGTCCTGGAACTCCTTGACGGTCCGCTTCAGCGCCGCCTGCCAACTGGTGCCGGGAAGCTTGGCCGGGCTGTCCGGCCCCTCGCCCGGGCCGACCGGCCGGCTACCGGCGCCCGCGTCGTGCCGACCGCCGAACCGGTTCCGGTCGGACCGGGTGGCGGACGCGTCCCGATCGTGCCGGGCACCGGTCGCCGTGCCGGCGCCGTCGCGGTTCCGCCCCGTGCCCGCGGATGTCTCGTCGGAGGCCATCGCCCCTCCTCGTGGTTCGGCGTGTGTCCCCCTCGTCATGCCCCGACCGGGCCGCCCCTTAACCCGCTACTTGTACAGCAGCCGGTTCATCCGCCGGGACGCGGCGGCGAGCCCGAGCGCGGTGAGCACCAGCAGGTAGGCCACGTCGAGCAGCCACCACCAGCCGGCCCCGCCCACGCAGACGCCGCGCAGCAGGTGCACCGAGCGGTAGAGCGGGCTCGCCTCCACCACCCAGTGCAGCAGCGCCGGATAGGACTCGGCGGGGACGAAGGTGCCGGAGAAGAGGAAGAGGGCGAACTGCCCGGAGGCCATCAGGTCGAAGTCCTGCCAGCTGCGCATCAGGGTGGACAGCGCCATGCCGACCGCGCCGAAGGTGAACCCGACCAGCACGGCCGCCGGGAACGCCGCGAGGGCCCGCCCGACGGTGGTGAGGTCCATCGCCACCATCACCACCAGGAAGGCCGCCGAGTAGGCCGAGCCGCGCACCATCGCCCAGCCCAGCTCGCCCAGCGCGATCTCGATCGGCCGTACCGGGGTGGCGATGATGCCGTCGTAGAGCTTGAGGTACTTCAGCTTGCCGAAGAAGTTGAAGGTGGTCTCGGCCAGCGCCCCGAACATCGCCGAGGAGGCCAGCATGGCCGGCGCGACGAACGCCGCGTACGCCACCGGCCGGCCGTCGGGCAGGGTGAACCCGTCGATCAGCTTGCCCACCCCGACGCCGATCGAGAAGAGGTAGAGCACCGGCTCGACGAAGCCGGAGAGCAGCAGCAGCCAGTAGACCGGCTTGAGCGCCGCCACGTTGCGCCCGACCACCGAGGCGGAGCGGCGGGAGGTGCCCGAGACGTCGAGCAGCCGGGACAGGACCAGAGTGACCACGAGCCCCTCCTAGACCACGAGCCGGCGGCGGAAGACCCGGACGGCGAGCAGCCAGCCGGCCGCCGCCCAGGCGGCGAGGTAGGCCAGGTGGCCGAGGACCGACCACTGCGGCGCGGTGCCCAGGGTGGCCGCCCGGCACAGGTCGACGGCGTGCCAGAGGGGCGTCGCGTACGCCAGCCAGCGCAGCGCCCCGGGCAGCGAATCGACCGGAAAGAAGATGCCGGAGAAGAGGCTCATCGGGATCACCGCGAAGCGGAACAGCATGGCCAGCCAGCTGTCGCTCGGCACCGCTGCGGCGTACGCGAAGGTCGGCGCGGCGACGGCCAGGCAGAGCAGCGCCACCACCGGCAGGGTGGCCAGCGCCCAGCCCGACCGCAGCGCCCCGAACAGGGCCGTCACCAGCAGGAACGCCACGCTGGTGGTGAGCACCCGGAACAGCACGAAGGCCAGGTGGCCGGCGAGGATGTCGCCGACCCGCAACGGCGCGGCCCCCTGCGCGAAGTAGGTCTTGATCCACTGGAAGTTGCTGAACACCGGCCAGGTCGCCTCGCCGACGGCCACCTGCAACGCGGTCGAGGCGAGCAGCCCGGGCACGATCCAGTCGAGGTAGCGCACCCCGTCGACGCCCTGGTCGACGTAGGCGCCGACGCCGAGGCCGAAGCCGAGCACGGTCAGCGTCGGCAGCAGGAAGGACGAGAACACCCCGGCCCGCCAGGTGCGTCGGTAGCCGGTCAGGTGGTGGGCCAGCACCGCCAGCGCCGGCACCCGGGGCAGCGCCGGCCGGGACCGCTGCGTCATGCTCACCGCTGACCTCCTCCTCGCTCGCCGTGCAGCACGGCCTTCCTACCGTCCGGGTACGACAGGCCGCCGGCCACCCTACGGCGTCGCGCCGGCCGCCTCCTTCGAATTCCCCGCGCCGCCGCCCGCTCGGCGCGGCACCGCGTAGTGCAGGTCGGGCAGCAGGGCCGGGTCGTCGCGGTCGAGCTGGCGCAGCCGCACCGGCCCACCGCCGGTGCGGTCGAAGAGACGGACGCCCTCGCCGAGCAGGACCGGCGCGACGTGGATCAGGATGTCGTCGAGCAGCCCTCGGTCCAGGCACTGGCGGGCGGTCCGCGCCCCGAAGACCACCACGTCGCGACCGCCGGCCGCCGCCCGGGCCCGCGCCACCGCCGCACCGACGTCCCCCGAGACGCCGTGGACGTCGGGCCCGTCGATCTCCTCCGGCCGGTGGGTGAGCACCAGGAGCGGCCCGTGCCACGCCCCGCCGTACGGCCGCTGGCCCATCGCCCGGCCCACGTCCCAGCTGCGTCGGCCGGCGAGGATCGCCCCGGTGGATGCGACAACCGCGTCGGCCGCCCCGCTCACCCGGTGCCCCTGCCCGAAGAACCAGTCCATCCCGTCGCCGGGGCCGGTGATGAAACCGTCCACGGACATGGTCACGTGCCAGCGCACCAGCCCGCCGCCGCCGTCCACCATGGTCGTCTCCCTTCGTTCGGTCCGCTCCAGAGGTGGACGACGGGGCGACCGGGAACTCATCGGTGCGGCGGCGGATCAGTCGACCAGGGTGCGGCCGGTCAGGTGCAGGAAGACGTCCTCCAGACTGCTGCGCCGCACCAGCACGGCCGCCGGGGTCAGGCCGCGGGCCTCGACCTGGGCGACCGCCGCATCGCCGTCTGGGACGTAGAGCAGGATCCGGTCGGGCAGCACCTCGACCCGCTCCCCCAGCCCGTCGAGCTTGCCGGCGAACGCCTCCTGCGACTCGGCCGGGAAGCGCAGCTCCACCACCTCGCGGGTGGAGTGCTCGGTGATCAGCGCGCGGGGTGAGCCCTCGGCGACGATCCGCCCGCCGTCCATCACCACCAGGCGGTCACAGAGCTGCTCCGCCTCGTCCATGTAGTGGGTGGTCAGCACCAGCGTGACCCCCTGCTGCTTGAGCCGGAACAGCCGCTCCCAGACCAGGTGCCGGGCCTGCGGGTCGAGCCCGGTGGTCGGCTCGTCGAGCAGCACCAGCTCGGGGTCGTTGACCAGGGCGCGGGCGATGGTGAGCCGGCGCTTCATGCCGCCGGAGAGCGGCTCCACCTTGCTGTCGGCCCGCTCGGTGAGCTGCACGAAGTCGAGCAGCTCCGCGGCGCGCTCCCGGGCGACCCGGCGGGGCACCCCGAAGTAGCGGGCGTAGGTGAGCAGGTTCTCCCGGACGGTCAGCTCGGGGTCGAGATTGTCGAGCTGGGGGCAGACGCCGAGCCGGGCCCGGATGGCGGTGCCGTCGCGGACCGGGTCCATGCCGAGGATGCGCAGCTCCCCGTCGCTGGGCGGGGAGATGCAGCCGATCATCCGCATGGTGGAGGACTTGCCGGCGCCGTTGGGACCGAGGAACCCGAACGCCTCGCCCGGGCGCACCTCCACGTCGATGCCGTCGACGGCGGTGAAGTCGCCGAACCGCTTCACCAGCCCGCGCGCCCGGATGAGGGGTTGAACAGTGGTCACCGGGAGACCCTAGCGACCAGGCCCGACACCTTCGAGCGGTTTCGCCGCCGCGACGAGCCGCGCCCACCCGGACACGGAGAGTGAGTATGCTACGCAAAGTCACCGACCGGGTCGGAGCAGTGAACGGTGACGCCACCGCCGACCGGCACGCCGACGCCCACCAGAGACGGGCCATCTTTTCCCAAAGTGGACAGATCTTTTTCGGACTTTCCGATGCGGTCGGGATTGTCAACGGCTACGGACGAGTCACCTATTAAATCGGTCGCACATTCCGGTTCCTCTGCGTGATCAGAGGCGACAAATCATTACTCAGCGCAATGATAAACAGCAATGTTCCATGAGCTGCCCAATTCGCGTATCGTGCCCCCTCGTGTCGTCCGTGCGCTCCTCCGACGGCCCCGCGCCGCAGCCGCCGCAGGGCGGCTCCGCCGACCCGGGCACCGCGCCGACCGGCACATCCGTCGCCCTGCCGGCCGAGCCGCCGACGACAGTGGACGCCGCCGGCAGGCCGGAGACGCGCGACCTCGCCGCCCAGTTCGAGGACGAGAAACCGGGACGCGTCCTCTCCGGACCGACCGGGATCCTCGTCACCGGCGCCACCCTGGCGATCGCGCTGCTCGC
Organism: Micromonospora sp. BS32; assembly: GCF_059089345.1. Taxonomy (NCBI): domain Bacteria; kingdom Bacillati; phylum Actinomycetota; class Actinomycetes; order Micromonosporales; family Micromonosporaceae; genus Micromonospora; species Micromonospora sp. BS32. The sequence goes on from NZ_JBSSHR010000006.1 coordinate 183,459, forward strand.
ACTCGGGCAGGTCTTCCACCCGCTGCCGCAGGGCAGCAAGTACTACCTGATCATTTTCCTGGCCGGCGTGCTCCCGACGGTCTTCCTGGCGTACCCCTCGGGTCTGCGCCTGCCCCGGCGCCGGCCGGCGGTGGCGCCCGCGGCCGGCCGACCGGCGAGGCCCGACCGGCCCACCGTGGCGGACTGGGCGCTGGCCGCGGCGGCGCTGCTCAGCTGCCTCTACCCGGTGCTCCCGGTCACCCTGGGCGCCGGCGGCGGGGGGTACGACGCGTTCCTCGACCGGCAGGGCCTGCTGGTCGGTCTGGACGTGGCGATGGGCACCGCGCTGCTGCTCCTGCTGCTGGAGGCCTGCCGGCGCACCACCGGCTGGATCCTGCCGGCGGTCTGCCTGCTCTTCCTCGGCTACGGCTACTACGGCGGGCTGCTGCCGCAGTCCTGGCCGGTGGCCCACGCGGGGCTGGACTTCGGCCAGCTCGTCGACGCGTTCTACAACTCCGACAGCGGCTTCTACGGCACCCCGCTGGACGTCGCGGCCTCGTACATCGTGCTCTTCACCGTCTACGGCGCGGTGCTGGACCTCTCCGGCGCCGGGCGGTTCTTCGTGAAACTCTCCGCCGCCGCGTTCCGACGCTCCCGCACCGCCGCCGGGCGCACCGCCGTCGCCTCCGGCTTTCTGCTGGGCACCGTCTCCGGGTCGGGGGCCGCCACGACGGTGAGCATCGGCGCGGTCACCTGGCCGATCCTGCGCCGGGCCGGCTACCCGGCGGAACGGGCCGGCGGCATGCTCGCCGCGGCCGGCGTCGGAGCGATCCTCTCCCCGCCCACCCTCGGCGCGGCCGCCTTCATCATCGCCGAGTACCTGGGCGTGTCGTACCTCCAGGTGCTCGGCTGGGCAACCATCCCGACGATCCTCTACTACCTCGGCATCCTGCTCTCCGTGGAGATCGACGCCCGGCGCTCCGGGGTCCGACCGGTGGTCATCGAGACCGCATCGGCGGGACGGCTGCTGGCCCGCTTCGGCTACCACTTCCTCTCCCTGTTCGTGATCATCGCGCTGCTCGCCGTCGGGGTCTCCGCGACGAAGGCGGTGGTCGCCGCGACCGCGCTGGCTGCCGCGCTCTCCTTCCTGGACCGACGGCACCGGCTGACCCCGGCCCGGCTGGTCGCCGCGCTCAGCACCGGGGTACGCGGCGTCCTCGCGGTGAGCGCGGTCTGCGCCGCGGCCGGCATCATCACCGCCACCACCACCAGGACCGGGCTCGGCCCGCAGGCCGCCGCGCTGCTGGTCGGCGGCGCGCGCACGGTCAGCTCCGACCCGGCGGTGGTGCTGGCGCTCACCGCGCTGCTCGCCGCCGTCGCGCTCAGCCTGCTCGGGTTGGCCGTGCCGGTCACCGCCTCCTTCGTCATCGGCTGGGTGATCATCGGTCCGGCCCTGCTGAACCTCGGCGTCGCCGCGCCCGCCGCAGCGATGTTCGTCTTCTACTTCGCGGTGCTGTCCGAGGTCTCCCCGCCGACCGCGCTCGCCGCGGTGGCCGCCGCCGCGGTCACCGGCGGCCGGCTGGTGCCGACCATGTGGCAGACCCTGCGGTACGCCCTGCCGGCCTACCTGATCCCGATCGCCTTCGTGATCACCCCCGCCGGCCTCGGGCTGCTCGGCATCGGCGGGCCGGGGCGGATCGCCGTCGCCACGCTCGCCTCCGCGCTCAGCGTGGCCGTGCTGGCGGTCGCGGCGGGTGGCTGGCTGCCCGGCGTCGGCCCGGCCGGCGTACCGGAGCGGGTGCTCGGCGTGCTCGCCGGCTCGGCGCTGCTCTGGCTGGAACCCGTACCCGTCACGGTCGGCGCGGTCCTGGCCGCCGCCGTGGTGGCGGGTGTGCTCGTACGACGCGGCGCCGCCGGCCGGACCGGCGGGCCGTGGGCAGGTTCATCGAGTAATCCTGGGGAGGAGACAGCGTGAGACGAATCGACGTGCGCATCGCCGTGGGGGTGAGCGCGCTGGCGCTGGTCGCGGCGGGCACCGCCGGATGCGGTGGCCAGCAGGACACCGCGGCCAAGGACGACGCGGCCAGCGAGGTCACCTGCAAGGTCACCGACAGCCCCCGGGTCGGGATCGCCACCGGCAACGCCACCGGCGTCTACTACGTGGTCGGCAACGCGCTCGCCGGCCAACTCTCCGGGGCCACCGACGGCAAGCTGACCGGCACCGCCGCCGAGACCGGCGCCTCCGTGCAGAACATCGAACAGCTCGTCGCCGGCCAGTACGACGTGGCCTTCTCGCTCTTCGACACCGCGGTCAACGCGGTGCAGGGCAAGGGCACCTTCACCTCGCCCCAGCCGGTCCAGGCGCTGGCCCGGATCTACGACAACTACACCCAGGTCGTCGTACGGGCCGACGCCGGGATCACCTCGGTGGCCGAGATGAAGGGCAAGAAGATCTCCACCGGTTCGCCGAAGTCCGGCACCGAGGTGATCGCCAACCGGCTGCTCACCGCCGCCGGACTCGACCCGGCCAAGGACGTCCAGGCCCAGCGGCTCGACCTCGCCAAGACCGTCGAGGGGATCAAGGACGGCAGCATCGACGGGTTCTTCTGGTCCGGCGGGGTGCCCACCGGTGGGCTGACCGACCTCTTCACCACCGCCGGGGACAAGGTGAAGTTCATCGACATCACCCCGCTGCTGCCCAAGATGACCGAGCTCAACCCGGCGTACCAGGCGGGCACCATCAAGGCCGACGTGTACCGGACGGCGGCGGACACCCCGACCATCCTGGTGCCCAACGTGCTGTTGGTCCGCAAGGACCTCGACGCGAACGTCGCCTGCGCGATCACCAGGACGGTCTTCGAGAAGAAGGACGCCCTGGCCCAGGCCAACCCGGCCGCCAAGGGCATCAGCCTGGACAACGCCCGCAGGACCGACCCCGTACCGCTGCACCGTGGCGCGGAGAAGGCGCTGCAGGACCTCGGCGCGAGCTGATCCGCCGTCGCCGGGTCGGGCCACTGTGCCCGACCCGGCACCCCGACCCGATCCGGAGACCCGCGTGCCGCTCGCCCGCCCCGCCCGCGTCCGTCGGCACCACAAGCCCGCCGACCGGACCGACCGGCTCTGGTCGGTCCGCACCCAGCTGCTCGCGCCGATCCTGGTGGCCACGATCGGCCTGGTGGTGCTGGGCGCCGGGCAGACCGACACCGCGCTGGACGCCGCCACCGACGCCGACCGGGCCCGGGTGCTGGCCGGCACCGCGACCGCCACCGTCCGGCTGGTGCACGAACTGGAACGGGAACTCGGCGAGACCGCGATCCTGCGTCAGCGCAGCGGTGGCGTCGGCCAGCCGCTGGTCGACGCCCAGCAGCGGCGGGTGGACGCCGCCGTCGAGCGGTACCGCGCCGCCAGCCGGGCCGCCGCCCGGGCCGCCCCCGACCTCGACCGGGTGCTCGACGACGCCGGCCGGCAGCTCGACCAGCTCGACCCGACCCGCAAGCTGGCCCAGGACTCGGCCACCGCCGACCCGACGTACGTGGCGCTGGTCGACTCGCTGCTCGCCGTCGCCGACGCCCTGCCCGCCCAGGTGCGCAACACCGACCTCGCCAACGGCGCCCGCGAGGTGGCCGCCGTCGCCGCCCAGGAGCATCTCGCCTCGCTGGAGCGGGACCTGCTGCGCACCGTCTTCGTCCGGGGCCAGCTGGCCGGCGGGGAACTCGTCCGGCTCGGCCAGCTGCGCGGCGCCCGGGACCAGCGGCAGGCCGAGTTCTCCCGGATCGCCGGGGGCCGGGCGGCCGACGCGTACGACCGGCTGGTCACCGGCGCCGACGTGGTCAACGCCCGCCGGATCCGCGACGCCGCCCTCACCGCCGACACCGACCCGACCGCGGCGAAGACCGACGGCGACGCCTGGTACGTGGCGCAGAGCGGGACGATCCGGCGGTACAACCTGCTCGGCCGGGAGCTCTCCGAGGAGCTGGACGGACAGGCCGCGGCGCTGGCCGGGGACACCCGTCGTCGGGCCCTGGTGACCGCCGGGGCGACCACGGCGGTGGCGCTGGCCTCGCTGCTCGCCGCGGCGCTGCTCGCCGTGCGCACCAGCCGCCGGCTGCGCCGGTTGCGGGTCGCCGCCCTCACCATGGCGCACCGGGAGCTGCCCGACCGGATCACCGCGATCGCGGCCGGCGACGGCGCGCCGCCCGAGGGCACCGCGAGCCGGCTCACCGCGGGGATCAGCCACGGCCGGGACGAGGTCGCCCAGGTGGCCGAGGCTTTCGACACGGTGAACCGGGCCGCGCTGCGGCTCGCCGGCGAGCAGGCCGAGCTGCGGTTGGACGTCACCCGGATGGTCGAGGCGCTGGCCCGGCGGATCCGTACGCTGATCACCCGCCAGCTGCGGCTGCTCGACGAGTTCGAGCGCGAGGAGACCGACCCGGACGCGCTGGACCGGTTGTTCGCGCTCGACCACCTGGCCGCCCGGATGCGCCGCAACGGGGAGAACCTGCTGGTCCTGGCCGGTGGCGAGCCGGGCCGGGCGTACGAGGGGACGCATCTGCTCTCCGACGTGGTCCGGGCGGCGGCCGCGGAGATCGAGGAGTACCCGCGGGTGGAGATCGACGTGCCGACCGCGGCGGTGCACGGCGCGGTGGTCGGCAACCTGGCCCACCTGATCGCCGAGCTGCTGGAGAACGCCACCGTCTACTCCCCACCGGACTCACCGGTGCAGGTGGACGGCCGGCGTACCGTCGACGGGCTGACCCTGCGCGTGCACGACCAGGGCATCGGGATCAGCGACAGCCGGCTCACCGCGGTCAACGAGCGGCTGCTCGCCCCGGCCACCCTCTCCAGCGCGGCGGCCGGCAGCATGGGCCTGCACGTGGTGGCCCACCTCGCCGCCCGGCACGGGGTACGGGTGCAGTTGCACAACGCCGGCAGCGGCACGATCGCCCAGGTGGACGTGCCGGAGGCGGCGCTGACCCGGGTGGAGACGGTCGACCGTCGCCCCGCCCCGGGCCGCCGCCCGGCGTCCTCGCCCGCCGCCTGGTTCCGCCCGCGCGCCGGCGCGCCGGGGGCCGCCACGACCGTGCCTGCCGCGCTGGCCCCGCCCCGGCCGGTCGACGGCACCGCCCGGCCCGGCCCGGCGAGCACCCACCGGGCCCCGACGGTGACCCTGCCGGTGATCGGCTCCCGTCCCCCGGCCGAGCCGAGCGCCCCGACACCGGGTGGGGCGACACCGGGTGCCGCGACACCGGCCGCCCCGGTGCCGAATGCCCCGGTGCCGGCCGCCCCGGTGCCGGGTGCCACGCCCCCGCCGGCCGCGCCGCGCCGGACCACCGGCGCCGGCCTGCCCCGCCGGATCCGGGGCGGTGAGCTGCCGACCGGCCTGCACCACGTCCCGCCGCCCCGGCCGGACGGCGACCTGCTCGACCCCGAGGTGGTGCGGGCCCGACTGTCCGCGCTCGCCGAAGGGGTGGCCACCGCGATGCGACGCGACCAGCCTCCGACACCCACCAGGAGAACCGAATGACCCCTCCCGTGAGCGCCGGCCTCGACTGGCTCCTGGCGAACTTCGCCGAGCAGGTCCCGGACGTGTCGCACGCCCTCGCGGTCTCCGGCGACGGGCTGCGGCTGGCCGCCTCGCCCGATCTCTGCGCCGACCAGGTCGACCAGCTCGCCGCCGTGATCAGTGGCCTGGCCAGCCTGACCGTGGGTGCCGCCCGGTTGATGTCCGCCGGCCGGGTACGGCAGCAGATCGTCGACATGGACGGCGGGGTGCTGCTGGTGATGGCGGTCGGCGAGCGGGCGCTGCTCGGGGTGCTGGCCTCCCCCGGCTGCGACCTCGGGCAGATCGGCTTCGAGACGGCGACGCTGGTGCAGCGGGTGGCGGAGGCGCTGGAACCGGCGGTGCGGGCATGACCGTCCGGCCACTGCGCGCGCTCGCCGTGCTGCTGGTGGCCGCGCTCGCCGGCGCCGGCTGCGGCGGCGGCGATCCGGAGCCCCAGGCCTGGCACGGCGGGCGGATCTTCCTCGCCACCGGCAACACCACCGGCGTGTACTACCAGCTCGGCGGCGGCTACGCGGACGTGATCAGCCGGCACCTGCCCGGGTACGAGGCGCGCGCCGAGCCCACCGGGGCGTCGGTCGAGAACATCAACCGGCTCGCCACCGGCGACATGGAGGTCGCCTTCAGCCTGGCCGACACGGCGGCGGACGCGGTGGCCGGGCGGGGCGCCTTCACCCGGCCCCAGCCGGTCCGGGCGCTGGCCCGGGTGTATCGCAACTACACCCACGTGATCGTCCGGACCGACGCGAAGATCACCACCTTCGCCGGGCTGCGCGGTAAGCGGGTCTCCACCGGCTCGCCGAAGTCCGGCACGGACGTCATCGCCGGGCGGCTGCTCGCCGCCGCGGGCATGGACCCGGACCGGGACGTGTCCCGGGTGACGCTGTCGCTGCCGGAGACCGCGAAGCGGATGCGCGCCGGCACCCTGGACGCCATGTTCTTCTCCGGCGGCCTGCCCACCCCGGGGATCGCCGACCTGCTCTCCAGCGCGCCGGGACGGTTCGCCCTGCTGCCGATCGCCGACCTGATCGAGCCGCTGACCGCCCGGTACGGCTCGGTCTACACCACGGCCGAGCTGCCCCGGGAGGCGTACGCCACGGCGACGGGCACCCCGACGGTCACGGTGGCGAACGTGATCCTGGTGCCCCAGGACATGCCGGACCAGCTGGCGTACGACCTGACCCGGCTGCTCTTCGCGTACCAGGGGGACCTGATCGGGGTGCACCCGGAGGCGGGCAACTTCACCCGGGAGAGCGCGGCCGGCACCGGTCCGATCCCGCTGCACCCGGGCGCGGCACGCTTCTACCGGGGCGGCTGACGGCTCAGACGTCCGCCGGGGCGGTGGCGGCCCGGGCCGCCGCGACCAGCCGGTCGGTCTCGGCCAGCACCGCCTCGTCGTCGACCGGGGTGCCGGGCTCGTAGCGGACCGTCCAGGCCAGGCCGTCGGCGCCGGCGACCCGCCGGGCCGCGATCCGTCCCGCGCCGCCGGGCACCGGGTGCTGCTCGGTGTACGCCACCGAGCGGGTCACCCGGGCCCGCACCTGGTGCGGCAGGTCGCCCGGGTCGAGCAGGAGGTAGGTCTCGGCGGGGCAGTCGGCCACCACCTGGTAGCCGTCCCGGTCGGTGACCCGCTCGGCCGGAGTGACGGTCAGCTCGCGGCCGGACCAGACCGCCTTGAGGATGTCGTGCCAGCCGAGCCGGTGCGGCCGGCCGGGCAGCCAGAGCCCGAGGTTGCTGGCGACCACCACGCCGTCGCCCTCGCCGTTGCCGGCGGTGGCCCAGGCCAGCACCCGCTCGTCGTCGGCCAGCGGGGGCCGGGCGGCGGGCGGCAGTTTCGGTTTCCGGCCGAACAGTCCCATCACAGTCCTCCCGCGGCCTGCTCGCGCAGCGCCCGCGCGTGCTGCTCCAGCGAGAGCAGTTCCCCGAAGAGGGCGAAGTACTCGTCCTTGTTGTTGACCGGGTTGACCCGCTGGATCTTCGATTTGAGGTCCCGGATCCGGGCGGTCACCGAGCCCCACTGCAACTGGGCCACCGTGATCGAGACGTACCTCGGGTCGGGCTCTCCGTCGATCCGCAGCGGCTCGACGGAGAGCTCCCCGATCAGGGCCTGCGCGACGAGGTCGTCGCAGGCGTCGCGGACCGAGGAGATCCAGACGGCGCCGCCGGCCGCCGCCGCGGCACCGCCGGCCGCGGCGATCGCCGCCCGGACGGCGGCGTGTACCGGGTGCCGGTAGGCCGAGGCCTCGACCGCGTCGAACATCGGCCCGGCGAGCACCGGCTCCTGGAGGGCGAGCTTCAGCGCCTCCCGCTCGACCATCGACTGGGGGCTGTCCACCGCCGGCTCCGCCACCCGGGACCGGGCCGGCGCGGGGCCGGTCCTGCCCCCGGTGTCCGGGGCGGCGTCGGCGGCGAGCACCGCCCGCTGCACCGGCTCGATCTCCATGCCGAGGTCGCCGGCGAGCTTGCGGACGTACTCGGGGCGCTTCTCCCGGTCCTTGATCTTGGCGACCAGTGGGGCGGCCCGGCGCATCGCCTCCACCCGGCCGTCGACGGTGTCCAGGTCGTACCGGTTGATCACGTGGCGGAGGGCGAAGTCGACGAGCGGCTCGCGGCGGGCGACCAGGTCGCGCACGGCCAGATCACCCTTGGCCAGCCGCAGCTCACACGGGTCCATGTTGTCCGGGCTGACCGCGATGAAGGTACGGCCGACGAAGCGCTGGTCGTCCTCGAAGGCGCGCAGCGCCGCCTTCTGCCCGGCGGCGTCCCCGTCGAAGGTGAAGATGACCTCGCCGGCCACCGCGTCGGTGTCCAGCAGCAGCCGGCGCAGCACCCCGATGTGGTCGCTGCCGAACGCGGTGCCGCAGGTCGCCACGGCCGTGGTCACCCCGGCCAGGTGGCAAGCCATCACGTCGGTGTAGCCCTCGACCACGACCACCTTGCCCTGCTTGGCGATCTCCCGCTTGGCCTGGTCGATGCCGTAGAGGACGTGCGACTTCTTGTAGATCGGCGTCTCGGGGGTGTTGAGGTATTTCGGGCCGTCGTCGTCGGCGAAGAGCTTGCGGGCGCCGAAGCCGATCACGTCGCCGGTGATGTCCCGGATCGGCCACATCAGCCGGCGCCGGAACCGGTCGATCAGGGTGCCCGAGCGGGACGGGCGGGACAGCCCGGCCGTGACCAGCTCGTCGTGGCTGAAGCCCTGCTGGCGCAGGTGCTTGGTGAGCAGGTCCCAGGCGTCCGGGGCGAAGCCGCAGCCGTACCGCTCGGCGGCGGCCCGGTCGAAGCCGCGCTGGGCGAGGAACTCCCGCGCCGGCCGGGCGCCCGCCGTGCTGAGCTGGGCCCGGTAGAACTCCACCGCCGCCGCGTGCGCCGCCACCAGGCGCTGCTTCTGCCCCTGCTGCGGCCGGGCGCGCGGCGCGACGTTGTCGTTCTCGATGTAGCGCAGCTGGATGCCGACGCGGTCGGCGAGCCGCTCGACGGACTCGACGAAGCTCAGGTGCTCGGCGTCCATCAGGAACTTGATCGCGTCGCCGCCGGCGCCGCAGCCGAAGCAGTACCAGACGTTGCGGGCGGGCGAGACGTTGAACGACGGGCTCTTCTCGTCGTGGAACGGGCAGAGCCCCTTGAGGTTGCCGCCGCCGGCCGACTTGAGGGTCACCGTGTCCGAGATCACCTCGGCGATGGAGGTGCGCTCCCGGACCAGCGCGATGTCCTCGTCCCGGATCCGCCCCGCCATGGTCCCACCCCCTCGGCCCTACATCCTGCCCTGTCGGACGGACGATCCGCCGCCGGGGGGACGGCGTGTGGCGCAACCCGCGTCAGCCCGGCCCGCGGTGGAACCAGCGGGTCACCGGTGGCGGGTCCTCCTCCTCGTAGGACCGGGCGGCGCGCACCGCGGCGGCGATCCCGTACGGCCGGGGCCGGGTCGGGCGCGGGTTGACGGCCGGATCCTGCGCCATGTCCCGCAGCAGCGCCACGGCGAGGCCGAGCATCACCACCACGAACGGCAGCGCGACCAGGATCGTCGCCTGCTGGAGGGCGGCCAGACCCCCGGCGAGCAGCAGCGCCGCGGCGACCGCGCCGATCAGCACCCCCCAGAGCACCACCACGCCCCGATGTGGCCGCAGCGAACCCCGGGAGCTCAGCGAGCCCAGTACGAGCGCCGCCGAGTCGGCCCCCGTGATGAAGAAGAGCGCCACCAGCACCGACGCCAGCACGGTGGTCAGCGTGGCCAACGGCAGCGCCTGGAGCAGGCCGAAGAGCGCGTTCTCGGTGCTGGCTCTCACGTCGCCGACCAGGTCGCGGGCGCCGGTGGTCTGCACCCGCAGGGCGGTGCCACCCATGATCGCGAACCAGACGATGCTGGCCCCACTGGGCACCAGCAGCACCCCGGTGACGAACTGCCGGATCGTGCGGCCCTTCGAGATCCGGGCGATGAAGATGCCGACGAACGGCGCCCAGGAGATCCACCACGCCCAGTAGAAGATGGTCCACGCGCCCAGCCAGGCCGGGTCGGAGAACGCCCCGGTCCGGGTGGACATGACGGTCAGGTGGCTGAGGTAGTCACCGACCGAGGCCGGCAGCACCTCCAGCGTGTAGATGGTCGGCCCGGCCACGAAGACGAAGACCATCAGCCCGACCGCCAGCACCACGTTGCTGGTGGAGAGCCACTTGATGCCCTTGTGCAGGCCGGTGAAGGCGGAGACCACGAACGCGGCGGTGAGCGCGGCGATCACCAGCAGCTCGACCGCGGTGCTGTCCGGCACGGCGGTCGCGCTGCCCAGGCCGGCGGCCACCTGGAGAGCGCCCAGGCCGAGGCTGGTGGCCGAGCCGAAGACGGTGGCGAAGACCGCCAGCAGGTCGACCGCCTGGCCGATCCGGCCGTACGCCCGCCGGCCGAGCAGCGGCTCGAAGGCCGCGGAGATCCGGCTGCCGCGCTGCTTGCGGAACGTCGAGTACGCCAGCGCCAGCGCGGCGATCGCGTAGATCCCCCACGGGTGCAGCGTCCAGTGGAACAGGGTGTACTGCATCGCCGCCTCGGCGGCGGCCGGGGATTGCGGCGGCACGTGGGCGGCGGGCGGCGGCGAGGCGTAGTGCTGGATCGGCTCGGCGACCGCGTAGAAGACCAGGCCGATGCCCATGCCGGTGCTGAACATCATCGACACCCAGGCGAGCGTGCTGAACTCCGGTTCGTCGTCGTCCGCGCCGAGGCGGATGCGGCCGAAGCGGGAGGCCGCGATCACCACCGAGAGGACCAGGAACGCGTCGGCGGCCACCACGAAGAACCAGCCGAACGTGCTGATCACCCAGCCCAGGCCGGCCTTGCCGAAGCCGGCCAGCGAGCTGCCGCCGAGCATGCCCCAGCCGACCACCGCCAGCACCCCGACGACGCCCAGCACCAGCACCACCGGGTCGGTACGCCCGGTGGGCCCGGCCACCTCCCGCGCCTGCTCCGCCATGGTCACATCGTGCGGGGGCGCAATGGGCGGACAGGTCACATGTCGCCGGCTGTCACCGGAACGGGCCGCGGGCGAGCCGGGGGCCCGGGGCCGTCAGACGACGGCGGTGGCCTCCTCGGCCTCCACCTGGCGGTTCCAGTCCGCCTTGGTACGGCGCCAGCCCTCGTCGTCCATGCCGCGCCGCCAGTAGCCGGAGATGGAGAGCGCCTCCCGGGGCACGCCCCGCTCGACCCGCAACAGTCGGCGCAGCTCCTTGACCGAGGCGGCCTCGCCGTGGACGAAGGCGCACACCGCGCCGGACGGGAAGTCGAGCGCCCGGACGGCCTCGACCAGCGCCTCGCCCACCGGCCGGCCGCCCCGGTGCAGCCAGCTCAGCTCCACCCTGCCGGGGCTGGCCAGCGGCAGCTCGTCGGCCGGGCCCGCCACCTCGACGAAGACCTTCGCCGGGGCGCCGGCCGGCAGCCGCTCCAGCGCGGCGGCGATCGCCGGCAGGGCGCTCTCGTCCCCGGCCAGCAGGTGCCAGTCGGCGGCCGGGTCCGGGGCGTACGCGCCGCCGGGGCCGGTGAAGAGCACCTCGTCGCCCGGGCGCAGCGCCGCAGCCCACGGGCCGGCCAGCCCTTCGTCACCGTGGTGCACCACGTCGACGGTCAGCTCCCCGGCCGCCGGGTCCCAGGCCCGCACGGTGTACGCGCGCAGCCGGGGCCACTGCCCCGCCGGGTACTCCCGCTTGATGGTCGCCAGGTCCACCGGACGCGGGTACGTCACGCCGGCCGGCGGGAAGACCAGCTTGATGTAGTGGTCGGTGTACTCGCCCACCGGCAGTCCGGCCAGTTCCTCCCCGCCGAGCACGAGGCGGATCAGGTGCGGGGTGGGCCGCTCGGTCCGTACGACCCGGGCGGACGTGACTGTCTTGGGGCGCTCCGTCATGCAGTTAGGCTAGCCTAAGTCGGCCACCCGCCCCCAGTCGGTGGTCCGGCGCCGTCGGCCGACGGCGTGATGGTCCGGTCGACCAGGCGGGCGTGCCAGGCCAGGGCCGCCGGGTCGGTGAGCGAGGCGACCTGGTCGACCACCACCCGCAGCCGGGCGGCGTCGTCCCCGGCGGCCCGCCACAGCGGCGCGAAGACCGGGTCCAGCACGTCCGGCGCCCGGTCGGCCAGGGCGGCGACCAGTTCGGCGAGGATCTCCCGCTGCCGCTCGTACCGGGCGCGCGCGCCGGCCCGGCGCATCACGTACCGCCAGGCCATCCCCTTCAGCAGGGCGCACTGGGCCCGGATCCGGCGAGGCACGACCAGGTCGGCGGCGTACCGGCGGTGCGGGCCGGAGCCGAAGCGCTCCCGGGTGGCGCTCACCACGGTGGAGACGAAGCGGCCGGTGAGCACGCTGGTGGTGGTCTTCAGGGCGACCTGCGCCCGGTGGCTGCCGTCGTACCCGGCGAGCGGGGCGAGCACCGGCTCGGCGAGCAGCTCGACCAGCACCTCGCCCAGGTCGGCCGGGGACTCGCCGGAGTACACGGCGGCCGCGTCGACGCAGAGCGCGGTCCGCTCGTCCGGGTCGTCGAGCAGCGGGCGCAGCGACAGGTACCCGCCGTGGATGCCGTCCTCCACGTCGTGCACCGAGTACGCCACGTCGTCGGCCCAGTCCATCACCTGCGCCTCCAGGCAGCGCCGGGCGCCACCGGGCAGGCCGTCGCCGGCCGGGGCGCCGGCCCGCAGCCAGTCGAAGACCGGCCGGTCGTCGGCGTACACGCCGAACTTGCGCAGCCCGGGCTGGCGGGGCCAGGGGTACTTGGTGACCGCGTCGAGCGAGGCCCGGGTGAGGTTCAGCCCGGCCGGGGCGCTGTCGGGCGCCAGCACCTTGGCCTCCAGCCGGGTCAGCACCCGCAGCGTCTGCGCGTTGCCCTCGAACCCGCCGCAGGGCGCGGCGAGCCGGTCGAGGGCGTCCTCACCGTTGTGCCCGAACGGCGGGTGCCCGAGGTCGTGGGCCAGCCCGGCGACGTCGACCACGTCCGGGTCGCAGCCCAGCCGGGCGCCCATCTCCCGGGCGATCTGGGCCACCTCCAGCGAGTGGGTCAGCCGGGTACGCAGGAAGTCGTCGGTGCCGGCGAGGTGTACCTGGGTCTTGGCGGCGAGCCGGCGGAAGGCCGCCGAGTGCAGCACCCGGGCCCGGTCCCGCTCGTACGGCGACCGCCCGTAGCCGGTGTCCTTGGGCGGCTCCTCGACCCGACGGCAGGCGTCGGCCGCGTCCTCGTCGACGCCCACCGCTCAGCCCTGCGGCCGGAGCACGCAGAACTCGTTGCCCTCGGGGTCGGCCAGCACGGTCCAGTAGACGTCGCCCTGGTCGATGTCGACGTGCCGGGCGCCCATGTCGACCAGCCGTTCGACCTCGGCCTCCTGGTCGTCGGGGGCCAGGTCGAGGTGGATCCGGTTCTTGGTGCGCTTGGCCTCGGCCACTGGAACGAAGACGATGCCGGGCAGCCGGTCGGCGGACCGGCGGATCTCCACCGCGTCCGCGTCCTCGCTGACCACCTGGTAGCCGAGCGCCTCGGCCCACCAGCGGGCCAGCCGGCCCGGGTCCAGGGCGTCGACGGTCATGCTTGCCCAGACGCTGGTCATGCAGCCACCCTCCACCGGTCGTCCGCATCGGTCGCGGGAGCCCAGGTTACGCCGGAACGGGCGGTGCGGCCCGCCGACGAGCCCCGGAGGACGCGCCCGCAACCGCCGATCGGACCGGCTTGTCGTCCGATCGCCGACCGGCACGGGATCGCGGGACGGCGTGGCCTTCGGTAGCGTTCCGGAAGCGGTACGTGACGTGAAGGACCGGAACGCGAGGATCGGGGGCGCTCGTGGACGTCGAAGCGGTGATGGACGGGGAGCTGCGGGGGTTGCGGCGGCGCCGGCCCGAGGTGACCGGCACGGTGCTGGCCGGCCGGGACGGCCTGCTGATCTCCAGCGACCTGCCATCGACGGAGGCGGTCCACCTGGCCGCCCTCTCCGCGGTGGGCTTCGGCCTCGGGCACCAGGTCGCCCACACGGTGTGCCGGAGCGGCTTCCGGGAGTCGGTGGTGCGCACCGCCACCGCCACGGTGGTGACCTACCCGGCCGGGCGGCACGCGCTGCTCACGCTGGTCACCGGGGCGGCGACCGACCTGGAGGGGTTGCACGAGGAGGCTCGGGCGGTGGCCGACCGGGCCGGCTCGGTGGTCGACACGCACCGCTGCGGGACGGGCGCCACGCCGGTGCGCCAGGCGGACGGCGCGCTGGCCACGCGTACCCCGATGACGACGCTGCCGCGCCGCGTCACCCGGTCGACGGGCCGTCGGCGGCCACCGGTCTGACCGGCGGGCCGGCCCCGGGGACGGCGACGGCGACGGCCCCGGGGTCGGGGCCGCCGCCGTGCTGGTGGTGCGAGCGCTGGTCAGCGGCTGTCGGAGCCGGCCGTCTCGATGGCGGCGCGGCCGGCCTCCAGCCGGGCCACCGGCACCCGGAACGGCGAGCAGGAGACGTAGTCCAGCCCCACCTCGTGGAAGAAGTGCACCGAGTCGGGGTCACCGCCGTGCTCGCCGCAGACACCGAGCTTCAGCTCCGGGCGGGCGGCCCGGCCCTCCTCGGCGGCGATCCGGATCAGCCGGCCGACGCCCTCCCGGTCGATGGACTCGAACGGCGAGATGCCGAAGATGCCCAGCTCCAGGTAGCGCCAGAAGAACGCGCCCTCGACGTCGTCGCGGGAGAAGCCCCAGCCCATCTGGGTCAGGTCGTTGGTGCCGAAGGAGAAGAACTGCGCCGCCTCCGCGATCTGCCCGGCGGTCAGCGCCGCCCGGGGCACCTCGATCATGGTGCCGATCAGCACGTCGACGCCGCTGTCCCCGACCACCTCCGCGATGATCTTCTCGGCCTCGGCGCGTACCGTCTCCAGCTCCTGGACCGCCCCGACCAGCGGGACCATGATCTCCGGGCAGGCGGACGCGCCGTCCCGGGTGACCGCCACGGCGGCTTCCGTGATGGCCCGGACCTGCATCGCGAAGAGGCCGGGGATGACCAGGCCGAGGCGGACGCCCCGCAGGCCCAGCATCGGGTTCTCCTCGTGCATCCGCCGGACGGCGGCGAGCAGCGCCTCCTCCTTGGCGACGTCCTCGCCGCGCTCCTGGGCGACGGCGACGTTGACCGCGAGCTGCTCCAGCGGGGGCAGGAACTCGTGCAGCGGCGGGTCGATCAGCCGCACGGTGACCGGCAGTCCGTCCATCTCGCGGAAGATCTCCACGAAGTCGTCGCGCTGCAACGGCAGCAGCGCGTCGAGCGCCGCCTCCCGCTCGTCGTCGGTGCGGGCCAGGATCAGCCGCTCCACCAGCTCGCGGCGGTCGCCGAGGAACATGTGCTCGGTGCGGCACAGGCCGATGCCCTGGGCACCGAACCGCCGCGCCCGGGCCGCGTCCGCGCCGGTGTCGGCGTTCGCGCGGACCGCCAGCCGCCGGTTGGCGTCGGCGTGCGTCATGATCCGGTGTACGGCCCGGACCAGCGCGTTGTCGATGTGTGCCGGGTCGAGACTGCCCTCGAAGTACTGCACCACCTCCGACGGCATGACCGGCACCTCGCCGAGGTAGACCTTGCCGGTGGTGCCGTCGATGGAGACGATGTCCCCCTCGTTGACGGTCTGTCCGCCGACGATGAACTTCTTCGCCGGGACGTTGACGTCGATCTCGTCGGCGCCGGAGACGCAGGTCTTGCCCATGCCGCGGGCGACCACGGCGGCGTGGCTGGTCTTGCCGCCACGCGAGGTGAGGATGCCCTTGGCGGCGATCATGCCGTTGAGGTCGTCCGGGTTGGTCTCCCGGCGGACCAGGATCACCGACTCGCCCTCGGCGGCGAGTTCGACCGCGCGGGCGGAGGTGAAGACCACCTTGCCGGAGGCCGCGCCCGGGGAGGCGCCGATGCCCTTGGCGACCGGCTGGAAGTCGTGGTCGAGCTGGAAGCGCGGGAACATCAGCTGGGCGAGCTGTGCGCCGTTGACCCGGTGCAGCGCCTCGTCCAGGTCGATCAGGCCCTCGTCGACGAGCTGGCCGGCGATGACGAACGCGGCGGCGGCGGTGCGCTTGCCGACCCGGGTCTGGAGCATCCAGAGCTTGCCGCGCTCGATGGTGAACTCGATGTCGCAGAGGTCCTTGTAGTGCTCCTCGAGCCGGGCCATGTAGCTGAGCAGCTCGTCGTAGGACTTCTTGTCCAGCTGCTCGAGCTCCTGCAACGGCACGGTGTTGCGGATGCCGGCGACCACGTCCTCGCCCTGGGCGTTGGCCAGGTAGTCGCCGTAGATGCCCTGCGCGCCGCTTCCCGGGTCGCGGGTGAAGGCGACGCCGGTGCCCGAGTCGGAGCCGAGGTTGCCGAAGACCATCGCCACCACGTTGACCGCGGTGCCGAGGTCGGCGGGGATGCGCTCCTGGCGGCGGTAGACCACCGCGCGCTCGGCGTTCCACGACTCGAAGACCGCGCGGATGGCCAGGTCGAGCTGCTCCCGCGGCTCCTGCGGGAACTCCCGGCCGGTGTGCTTGGCGAAGATCTTCTTGTACGCGTCGACGAGCCCGCGCAGGTCGGCGGCGTCGAGGTCGAGGTCGTTCTTCGTACCCTTGGCGCGTTTGGCCTCGTCGAGCGCGTGCTCGAACTCCTCGCCCGGCACCTCGCAGACGGTCTTGCCGAACATCTGGATCAGGCGGCGGTAGGAGTCCCAGGCGAAGCGGTCGTTGCCGCCGGCCTGCCGGCTGAGCCCGACGACGCTGCGGTCGTTGAGGCCGACGTTGAGGACGGTCTCCATCATGCCGGGCATGGAGAACTTGGCGCCGGAGCGTACGGATACCAGCAGCGGGTCGTCCGGGTCGCCCAGCCGGCGGCCCATGCCCTGCTCCAGGGACTCCAGGTGCGCTTCGATCTGGCCGGCCAGCCCCTCCGGCTCCGCGCCGGTGGTGAGGTACGCCTTGCACGCCTCGGTGGTGATGGTGAAACCGGGTGGGACCGGTAGGCCGAGATTCGTCATCTCGGCCAGGTTGGCCCCCTTGCCGCCGAGCAGGTCCTTGAGGTCCCTGTTGCCCTCGGCGAAGTCGTAGACGTACTTGTGATCCACGGTCTCTTGCGCTGCCACCAGGAGCCTCCCACGCGCGCCGGAATTGACACTTAACGAAGGTTCAGTTGCTCATACCCCGGGGCCGACCACCGCTAATCCCGGCGTCGTCAGCGTTCGGTGGGCGAAGGTTAAGCGAACATCGAGTGGGCTGGGACCGTTCGGTGACAATCGGCACAACCATCACCACTATCCGCGTACGTACCGGTTTCTGGGAGCGCTTCCATGCGCACGATCACGCAATTCCGGCTCCCCTCGTACCCTTGACGACGCTGGATCCGCTGAACCTGACTTTTGCCATATCCCCCGCGATTACACCCCGGAGCCGTCACCGTGCCGTCCACCTCGTCCCGCAGCCCCGAGACCGGCCAGGAACCGCCCGCCCAGACCGTCCTGCCCGGCCAGGAGCCGGCCGCGGGCGACCTCGCCCGGGCCGCCGCCCGGACGGCCGGCGACCTGCTCACGCCGCCCGCCCCGGCCCGGCTCGGCGACGTGGTGCCGGCCCCCGCGCGGGTCGACCCGGACCCGGCCGCCGATTTCACCCTCTCCGCCGACGTGGCGCTGCGGGTCACCCCGGTCCCGGCCGCCCGGGACGTCGCCGAGCAGCTCGCCGCGCTGCTGCGACCCGCCACCGGGTACCTGCTCCCGGTCACCGACCCGGCCGGCGCCGGATCGGAAGGCCCGCTGGTGCTCAGCCTGGCCGCCGCGACGCCCCCGGCCGGTGCCGGCCCGGTCCACCCCACCGACGTGGACGACCTGGGCGACGAGGGCTACCGGCTGGATGTCACCGCCGCCGAGGTCCGGATCACCGCCGGCACCGCGACCGGGCTCTTCCACGGGGTGCAGACGCTGCGTCAGCTGCTGCCCGCGGCGATCGAGAGCCCGGCCCCGGTCGCCGCGCGCTGGGTGGTGCCCGGCGGGATGATCGTCGACCGGCCCCGGTTCCCGTACCGGGGGGCGATGCTGGACGTGTCCCGGCACTTCTTCGCCGTCCCCGACGTGCTCCGGGTCGTCGACCACCTGGCCCGGTACAAGCTCAACCACCTGCACCTGCACCTCACCGACGACCAGGGCTGGCGGATCGCCGTCGACTCCTGGCCCCGGCTGACCAGCGTCGGCGGGACGACCGAGGTCGGCGGCGGCCCCGGCGGCTGGTACACCGCGGCCGACTACCGGCGGATCGTCCGGTACGCCGCCCGCCGGCACGTCACCGTCGTCCCCGAGATCGACCTGCCAGGGCACACCAACGCGGCGCTGGTCGCGTACCCCGAGCTGGCACCGGGGAGGATCGCGCCACCGCCGTACACCGGCACCGAGGTCGGCTTCAGCTACCTCGACCCCACCGACGAGCGGACGTACGACTTTGTCGCCGACGTGCTCGGCGAGGTCGCCGCGCTCACCCCCGGGCCGTGGCTGCACATCGGCGGGGACGAGGCGTTCAAGGTCAAGGGCGAGGCGTACACCGGCTTCGTGGAGCGGGCGCAGCGGATCGTCGCCGGGCTCGGCAAGACGGTGGTCGGCTGGCACCAGATCGCGCCGGCCGGGCACACCGAGGGGCGGGTGCTCCAGTGGTGGGGCACCAACGGTGACGACCCGGTCGTCGCCGAGGCGGTACGCCGGGGCGCCCGACTCATCCTCTCCCCCGGCAACCACGCCTACCTGGACATGAAGTACGCCCCGGACACCCCGATCGGGCACGACTGGGCGGGTCTGATCGACGTGCGACGTGCGTACGACTGGGACCCGGGCAGTCACCTGACCGATGTGCCGGTGGAGGCGGTCCTCGGTGTCGGAGCGCCGCTCTGGACCGAGTCGGTCACCTCGCTGGCGGAGGTCGAGTTCATGCTCCTGCCCCGGCTGCCCGCCCTCGCCGAGCTGGGCTGGTCGCCCCGGGCCACCCACGACTGGGCCGGGTTCCGCACCCGGCTGGCCGGACACGGCCCGCGCTGGACCACCGCCGGCATCTCCTTCCACCGCTCGCCCGAGATCCCCTGGACGGCCGAACCGCCCACCCCGGCCGAGCAGGTGGCGCCTGCCGCGCAGTCCGCGCCAGCCGCGCAGGCTGGGCGGGACGACAAGGGGGCGCCGACACAGCCAGCCGCGTCCCCCGGGACGCTCCGGCTTCCCGCCCAAAGGCGCCGGGACGCCCCGGACCCCGCTGGTCCAGATGCCCGACCTGGTGTGACTTCGGGTTGACGGGTTGAGCGACGGTAGGGGCGGACCAAGTGGCCCCGCCCACCGTCGGACCAGGTGGCTTTGCCCACCGTCGGGCCGGGTGGTCCCGCCCGCCGCTACAAACTTGATGACGCGAACGAATCGCGGATGAACGGACATCCGATTCGTTGACGACATCAAGTTTGTAGTGTCCGAAACGGCGCCCCGGCCGCCAACGCACAGAGCATCCTCGGGCACCACCAACGCCCCGGATGCGGCGTCAGGTCCGCTCCCGAGGCCGTGTCGCCGCCCCGACGGTCGCCCCCGGACCGGGGCGGCTTCCCGAGGCCGTGTCGCCGCCCCGACGGTCGCCGACCGGCCCGAACGCCCCCGCCCGAGCGCCCCCGCCCGAGCGGTCCGGCCCGAGCGCCCCCGCCCGAGCGGTCCGGCCCGAGCGGTCCGGCCCGAGCGGTCCGGATCGAGCACCCCGGCCCCGAGCGCCCCGGCCCGACCGGTCCGACCCCCGATGTCCGATTCCTCCCGGGCGGCCACGGCCCAGTTGTCCGGCCTGACCTGCGGGGTCCCGTGCTCGGGGCCACCCCCAGCCTGGAATCGGTGGGGGGTCGGGGGCGTTGTACATGGCATACCACCGCGGCTCCCCCGCCCGGCAGGTAAGCCCGAAGCGCAGGCCGATGGAATGCCCGGCCGGCCGGGCCGGTTACATCCCCCGCACCACCCGAGCAGGCCGATGGAATGCCCGGCCCGCCACCACGGTTACATCCCCCGGACCCCCGAGCAGGCCCCCGGCCGCCGGCCGCGCCTCGCGCAGATCCCCCCGATCGCCGGGCCGTCCGAATCTGACTTCCCCTCGCGCGGCGCCCACCCCCTGGGCGTGCCGCGTATCCCCCGACCAGAGGAGCACGCCATCATGCGTACCGATCTGATCCGCAAGACCGTCCTGACCGCTGCTGGTGTCGCCGCCACCGCCGGTGGCATCGCCGGCCCCGCCATCGCCGCCCACGCCGCCCCCGCCGACAAGACCCAGGTCGTCGCCGATCGCAAGGGTCACGGCGAGCGGGAGCTGAACGTGCGCTACGAGGCTCAGCCCAACTTCTACTACTGCGGCCCCGCCGCCACCCGCAACGCCCTGAGCGTGCTGGGTAAGAACATCGACGTGGACGCCATGGCCAAGGAGATGGGCACCACCGAGGCCGGCACCAACAGCATCAACGACATCACCCCGGTCCTGAACAAGGAGACCGGCAAGACCTACCACTCGGTGGAGATCCGCCAGAGCAAGGCCGACGACAAGCAGACCGACAAGCTGCGCGCCGACATCGTCCGCACGATCGACGACGGGCGGGCCGTGGTCGCCAACATCGCCGGCACCACCACCGACACCGACGGCAACACCCACTCCTTCGAGGGTGGCCACTACATCAGCGTCGTGGGCTACCGCGACGGCGGCAACACCGTGACGATCGCGGACTCGGCCGACCCGAACATGGCCTCCTACCGGATCAGCGTGGACAACCTCGCCGACTGGATCGCCACCCGCGGCTACACCGCGTCCTGACGATCCACCTGCACCAACGACGAAAGGGCCCGACCCCACCAGGGGTCGGGCCCTTTCGTCGGTCCGGTCAGCCGCCGGAGTCGGCCAGCTCCGCACCCTCGGGCACGGTGTCGTCGTCGCGGCTGGCCAGCCAGCCGTCCGGCAGGAAGACCTTGCCCGGCGAGTTGGTACGCCCGCGGGGCTGGCCCAGCGTGGCCACCGGGAACGGCTCGGTCGGGTCGAGCTTGCCGAGCAGGTCGTCGAGCTGCGCCAGGCTCTCGATCATGGCCAGCTCCCGACGCAGCTCACTGCCGACGGGGAAGCCCTTGAGATACCAGGCGACGTGCTTGCGGAAGTCGGTGCAGCCGTCCCGCTCGCCCCGGGCCGGGTTGCGCGCGCCCACGGTGAACTGGTCGACCAGCAGCTCGGCGTGGCGGCGCATGGTCGCCGCGACCTCGCCGAGGCCGGGTAGCCGCCGCTCCGGGCGCCCGTCGAAGGCGGCCTCCAGGTCGGCGAAGAGCCACGGCCGACCCAGGCAGCCCCGGCCGATGACCACCCCGTCCACCCCGGTGTGGGCGACCATCCGCAGCGCGTCGTCGGCCTCCCAGATGTCGCCGTTGCCGAGCACCGGCACGTCGAGGGCCTGCTTGAGGGTGGCGATCGCGTCCCAGTCGGCGGTGCCGGAGTAGCGCTGCGCGGCCGTACGCCCGTGCAGGGCGACCGCCGCCACCCCGGCGTCCTGGGCGGCGAGACCCGCCTCGACGTACGTCAGGTGCTCGTCGTCGATGCCCTTGCGCATCTTCACGGTGACCGGCACACCGGCGGGTGACGCGGCGTCCACCGCGGCCCTCACCAGCCGGGCGAAGAGCCGGCGACGCCACGGCAGGGCCGACCCGCCGCCCTTGCGGGTGACCTTCGGGACCGGGCAGCCGAAGTTCAGGTCGATGTGGTCGGCGAGGTTCTTTTCCACCACGATCCGCACGGCGGCGGCGGTGATCTCCGGGTCGGTGCCGTAGAGCTGGAGGCTGCGCGGCTTTTCGTTGTCGCCGAAGGCGATCATGCGCAGCGTCTTCGGGTTCCGCTCGACCAGCGCGATGGTGGTGATCATCTCGCAGACGTAGATGCCACCGCCCTGCTCCCGGCAGAGCTGCCGGAAGCCGACGTTGGTGATGCCGGCCATCGGCGCAAGCACCACGGGCGGCCACACCTGGTGGGGGCCGATAGTGAGCGGGCGGAGGACGGGGGCGGCGGAACTGGTCACGTACCCAAGAATCCCATGCCGGCGGCGACCCGCCACGGCCCGGTGGCCGGTCGCCGCCGCGATGGTGAGCGAACTCGCACCGCGACGGCGACCGGCGTACGGATCAGTACGTGCCGGGGTCGGCCAGGATCAGCCCACAGACGTCCACGATGACCGAGGTGGCCGAGTGGACGTAGATGCCGAACGACAGCGGGGTGCCGTTGTAGCTGCCCAGCTGCACCTCGACCAGGTTCGACAGCACCTGGTTCGGCCCCCACCAGTTCAGCGAGGACGTGCCCGGCTTGGCGATCGAGGAGCTGTACGCGGTGAGGAAGCCGCCGGAGACGGTCCCCGCCACCGTGATGTTGACGTACGCCGCGGTGGCCTTCTCGGCCAGCGCCGGCGGTACGTTCTTCACCGTCACGTGGATGATCTTGCCGGCCTGCAGCTTGCCGGAGAGCACGTTCCCCGCGCCGGTGACCACGTTGGCGCTGTAGGTGGCCATCGAGCGGGTGTCCAGGATGCGCTTCGGCGCGACGGCCAGCGTCCGGTTCGCCCAGCGGGACGTGTTGACGTACGCCTTCGTCCCGGCCTTGCCGCCGATGACCAGGTCGCCCGAGTCGTTGATCGCCAGCGAGCCGGTGGGCAGGTCCGCCGGGATCGACGCGTCCGGGGTGGGCGCGAGGATCAACGGCGGACGCCCGTCGCCGTGGGTGAGGGTCAGGGTCGGGGTGGCCGACGAGCCGCCGACCAGCAGCGTCTCGGCCGTGCCGGCGTCGTTGGGCTGCCCGGCGAGCACCGGATCGCCGGCCGCCGCCTCCGCCGGCGTGGCGACGACGGCCGCGACCCCGACGCCGGCGCCGACCGCGAGGCCGCCCTTCACGATCCGTCGACGGGTGGTCGAGGAGCTCTGGTCGCTGGTCATGCTGCTGCTCTCCTCGTGGTCACGCACCGGTCCGCACCTCGCGGTCACCGCGCTCGGCGGCCTCCTTGATCACCTGGGCCCGCACTCCGCTGGTGCCGGAGTCCGCCGCGAGGCGGTCGCCGGAGACGGCCTTCACATTGTTGATCACGGCCGAGTCCGGGTGGAACACCAGCAGGCCGGTGACGTCCAGGATCACCGCCGTCGCGCCGACGGCCACCCAGATGGCCACCACGTCCTCGTAGTACTCCCCGGCGTCGGTCTCGTACGCGCCGAGCTGGGAGATCACGCCGTTGGAGAGCAGCTGGCCGGCGCCCCACCAGTTGATCGTCGAGGCGGTGGGCAGGTTGCCCCGGCCCCAGACCGTGGCGAAGCCGCCCCGCGCGGTGTTGGCGACGGTGACGTTGCCCATCAGGCCGTCGCCGTAGTCGACGATGTCGCGCAGGTGCACGACCAGCAGGGTGTCGGGGAGCACCCGGCCCTGCGAGTCGACCCGGTTGGCGCCCTCGAGGAGCCGGGCGCGGCCGGCCGCGCTACGGCTGTCGAGCACCCGGGTCGGCGGGATCGGCACCAGCATGGTGGCGTTCGCCGTGGTCAGCGCCTCGTACTGCGCGTACGAGCTGTCGACAGCCTTCTGCACTCCGAGGCCGTCGGGCGTGGAGACCAGCCCACCGCCCCACCCGAAGGTGGAGGACTTGCGCGTCAGCTGCAGGGTCGCACCGGTGGTGTTCTGCAGGGCCAGCGTGGCGGCCCCGCCCCCGGCGGCGCTGGTCACGGTGGTGTGCAGGCCCCCCGTGGTGGCTCCGCCGAGGACGACCGGGTCACCGGTCGCGGCGGCGGCGGGCGTGGCGTTGGCCGCGGTCACCGCCGTGGCGGCGACCGCGGCGCCACCGGTGACGGCGGCGCGCCGCAGCAGCGTGCGCCGCGAGGCGGAGCGGTCAGGTTCGGACGACGTCATTCTTCATTCCCCCGTGGGCTGGGTTGACGGGCGGCGGGTGGCTGCCGACGCGCGGTGCGCGCGTCCGGGCCGCCTAGGCACGGCTGACGAGCACCTGGCTCGGGTGGCCGACCAGCAGGCTGGTCATGTCGAGGATCACGTGGGTCGGCGAGGCGGTGGCCTGGAGCGTCAGCACGCTGCGGTACGCCCCGACGGCGCCGAGTTCGGTGAAGAGGAAGTTCGACAGGACCTGCCCGCTGGTCCACCAGTTCACCGTGGAGGTGGCCGGCTTGGTGCCGCTGCCCCACACGGTCAGCACGCCGCCACCGGTCATTCCGGCCACGGTCACGTTGCCCTTGAGCGCGTAGCCATCCCGAACATAGCTGTCCAGACTGAGCACGATCGGCTTGCCGGGGACCAGCCGGCCGCTGGAGTCGAGGTCACCCGCACCGGAGACGATGGCGCGCCGCAGGTTCGGGTCCCGGGTGTCGAGCACCCGGGTCGGCGCGACCGCCACCGAGGTGGTCGCCCACTCCGACGTCCAGGCCCAGCCGACGGTGGCGTTGTCGACGTTGTCCACCCCGGCCTTGACGAACAGGTCACCCTGGTTGTCGACGGCCAGCGTGCCGAGCTCGGAGTCGAACACCTGGGGGTAGAGGTTGTCGCCGGGAACGAGCCGCAGCGGCGCCCCCGCGGTGTTCTTCAGCAGCAGCGTGCCGTAGCCGTTCGTGGCGTTCACCGTCGTGGTGGTCGGGCCGGCGTCGTTGGTCGTACCCATGATGAGGTTGTCGCCCGGGGCGGCCTGGGCCGTGCCGGGCAGCCCCACCGCGGCGGCGACACCCGCGCCGGCGGTGGTGGCGGCGGCCGTGGCGGCGCGGCGCAGCAGACGCCGTCGCTTCGGGTCGTGGTCGTGGTCCTGTGGCGACTCGTGCGTCATGCACACTCCCCCGTGACGAGATTCAACGCCGGGAATGCTCGCACGAGTTGGCAGCCGGCTCAACCACCGGTCCGGCCGGTCGGCCCATTGGTCCGGATGGCCCGAAAAAGAGCGACGGCCCCGCCCCGGCGAGCCGGGGGCGGGGCCGTCGGACGCCTCGGTCAGCAGCCGGGCAGGCGCTCGATCAGGTAGCGCTCGACCTGGTCCAGGGCGACCCGCTCCTGGGCCATGGTGTCCCGGTTGCGCACGGTCACCGCGTCGTCGTCGAGGGTGTCGAAGTCGACGGTGACGCAGAACGGGGTGCCGATCTCGTCCTGCCGGCGGTAGCGGCGGCCGATCGCCTGCGAGTCGTCGAACTCGACCACCCAGCGCTTGCGCAGCTGGGCGGCGAGGCCCTTGGCCTTCGGGGAGAGCGCCTCGTTGCGGGACAGCGGCAGCACCGCCACCTTCACCGGGGCCAGCCGCGGGTCGAAGCGCATCACGGTGCGCTTGTCCACGCCGCCCTTGGTGTTCGGGGCCTCGTCCTCGTCGTACGCCTCGAGCAGGAAGGCCAGCACCGCGCGGGTGAGGCCGGCGGCCGGCTCGATCACGTACGGCATCCAGCGCTCGCTCTTGGCCTGGTCGAAGTAGGACAGGTCGACGCCGGAGTGCTTGCTGTGCGTGGAGAGGTCGAAGTCGGTGCGGTTGGCGATGCCCTCCAGCTCGGCGAACTCGCTGCCGCCGAACTGGAACCGGTACTCGATGTCGACGGTGCGCTTCGAGTAGTGGGAGAGCTTCTCCTTGGGGTGCTCGTAGAGGCGCAGGTTGTCGGCGGAGAGGCCGAGGTCGAGGTACCAGTTCCAGCGCTCCTGGAGCCAGTACTCGTGCCACTGCTCGTCCGAGCCCGGCTCGACGAAGAACTCCATCTCCATCTGCTCGAACTCGCGGGTCCGGAAGATGAAGTTGCCCGGGGTGATCTCGTTGCGGAACGACTTGCCGGTCTGCGCGATGCCGAACGGTGGCTTCTTGCGGGCGACCGTCTCGACGTTCTTGTAGTTGACGAAGATGCCCTGGGCGGTCTCCGGGCGCAGGTAGTGCATGCCCTCGTCGCTCTCCACCGGGCCGAGGTAGGTCTTCATCAGGCCGTTGAACATCTTCGGCTCGGTGAAGGTGCCCTTGTTGCCGCAGTTGGGGCAGTTCAGCTCCTGGAGCGAGGTCAGCGGCTTGCCGTGCTTCTCGGCGTACGCCTCCTCCAGGTGGTCCGCGCGGAACCGCTTGTGGCAGGACTGGCACTCGGTCAGCGGGTCGACGAACTCGGCGATGTGGCCGGAGGCCTCCCAGACCTTGCGGGCCAGGATGACCGCGGAGTCCAGGCCGACGACGTCGTCGCGCTGCTGGACCATGGTCTTCCACCACTGCCGGCGGACGTTCTCCTTCAACTCCACGCCGAGCGGACCGTAGTCCCACGCCGACCGGGTGCCCCCGTAGATCTCGCTGGAGGGGAAGACGAAGCCTCGGCGCTTGGCGAGACTGACGACGGCGTCGATACGGTCGGCTGGCATGTTTCCTCCTACGCCGGCTGGCGGTCGGCGGGGACGCGATGTGGACGGAACGAACAGTTCGGGACAACGGTACGACCAGTGACGCCCCGAGCCCAGCAGAATACTCCGGACGGGTCAGCTGACCCCGCAGACCTCCATGCCGCCGGTCTGCTGGTCGGCGGCGAGGGTGACCTGCTGGGTCTCCCGGCCGCCGCCGCTGAGGGTCACGTCGACCGGCACGGTCAGCGCCGTCGGGTCCACCTCACCGACCCGGTAGGCGGCCACCGGCGGCTCGTCGGCCACCCGCTGGGCGAAGTCCGCCCGCGACTCGCGCCGCTGCGCGTCGTCGCAGAGCTTGTCGTACGCCTTGCCGAACTCCCGCTCGACCAGCGCCCGGTAGTAGGAGTCGGTGACCGACTTGCCCTGCTCCTCGACGGCCTGCACGTTGCTGACGACCAGGCCGATGGCGGCCGCGCCGCCCCCGCCGCAGCAGATCAGCAGGGCGAGCGCACCCACGCCGAGCCCCAGCCAGAGCCGGACCCGGCCACCCTCGGTCGGCGGCGCGGCGAACGGCGGGACCACCCCGGGCCCCGGCGGCGGGCCGGGCACTCCCGGGTCGCTCCCGGACCCGGGCGGCGGGGTGCCGTCCCGGCCGGGGATCGAGGGGTACGGCGGTGGGGCTGCCGGGCCGGGAGCGGTCATAGGAGCAGGGTAGTGCCCGCCGTCTCAGCGGTGCGGACTCGTGGCCCGATCACTGGTGGCCACCACGACCTCACCGCCCGGTGCGGCACTGGCCAGCGTCTCGTACGCGGACGGCTCGTCGAGCGACTCGGCGAGCAGCGGCACCGCGGCGATCTTGACGTCGAAGCCGCCGAGCGCCCGCCGGTAGGTGCCGACCGACTCCCACTCGGTGACCAGGCACCAGTGCCGGGGGTCGTCGAGCGCCCGGAGCAGCTCACCGCGCAGGTAGCCGGGGCGGGCGGCGAGCGCGGTCAGGGCGGCGTGCGCCCGGATGGCGAAGTCGTCCGCGCCATCGACGTCGACCACGAACCGGTTGGTCACCAGCACCGGGTTCCTCCTCGTAGAGTCTGTGGGATGCAGCGTACGCAGAGCCTTCTGCTGGCCCGGCTGGCCCGGGCGAACCCGACGTCGGTGTTCCTCGCCACGCTGGTCGTGGTGCTGGTGGCGTTCTTCGCGCCGGGGCCGGTCGGCGGCGTGCTGCTGCTGGCGCTGGCCGCCGGGCTGGGCTTCCTGCTGGCCACCACCTGGCCGGTGCAGACGCCGCGGACCCGGGCGCTCCGGCTCGTCATCCTGACGTTGTTGATCGCAGTGGCCCTGGTCAAGCTGCTCTGACATGCAATCATGCGTTTTTGACAATCATTGTCGTTGCCACGGACAGTTGACGACATGACCGTCCGCTCCGTGTCCCGCGCCCTGACCGCCGTCGCCGCACTGCTGGCCCTCGGCGGCGCCGCCGCCTGCTCCACCGACGGCGCCGGCGCCGACCCGGACCGGGTGGACGTGGTGGCGGCCTTCTATCCGTTGCAGTTCGTGGCGGAGCGGGTCGGCGGGGACGCCGTCCGGGTCACCAACCTGGCCAAACCAGGCGCCGAGCCGCACGACCTGGAACTCAACCCGGGCCAGGTGGGCCAGGTCAGCGAGGCCGAGCTGGTCGTCTACCTCAAGGGCTTCCAGCCGGCGGTGGACGAAGCCGTCGACCAGAACGCGGCGAAGCGCGCATTCGACGTGGCCACCGTGCAGCCGCTGCTGAGCGGCGCGGCCGGCGGGCACGAACACGAGGGTGAGGCCGGTCACGCCGAGCAGGAGTCCGGCGGCAAGGACCCACACCTCTGGCTCGACCCGACCCGGCTGGCCACCGTCGCCGACCGGCTCGCCCAGCGGCTCGGCCAGGTCGACCCGGACCGGGCCGCCGACTACACCGCCCGGGCCACCGCACTTCGCGGCGAGCTGAAGAAGCTCGACACCGACTACACCGCCGGCCTGGAGACCTGCCAGCGCCGGGAGATCGTGGTCAGCCACACCGCCTTCGGCTACCTCGCCGAGCGCTACCGGCTGGAGCAGGTCGGCCTGACCGGCCTCACCCCCGACACCGAGCCCTCCCCGCAGCGACTGGCCGAGGTCGCCCGGGAGGCCCGGGAGCACGGCGCCACCACGATCTTCTTCGAGACGCTGGTCAGCCCGAAGGTCGCCGAGACCATCGCCGCCGAGGTCGGCGCGAAGACCGCCGTCCTCGACCCGCTCGAAGGGCTCTCCGGTGACGGCGGCGACGACTACCTTTCGGTGATGCGCACCAACCTGGCCACCCTGCGGACCGCGCTGGGGTGCTCGTGACCACGCCGGTGATCCACGTCGCGCACGCCGCGGCCGGCTACGACGGCCGCCCCGTGCTGCGGGACGTCTCGCTGACCGTCACCGCCGGCGAGGTGGTGGCCGTCCTCGGCGCCAACGGCTCCGGCAAGTCCACCCTGATCCGCGCCGTGCTCGGGCTGGTCCCGCTCGGCTCCGGGTCGGTGGAGCTCTTCGGCACCCCGCTGCGCCGGTTCCGGCAGTGGCAGCGGATCGGGTACGTCCCGCAGCGGCTCGGCGCCGGCAGCGGCGTACCGGCGACCGTGCGCGAGGTGGTCGCCTCCGGCCGGCTGGCCCGCCGGGGCGTGCTGCGTCCGCCGGGCCGCGCCGACCGGGTGGCGGTCGACGCGGCACTGCACGCGGTCGGCCTCGCCGACCGGGCGGGCGACCCGGTGTCCACCCTCTCCGGCGGCCAGCAGCAACGCACCCTGATCGCCCGGGCGCTGGCCGGGCAGCCGGAGCTGCTGGTGCTCGACGAGCCGACCGCCGGTGTCGACGCGGCCAGCCAGGAGGCGTTCGCGGGGGCGCTGCGCGACTTCACGGCCGGCGGCGGCAGCGTGCTGCTCGTCGCCCACGAGCTGGGCCCGCTGCGCCCGCTGATCAGCCGGGCGGTCGTCGTCCACCAGGGCGGCATCTGCCACGACGGCGCCGTGCCCGAACCGGCCGGCCACCACGCGGAGCCCGACCACGACCACGTGCACCCGCACGGTCCCGAGGAGCCCGCCGGGCTGTGGAGCAGCTGACATGAACCTCTTCCAGTACGACTTCATGTGGCGGGCGCTGCTCGGGGCGCTGGTGATCGGGCTGGCCGCCCCGGCGCTCGGCATCTACCTGGTGCAGCGCCGGCTGGCCCTGATCGGCGACGGCATCGGGCACGTGGCGCTCACCGGTGTCGGTGCCGGCCTGCTGCTCAACCGCTCCCCGGTGCTGGTGGCGGTGATCGCCGCGACCCTCGGCGCGATCACCATCGAGCTGGTCCGGGCTCGCGGGCGTACCTCCGGGGACCTGGCGCTGGCGCTGCTCTTCTACGGCGGCATCGCCGGCGGCGTGATGCTGGTCGGGCTCTCCGACGCCAGCAGCGCCAACCTCAACGCGTACCTGTTCGGGTCGCTCACCACCACCTCGAAGACCGACCTGGCCACCATCGCGGTGCTCGGCGCGGCCATCGGCGTCACCATGCTGGCGCTGCGCCCGGCGCTCTTCGCGGTCTGCCACGACGAGGAGTACGCCCGGGTCTCCGGGCTGCCGGTGCGGGCGTTGAACCTGCTGCTGGCGGTCGCCACCGCGGTGACCGTGACCATCGCCATGCGGGCCGTCGGGGTGCTGCTGATCAGCGCCCTGATGGTGGTGCCGGTGGCCACCGCCCAGCAGGTGACCAGGGGCTTCCGCAGCACCATGACGGCGGCCATGACGCTCGGCCTCTTCGCCGCCGGCGCCGGGGTCTGGGTGGCCGCCAACGCCAACACCGCCCCGGGCGCCTCGGTGGTGCTGCTGGCGATCGCCTCGTTCCTGGTGGTCGCGGTCGGTGCCGCCGGCTGGCGGGCGCTGCGCCGGCGGACGGCGCCGACCGACCTGACGGCCCACGAGCCGCACGAGGTGGTGCTCCGGTGACTCAGGGGCACGGGCTGTCGGCGGTATTGGTTACCGTTGCAACGTGACCGGCAGCAACGGCTATGACGCCTTCGAGGGCGCGGGCGACCTGCTGCGCGCCCTCTCCGCCCCGATCCGGCTGGCGATCGTGAGCGAGCTGGCGCAGGGTGAGAGGTGCGTCCACGAGCTGGTGGAGAAGCTCGGCGCGGCGCAGCCGCTGGTCTCCCAGCATCTGCGGGTGCTGCGCGGCGCCGGCGTGGTGCGCGGCTCCCGGCGTGGCCGCGAGATCGCGTACGCGCTGGTCGACGAGCACGTGGCGCACATCGTGGCCGACGCGGTCAGCCACGCCGGGGAGGGGTCATGACCGAGGGAGCCGTGCGCAACACCCGGCAGCGGTCGGCGGTGAGCGCCCTGCTCGCCGAGGTCGAGGGCTTCCACAGCGCCCAGGACCTGCACGCCATGCTGCGCGCCCGCGGTGAACGGGTCGGGCTCACCACCGTCTACCGGACGTTGCAGGGGCTCGCCGACGCCGGCGACATCGACGTGATGCGCCCGCC
The DNA here is from genome assembly GCF_059089345.1 of Micromonospora sp. BS32. NCBI lineage: Bacteria > Bacillati > Actinomycetota > Actinomycetes > Micromonosporales > Micromonosporaceae > Micromonospora > Micromonospora sp. BS32. Next base: position 214,335 of record NZ_JBSSHR010000006.1, read on the forward strand.
CGGCGGGGAGCACCTCTACCGCCGGTGCAGCGAGGGCCACCACCACCATCTGGTCTGCCGCGCCTGCGGGCGCACCGTCGAGGTGGCCGGGCCGACGGTGGAGACCTGGGCCGAGCGGGTGGCGGCCCAGCACGGCTACGCCGACGTCAGCCACACCCTGGAGATCTTCGGCACCTGCCCGGAGTGCGCGGGCTGACCACCCGCGCGGGGGGTGCCGGGCGGGCCGTGCCGTGGCACGCTGTCCGGCGTGAAGATCTACGCTGACCGTTTTCCGGTCGCCCTCCGTCAGCTCCTGACCGACCTGCTCGTCGTCGTCTGGGTCTATGCGGCGATCCGCTTCGCCCGCTGGCTGTACGACCTGGTGGAGAAGCTCGCCGTACCCGGACGGAAGCTGGAGGGGGCCGGCACCGGCCTCGCCGACAACCTGGCCGACGCCGGCGGCAAGGTCGGCCGGGTGCCGCTGGTCGGCGACGAGCTGACCGGCCCGTTCACCAAGGCCGCCGACGCCGCCCGGGCGGTCGCCGAGGCGGGCCGGGACCAGCAGGACCTGGTCGGCCAGCTCGCCCTGGCGTTGAGCATCGCCGTGCTGGTCTTCCCGCTCGGCCTGGTGCTCTTCGGCTGGCTGCCGCTGCGGTTGCGCTGGATGCGCCGGGCCGCCTCGGCGAAGGCGCTGGCCGTCGCCCCGGCCGGGCGGGACCTGCTGGCCCTGCGGGCGCTGGCGAACCAGCCGCTGCGCCAGCTCACGAAGATCGATCCGGACGTGGCCGAGGCGTGGCGGCGCGGCGACGACGCCACCGTCGACCGACTCGCCGCGCTGGAGCTGCGCCGACTCGGCCTGCGCGGTGCCCGATAGGGTGTGGCGGTGCTCTGGTTCCTGATCGTCATCGCCGTGCTGCTGCTCGGGTACGCCGCCGTCCTGGTGAGCTTCGTCCGCCGGGGGCGCAAGATCCCGCCGGCGGCCTACCTGGTGCTCGCGGCGTTCAACGGGCTGATCCTGGCCGGCGTGCTGGCCTGGGCGATCGCCCGCTGACCGCGCCGGGCCGCGCCCGCGCCGCCCGGATTGCCGGCCGGCCGGCGGGCACGGCGACCGCCAGCTGCGGCAGGTCGCGTCCGCGACCCGCCGCAGCATGTGCGGACGGGCGTCAGCGCGCCGGCGGGATGCGGCGCCGGACGTCCTGGGCGGTGGACGGACCGGGTGACCAGGGAGCCACCCAGGGCGCGTCGGCCGGCGGGGTGATCACGCCCTCCTCGATGCCGGCGTACCGGCCGGCGAGGATCCGCTTCGCGGCCGCCACGTCGACCGAGTCGGTGTTGTCCCAGAGCGCGGTGAAGAGCTGCTCGACCCGGATCCGCGCCTGCCGGCAGAACAGGTCGGCCAGCTCGACGTTCTCCGGGCGGGTGTCCTTCTCCGCGTTGGCCCGGACGCAGACCGAGGCCATCGCGAACAGCTCCGCGCCGATGTCCACCACCCGGCCGAGGAACGCCTGCTTGCGCTCCATCTTTCCCTGCCAGCGCGACATCGCGTAGAAGGTCGACCGGGCCAGCTTGCGCGACGAGCGCTCCACCAGCCGCAGGTGCCCGGCGAGCGTCCCGAACTCCGCGTACGCCCCGGGGCTCTGCCCCTTGCCCACCGCGAGAGTCGGCAGCCACTTCGCGTAGAAGGCACCGGCCCGCGCCCCCGCCCTGGCCTTGCGACCGAGCCCGGCATCCGGGTCGATGATGTCGCCGGCCACCGCGAGGTGCGCGTCGACCGCCTCCCGGGCGATCAGCAGGTGCATGATCTCGGTGGAACCCTCGAAGATCCGGTTGATCCGAAGGTCGCGGACCAGCTGCTCGACCGCGGCCGGTCGCTCGCCGCGGGCGGCCAGCGAGTCGGCCGTCTCGTAGCCGCGCCCGCCCCGGATCTGCACCAGCTCGTCGCCGATCTTCCACGCCATCTCGCTGGCGTAGAGCTTGACCAGCGCCGCCTCGATCCGGATGTCGTTGCGGTCGTCGTCGGCGAGCAGGCAGCAGAGGTCGAGCATGGTCTCCATGCCGTACGTCGTGGCCGCGATGAAGGCGAGCTTCTGCGCGACCGCCTCGTGCTCGCCGACCGGCCGGCCCCACTGCACCCGGTCGGCGGCCCACTCCCGGGCCACGTTCAGCGACCACTTCCCGGCGCCCACGCACATCGCCGGCAGCGACAGCCGGCCGGTGTTCAGGGTGGTGAGCGCGATCTTCAGGCCCTTGCCCTCGCCGCCGATCACGTTCTCCTTCGGCACGAAGACGTCGTGGAAGCGGGTGAGACTGTTCTCCAGGCCGCGCAGCCCGACGAAGGCGTTGCGCCGCTCGACGGTGATGCCCTCGCTGTCGCCCTCCACCACGAAGGCGGTGATGCCGCCCCGCCGGCCCTCGGCGGCGGACACCCGGGCCATCACCACCAGCAGCGTGGCGACCGTGCCGTTGGTGGCCCAGAGCTTGACCCCGTTGAGCCGGTAGCCGGTGCCGTCGGCGGTCGGCTCGGCGGTCGTGGCCAACCGGGCCGGGTCGGAGCCGACGTCCGGCTCGGTGAGCAGGAAAGCAGAGACCTCGCCGGCCGCCAGCCGGGGCAGGAACGTCTGCTTCTGCTCGTCGGTGCCGAACATCTTCAGCGGCTGCGGCACGCCGATGGACTGGTGGGCGGAGAGCAGCGCGCCGATCGCCGGGCTGACCGAGCCGGCCAGCATCAGCGCCCGGCAGTAGTGCAGGTTGCTCAGCCCGAGGCCGCCGTACTTCCGGTCGATCTTCATGCCGAAGGCGCCCAGCCGGGCCAGCCCGTGGAACACCTCGTCCGGGATGGACGCGTCCCGCTCGATCGCCGCGCCGTCCACCTCGGAGCGCAGGTACGCCCCGAACTCGGTGAGGAACGCCTCGGCCCGCTCGACGTCCGCCGGGTCGGATTGCGGCCACGGGTCGATCAGGTCGAGCCGGAACCGGCCGAGGAAGAGTTCCTTGCCGAAGCTGGGCCGGTCCCAGGCGGACTCCCGGGCCGCCTCGGCGACCTGGCGGGCCTCCTTCTCGGAGACCTGACCCGCCTCGGCGGGCAGCGGCCCGGCGCCGTCCTGGGTGGGTGTGCTGTCCTGCGTCGTGGTCACGGCTGCCCCCTCGAACCTCGGTCCGGCTGCGGAAACGTGCTCGACAAACAGCACGCTACCCCCGGTTGTTACCCAGGGGTAGCGTTCGTCGCACGTCCGATTTTCCGACCGGGTGGCGGTTGCCGCCGCCGCTCAGTCGCCGGTCAGCACCTCCGGCTCGTCATCGTCGTCGTCGATCTCGTCGTCGCCCCAGTTGCGCCGAGCGAACGGCAGGATCATCCAGAAGGTCAGGAACCACAGCGCGGTGAGCCCGCTGAGCACGAAGGCGAGGCCGCGGTCGAGCACGAAGTCGGTGATCAGCAGCACCGCGCTGACCATGGAGACCAGCATGAAGGCGAGGCCGCCGGTGGCCATCCGGTGCGCGAAGCGGACCAGCTCCGGCTTGCGACCCTGGCGGAACAGCGCCCGGTGGAAGGCGACCGGCGAGATGATCATCGCGGTGGCGGCGGCCGCCGACAGCAGCGCGACGATGTAGACGTCCTTCTGGAACTGGGTGGTCCGGGTGAAGCCGTTGCTGAACGGCAGGGTCAGCAGGAAGGCGAAGAGGATCTGCACGCCGGTCTGGGCGACCCGCAGCTCCTGGAGCAGGTCGGCGAAGTTGCGCTGCCAGCGCTGCTTCTCGGATTCCTTCGACACGCGCAACCTCCGGTGAGACGGTACTGCCCGTGGGCGTCACCCACGGGCAGCTCCGAATTTCCCCATCGGACGCCGCCGCGAAACCGGTTCAGGAACCCCGGCGGATCCGGCCGGCGTACCGGGCCTCCAGCGCGGCGTTGTGCTCGTCGCCGCCGGCGATGTTGGCCGACAGGTAGACCGGGGGCCGCTCCCCCGCCGCGATCAGCCGGGCCACCGTCTCGGTCACGATCTGCTGCGCCAGCAGGGCCGCGGTGATGGAGGAGACCGCGCCGACCGCGCCGCCGCCCGGCAACGGCAGGGTCGCGTCACCGTACGGGGCGCCGTTGTCGAGCACCACGTCGGCGAAGTCGGCGAGCTTGCGCCCGGACGGGTGCCGCGAGGTCATCCGGCCGGAGTGCTCCGCCGAGGTGATGGCGATCAGCCGGTGGCCGTGCTCCTTCACCACCGAGGCGAACTCCACCATCGCGCCGTTGACACCGGAGTTGGAGGCCAGCACGAAGACGTCCGGCGGGCTGACCGGGGCCAGCTCGTAGAGCCGGTGCGCCACGGCCGGGTCGCGTTCCAGGTGCGGCCCGAGGACGCTGGCCGGCTCCCCGCCGAGCAGCACCAGGTCGCGCAGCGCGATCCGGTTCGTCGGCACCAGCCCGCCGGCCCGGCCGGCGATCTCCATGGCCAGCGCCTCGGAGTGGCCGGTGCCGAAGGCGTGGATCACCCCGTCGGCCCGCAGCGCCTCGGCGAGCAGGTCGGCCGCCCGGCCCACCGCCTCCCGCTGGCCGGCCGCCACCCGGGCCATCGTCGCGGTCACCACGGCCAGGTACTCCTCGGCGCTCACCGTCATGCTTCCTCCGCTCTCAGGCCAGCCCACGGGCACGGGCCAGGATCGCCTCGGCCAGCGGGCCGGGGGCCTCGTCGGGGATCCAGTGGGTGACCCCGGGAAACGTCACGAACCGGTAGTCGCCCGTCACGTGGCGGGCGCACGCCTCGGCGCCCGTCCGGCCGAGGGCGACGTCCTGGTCGCTCCAGACGTAGGTGGTCGGCACGTCGACCGGGCCGACGGCCTTCATGTCGTCCCCGGACATCGCCCGGTACCAGTTGAGCGCGCCGGTCAGCGCGCCCGGCTCCCGCATCGGCTCGGCGTACCGGGCCACCCGGGCGGCGTCGCCGACGCCGGAGAGCAGCCGGCGCAGGGCGGCGGCCCGCGCCGCCAGCAGCAACTTCTCCGCCACGCCCGTCCGACGGAACAGCACCATGTACGAGGAGCGCGCCTTCTGCCGGGTGTCGTGCTTCAGGGCGTACCCGAAGGCCGCCGGATGGGGCACGGAGACCGCGGTGAGGGTGCGCACCCGGTCGGGGTGCTTGGCGGCGAGGGCCCAGGCGACCACGGCGCCCCAGTCGTGCCCGACCACGTGGGCGGCGTCGACGCCCAGCGCGTCGAGCACCGCCACCGCGTCGGCGACCAGCTCCGGGAGCCGGTAGGCGGCGACCTCGGTCGGCCGGCTGCCCGGGGAGTAGCCCCGCTGGTCCGGGGCGTGGGTACGCAGCCCGGCGGCGTGCAGCGCCGGCACCACGTCGTCCCACTCCCCGCCGTGCTGGGGGAAGCCGTGCAGCAGGAGGACGGGTTCGCCATCCTCCGGGCCGCCGGTGCGTACCTCGAAGGTCAGTCCTCGCGCCTCGACCCGCATGATCGGCAGCCTAGCCGCAGCGACCCGCCCGGGCATCCGCCCGACCGGGCGGGCGAGCCGTCGCCGCAGCTCGGTGCTAGCGTCTGCCGAGACAACTTCACATCCGACAGGGGAGCGCACAGCGCTGAGAGTGCGGGCACCGCCCGCAGACCCTCGAACCTGATCTGGGTAATGCCAGCGCAGGGAGTTCGGTCGACCTCCAGCCGCGCCGCCGTCCGGCAGCAACCGGGCGCGGCGTGCGTCTTCTCCTGGTTCGATCATCTGAACTGGGAGCCATCATGAACCACACGGACAGCAACCGGTGGCGGACCGTCGACATCGTGGTCGCCTCGGTGATCGCCGTCGCCTTCGGCGTCATCTTCTGGGCCTGGGGCCTGCTCTGGAGCGCCACGGACGCCGCGTTCGCCTTCTTCCCGCCGGCGCAGACGCTGATCTACGGCGTCTGGCTGGTCCCGGCGGTGCTCGGCGGCCTGGTCATCCGCAAGCCGGGCGCCTCGCTCTACTGCGAGCTGGTGGCCGCGATCGTCTCCGCGCTGCTGGGCAGCCAGTGGGGCGGCATCGTGATCGTGCAGGGCCTGATGCAGGGCGTGGGCGCGGAGCTGGCGTTCGCCGCGTTCCGCTACCGGTCGTTCCGGCTGCCGACCGCGCTGCTGGCCGGCGCGCTGACCGGCCTGACCGCGGCGGTCTTCGACTTCGTCTACTGGAACAAGGCCACCGACCTGACCAGCTACCGGATCCCCTACGCGCTGCTCACCATCGTCAGCGCGACGATCATCGCGGGCGCCGGCTCGTACTACCTGACGGCCGCCCTGGCCCGCACCGGCGTCCTGGACCGCTTCCCCGCCGGCCGCGACCGCGCCACGGTCTGACCGCGTTCCCACCATGTTGATCATGAGGTTGACGGCGATGTGGATCTCCCGAAGTGCCGCCAACCTCATGATCGACGGGGCAGGGTGGGAGCCGTGAGCGCGGTGGAACTGCGCGGGTTCGGATGGCGGCACGCCGGGCGGAGGGCGTGGGCCGTCCGGGGAGTCGACCTGCAGGTGGAGCACGGGGAGCGGGTGCTGCTGCTCGGGCCCTCGGGGGCCGGGAAGAGCACCCTGCTGACCGCGCTCGCGGGGCTGCTGCCGGAGGACTCCGGTGAGCAGGAGGGGACCGTCGAGATCGACGGGCTCGACCCGCGCAAGGACCGGGAACGGGTCGGCATCGTCTTTCAGGACCCGGAGACCCAGCTGGTGATGGCCCGCTGCGGCGACGACGTCGCGTTCGGGCTGGAGAACCGGGGCGTACCGGCCGGCGAGATCTGGCCCCGGGTCGAGGAGGCGCTGCGCCGGGTCGGCTTCCCTTACCACCGGGACCGGCCCACCGCCGCCCTCTCCGGCGGCGAGCAGCAACGCCTCGCCCTGGCCGGCGCGCTCGCCCTGCGCCCCGGCCTGCTGCTGCTCGACGAGCCGACCGCCAACCTGGACCCGGCCGGCGCCGAGCTGGTCCGCCGGGCCGTCGCCGGCGCGCTGGACGCCGACACCACCCTGATCCTGGTCGAGCACCGGATCGCCGAGGCGCTGCCGCTGGTCGACCGGGTGGTGGTGCTCGAACCGGGCGGCGGCGTCCGCGCGGACGGGCCACCGGAGGCGGTCTTCGCCGCGCACGGCGACGCCCTCGCCGCCGAGGGCGTCTGGGTGCCCGGCCGGACCATCCCGCCCCGGCACGCCACCGCCCCCGCCGGGGACCGGTTGCTCACCGCCGACCAGCTCGGCCTGCCACCCCGGCTGGGCGGCACCGACCTGGCGGTACGCGCCGGCGAGGCACTCGCCGTGCTCGGCCCGAACGGCGCCGGCAAGTCCACCCTCGCCCTGCTGCTCGGCGGGCTGCTCCGCCCCGGCACCGGCCGGGTCACCGCCACCGACGCGCTGGCCGGCACCGACGCCCGCACTCCCCCGCACCGCTGGCGGGCGCCCGCGCTGGCCCGCCGGATCGGCTCGGTCTTCCAGGACCCGGAGCACCAGTTCGTCACCGGTACCGTCTTCGACGAGCTGGCGCTCGGTCCGCGCCGCACCGGCCGCCCACCGGCGGAGGTGCGGGCCACCGTGGACGGTCTGCTGGAGCGGCTGCGGCTGGCGAAGCTGGCCGGCGCCAACCCGTACACCCTCTCCGGCGGGGAGGCGCGGCGGCTGAGCGTGGCGACCGCCCTGGCCACCGCGCCCCGCCTGGTGATCTGCGACGAACCGACCTTCGGCCAGGACCGGCGGACCTGGGGGGAGCTGGTCGACCTCTTCGCCGACCTGCGCGACGCCGGACACGGCGTGGTGACGGTGACCCACGACGCGGACTTCGTCGCCGCGCTCGCCGACCGCACCGTCACCCTGCCCGGGCGAGCCGGTCCCGGTGCCGCCACCGTCGGCCCGCGCGCCGCGGACGGTGGCGGGCCGGAGCGTCTGCCGTGATCAGCCTGGAACCGGTCGCGACGCCCGGGGCGCCGCTGGCCCGGCGCAATCCGGTGGCCAAGCTGGCCGCCGCGCTGGTGTTCACGTTCGTCCTGGTCGCCACGCTCGACCCGGTGGCACCGGCGATCGCCATCGCGGTCGAGCTGGCGGTGCTGCCGCTGTTCGGGATCCGCTACCGGGTGCTGGCCCGCCGGGCGCTGCCGCTGCTGGCCAGCGGGCTCGGCATCCTCGTCACCCTGGTGCTCTTCGCCGCCGACCGGTCCGGCCCGGTGCTGCTCGACGCCGGGCCGCTGCTGGTGACGCAGGGCGTCCTGGTCACCGCGCTCGGCCTGGTGCTGCGGACCTTCGCGGTGGCGCTGCCCGGGGTGATCGTCTTCGCCACCACCGACCCGACCGACCTGGCCGACGCGCTGATCCAGAACGCGAAGGCGCCGGCCCGCTTCGCCCTCGGCGCGCTGGCCGCGTTCCGGCTGGTGCCGCTGCTCGGCCAGGAGTGGCAGATGATCGCGATGGCCCGCCGGGCACGCGGCGTGGACGCCGGGCGCAATCCCGTGGCGAAGCTACGGCTCTTCATCTCGACGGCATTCGCCCTGCTGGTCGGCGCGATCCGTCGGGGCATCCGGCTGGCGGTGGCGATGGACGCCCGCGGCTTCGACGCCGGCACCCCCCGTACGGTGGCCCGCCGGCAGCACTTCGGCCGGGCGGACTGGCTGCTGATCGCGGCGGCGGCGGTACTGGCCGGCGGCGCGCTGGCGGTCAGCATCGCCCTCGGCGCGTTCCGGCCGCTGATCGGCTGAACGCACCCTGGGACGCGCCGCGCCCGGCTGCGCCGAACACTGCGGGCCGGAGCCGGGTGCGGCCGCCCACCGGGACGACCGCACCCGGACACCGGTCAGCTGCGCCGGAAGGCGTACCGCCGGGTCTGACCGCGGGCGGCGGTGCCGCCCACGCCGCCCCGGACCGGCGGACCGCCGCGCGGCGGCGGGGTGACCGGCGCCGGCCGGGCGGGCTCGGGCTCCGGCGCGGCCGGCAGCTCGACCGGGTGTGACAGCGCCACGGTGAGCGGGTCGACCGGTTCGGGCCGCGCGGCGAGCGGACCGGGCACGGCCGGCGCCGGTGGAGACTTCTTCGGGGACTTCTTCGGGTGTCGCTTGGCGGGCACGCGCCGCCTCCTTCGCGAACGGGACCGCGCCGCCGGGCGGGCGGTCGACGGGCAGGGACGACCCGGGCGACCCGACCACGCGGACACCGCACGAACGGGGGTGGGGATGCGGACGCCCGGAGGGCACGGACCCACGGCGACAGGCGGCGGGTCGGCTCGGAAGTGAGGGCGTCAGTTGCGCATGCCGGCAGGTTAGCCGCCGGGCGACGCCGGCCGCACCCGATTTACCGGCACAATCGGCGGCATGCTGATCGCGTTCTCGATCACCCCGCTCGGCGTGGGTGAGTCCGTCGGCGACCTGGTCGCCGAGGCCGTCCGGGTGGTCCGCGCCTCGGGCCTGCCGAACCGTACCGACGCCATGTTCACCACCGTCGAGGGCGAGTGGGACGAGGTGATGGCGGTGGTCAAGCAGGCGGTCGACGTGGTCGCCGCGCGGGCGCCCCGGGTCAGCGTGGTACTCAAGGCCGATGTCCGACCGGGGGTGACCGACGCGCTGACCGGCAAGGTCGCCCACGTCGAGGCGCGGCTCGCCGAGGGCTGAGCGCCCGGCCGCCGCGACGCCGCGCGCCCCGCCGGTCACCGACCGTCGATGAGACGGCCCACGTCGCCGCCGACCGCGATACGGTCGCAGGACGGGCATGCCGACGGAGGGTGGCGGTACGGATGGTGGAGCGGGCGACGGCGCAGATCGGCGTGACCGGGCTGGCGGTGATGGGCCGCAACCTGGCCCGGAACCTGGCCCGCAACGGCTTCACCGTGGCGGTGCACAACCGCTCGCCGGAGCGCACCCGCAGCCTGGTCGCCGAGCACGGCGACGAGGGCACCTTCGTGCCGTCGGAGTCCCTGACGGACTTCGTCGCCTCGCTGGAACGCCCCCGCGCGGTGATCGTGATGGTCAAGGCGGGCGGCCCCACCGACGCGGTGATCGACGAACTGGTCCCGCTGCTGGAGGAGGGGGACATCGTCGTCGACTGCGGCAACGCGCACTTCGCCGACACCCGCCGCCGGGAGGAGGCGCTGCGGGCCCACGGGCTGCACTTCGTCGGCACCGGCGTCTCCGGCGGCGAGGAGGGCGCGCTGCGCGGGCCGAGCATCATGCCGGGCGGCTCGGCGGAGTCGTACCAGAAGCTCGGGCCAATGTTCGAGAAGATCGCCGCGCAGGTCGACGGCACCCCGTGCTGCCGGCACATCGGGCCGGACGGCGCCGGGCACTTCGTCAAGATGGTCCACAACGGCATCGAGTACGCCGACATGCAGCTCATCGCCGAGGCGTACGACCTGCTGCGGGCGGGGCTGTCGGCGAGCCCGGCGGAGATCGCGGAGATCTTCCGGGAGTGGAACACCGGCGAGCTGGAGTCGTTCCTCATCGAGATCACCGCCGACGTGCTGGCGCACACCGACGCGGCCACCGGCAAGGCTTTCGTGGACGTGGTGCTGGACCAGGCCGAGCAGAAGGGCACCGGCCGCTGGACGGTGCAGATCGCGCTCGACCTCGGCATCCCGATCACCGGCATCGCCGAGGCGACCTTCGCCCGGTCGCTCTCCGGCCACGCCGACCAGCGTGCGGCGGCCCGCCGGGCGTTCCCCGACGCCGGCGAGAAGTGGCAGGTCGAGGAGCGGGACGCCTTCGTCGAGGACGTCCGGCGGGCGCTGCTGGCCAGCAAGATCGTCGCGTACGCGCAGGGCTTCGACCAGATCCGGGCCGGCAGTGACGAGTACGACTGGGACATCGACCTGGGCGGCACCGCCACCATCTGGCGGGGCGGCTGCATCATCCGGGCCCGCTTCCTGGACCGGATCCGGGAGGCGTACGACGGGCAGCCGGAGCTGCCGACGCTGCTGGTGGCGCCGTACTTCGCCGACCGGGTCAGCGCCGGCGTGCCGGGCTGGCGGCGGGTGGTGGCGGACGCGGCCCGGGCCGGCGTGCCCACCCCGGCGTTCTCCTCGTCGCTGGCCTACTTCGACGCGCTGCGCGCGGAGCGGCTGCCGGCGGCGCTGATCCAAGGGCTGCGGGACAACTTCGGCGCGCACACCTACCGCCGGGTGGACCGGGAGGGCTCGTTCCACACCCTCTGGGCGGGGGACCGCTCCGAGGTGGCGGGCTGAGGCGGCGTACGTCCGGCGCGGCGGCGCGTCCCCACGCCGTCAGGCGAGGGTCGCGTGCATCTCCCAGACCAGGATCTCGGCCGGCTCGGCGGCGCTGACCCGCTGACCGCCGGTCATCGTGATCCGGGCGGCGTCGCCCTCGCCGAGGTGTCCGCTGCCCTCCAGGTTGACCGCGCCGCTGGGCACGTAGAGGTGCAGGAAGGGGGCGTCAGGGAGGGTGACCTCCTCGCCGGGGGCGAGCCGGGCGGCGTGCAGGGTGGCGTACCGGTTGCGGATCCGGATGGCGGACGCGCCGTCGTACCGTTCCATCCCCGAGGCGACCGGGACGAGGCCGCCGCGGAGCAGCTCGTCGCCGATCTCCAGCTGCTCGTAGCCGGGGTCGACGCCCTCCTCGTCGGGGAGCACCCACATCTGCACGAAGTGGACCGGGTCCTGGTGCGGGGCGGTGTGGTCCAGCCGCCAGGAGTCGTTCTTCTCGGAGTGCAGGATGCCGGTGCCGGCGCTCATCCGCTGGGCCAACCCGGGATAGATGACGCCGGAGTGGCCGGTGGAGTCCTGGTGCACCAGGGAGCCGCGCAGCACCCAGGTGACGATCTCCATGTCCTCGTGCGGGTGGGTCTCGAAGCCGGTGCCCGGGTGGACCACGTCGTCGTTGTTGACCAGCAGCAGTCCGTGGTGGGTGTTCGCCGGGTCGTAGTGCCGGGAGAACGAGAAGGAGTGCTTGGAATCGAGCCAGGAGAGCCGGGTGCCGAACCGGTCGGCGGCTCGCCGGACGTCCACCGCCGGCGCGGGGGCCAGGGCCGTCACCAGGCACGCTGCCCGGTCTCGGTGGGGGCCCAGGTCAGCGCCGGCTCCCCGTTGGCCAGCTCGGCGATCTCCCCGGCCCGTACGGCGGGGGTGTGCCCCAGCTCCGTGCAGTGCTGCTCGGCGATCTCCGCGCAGATGGCCGCCACCTGCTCACACATCGGGCTGCCGAGATCCGCCGCGTTCAACGCCATGATCATCTTGTACCGCAGGTCCGCCATTGCCCACCCCCACGCCGATCCTACGTGGATCATGGAGCCGTGGTGGCCGGTTCACCTCGGCACGGACCGCGGTGCGGCACCGGACACGACGACGGCGCCGCACCCCGGAAGGGGGCGGCGCCATCGGGCGATCGCGTCACCAGAACCGGCGGCGCTTGGCCTTCTGCGGGCGCAGCATGTCGGCGCCCTTGTTGAGCAGGCGGCTCACGCCGGTCGGGCCACGCCGGGCCTCCAGCGTGTGGCTGAGCCGACGGGCGCCGGCCGCCGCGAGCGGCACGGCGACCGCCATGACCGCCCACTGGGCAATCCGCTTCTGAATCATGTGGGTTCACCTCCGCGTCGTGTCTGCTGACTGAGGAGGTACCCCACCGAACGGCCGGCCAATCGTGAGCTACGTCCGCGGCGCGACCGGATTGGGCAGGGCGCCGCCGAACCGGCGGTCCCGCTGCGCGTACAGCTCGCAGGCGTACCAGAGGTGCCGGCGGTCGAAGTCCGGCCAGAGCGTGTCCAGGAAGACCAGCTCCGCGTACGCGGTCTGCCAGAGCAGGAAGTTGGAGATCCGCTCCTCGCCGGAAGGGCGCAGGAAGAGGTCCACCTCGGGGATCTCCGGGTGGTAGAGGTACTTCGCGACCGTCTTCTCGGTGACCTTGCCGGGGTCGAGCCGGCCGGCGGCCACGTCCCGGGCGATCGCGGCCGCCGCGTCGGCGATCTCCGCCTGGCCGCCGTAGTTGACGCAGAACTGGAGGGTCAGCGTCGAGTTGCCCCGGGACATCTCCTCCGCGGTCTGCAACTCGGAGATGACGCTCTTCCACAGCCGGCCGGCCCGCCCCGACCAGACCACCCGGACACCGAGGTCGACCAGCTGGTCCCGGCGGCGGCGGATGACGTCCCGGTTGAAGCCCATCAGGAACCGCACCTCGTCCGGCGAGCGCCGCCAGTTCTCGGTGGAGAACGCGTACGCCGACAGGTAGGGCACACCCAGCTCGATCGCGCCCTCGATGGTGTCGAAGAGGCTGTGCTCGCCCTGCTCGTGACCCTTGGTGCGGGGCAGGCCGCGCTCCTTGGCCCAGCGGCCGTTGCCGTCCATCACCACGGCGATGTGCTTCGGCAGCGCCTCCGCGGGCAGCGCCGGCGGCCGGGCGCCCGACGGGTGCGGTGTCGGCGGCACCGGCTCGCGCCGGCCGGCCCTCAACGATCGGATCACTCGGTCATCCCCCTGTCCACGCCCTCCACCCCGGCGCCCGCACCACGCGGCGGCGGGACCGGACCGGCCGCGCCACCGCCCAGAGGCAGCACCAGACCGGCCACCGCACCGGGCGAGGCAGCCGGGCCGGCCGCCGGGGCGCCCCGGTCGACCAGCGGCAGCGAGCGTAGCGCGCGCTCCAGATGCCACTGCAGGTGCGCCGCGACCAGGCCGCTGCACTCCCGGCGTACCCCCGTCTCGGCGGCGTCGGCGACCCGCCAGTCGCCGCTGGTCAGCGCGGACATCAGCTCGATGGTGGCCGGGGCCGGGTGGGCCGCCCCCGGCGGCCGGCAGTCCGGGCAGACCGCGCCCCCCGCGGGCACCGAGAAGGCCCGGTGCCGCCCCGGCGTGCCGCAGACCGCACAGGCGATCAAGGCCGGCGCCCAGCCGGCCAGCGTCATCCCGCGCAGCAGGTAGGCGTCGAGCACCAGCGTGGTCGCGTGCTCCCCCAGGGCCAGCGCCTTCAGCGCGCCGAGGGTGAGCTGGAACAGCCGCAGCGAGGGCTCCCGCTCGACCGGAGTGAGCCGCTCGGCGGTCTCGGCGATCGCGCTCGCCGTCGTGTAGCGGGGGTAGTCGCCGAGGAAGCGCTTGCCGTAGAGGTCGATCCCCTCGACCTGGCTGACCGTGTGCAGCGAGCTGCCGTGGTTGCCCTTCGGGTCGCCGGCGAGCTGGAGGTCGACGTGCCCGAACGGCTCCAGGCGGGCGCCGAACTTGCTGGTGGTGCGCCGGATGCCCCGGGCCACCGCACGCAGCCGGCCGTGCCGGCGGGTGAGCAGGGTGATGATCCGGTCGGACTCGCCGAGTTTCTGCACGCGCAGGACCACCGCGTCGTCGCGGTAGAGCTGTCGGCGGTACCCGGCCATCCGGTCATTCTCCCTCGGGGTCGGAAATCAGGGTCGGTTCGGGGTGGACCGGCGTGACGTCCCGGATGTGCCGCGCCCGGGACCGACCGTAGGTTGCTGGCCATGGCACCGCACCGCACCGCCGTCGCCCTGGGCGCGACCGCCGTCCTCATCCTCACCGCGGGGTGTGACAGCCTCGCCTCCCGGCGGCTGGACTTCGACACCACCGAGTCGGCCACCGTCAGCCGGATCACCGTGCTGCCCGGCGCGGGCGACGTGACGATCCGCGCCACCGGGCCGGCCACCGGGGTACGGGTCAAGCGGGTGCTGCGCTACCAGGGCGACCAGCCCGACACCACGTACGAGATCCGGGGCGGGGAACTGATCCTGGACACCGAGTGCGGCCCGCACTGCTCCGTGTCGTACGAGGTGACCGCCCCGCCCGGGGTGCGGGTGCAGGGCGAGACCGGCTCCGGCGACCTCGTCCTGACGAAGACCGGCCCGGTCGACCTCAGGCTCGGCTCGGGCAACATCCAGGTGGCCGGCGCGACCGGGGCGGTCCGCGCGGAGACCGGCTCGGGCAACATCGAGGTGCAGGACGTCGCCGCCCCGGTCGACCTGCACGCCGCGTCCGGCGACATCACCGCGCTACGGCTCGGCGGCCAGGTGGCGGCCGAGACCGGCTCCGGCAACGTCACCGTCGAGCTGGACCGGCCCGCCTCGGCGCGGGTCCGGGCGTCCAGCGGCGACGTGGAGCTGGTGGTGCCCGCCGGCCGGTACCGGGTCCGGTCCAGCACCGGCTCCGGCGACGCGCAACTGGGCGTCACCGACGACCCGGGGGCGTCGCTGGTGCTGGACGTGGGCACCGGCAGCGGGAACGTGACGGTCAGTCAGCGTTGAGTTCGACCGTTGTCGGCTCCGCCGACCGCTGCGCCGGCACCCGGGCGGCGGCCCCGGCGGGGGCGGGGCTGGTCGGCACCGCGACGGCGGCCCGGGTCGTACGCGCGCCCGGCCGCCGGCGGCCGGGCACCAGCTCGGGTGGGCGCCCGGCAGCCACGTCCTCCACCCAGCCGACGAGCAGCGTGACCACCCCGACCAGGGCGAAGACCAGCACCACCCGGACGGCCAGTCCGAGCGGGTCCCGGGGGCCCCAGCCGACCAGGCCGACCAGCGGGGTGAGCGCCACCACGAAGGACATGTGCCAGAGGTAGACGGTGAGCGCCCGCCGGTTCACCACGGTCACCAGCCGGCCGAACGCGGCGGAGCGGTCCACCCAGGCGACGGCGACCGGGGCCCGGCCGATCACGACGAGGATGAACGCCGCCGACCAGAGCGCGTTGCCGAGCGGGATGTCGTTGAGGTCGTACCCGCGTGGGCCGGGATGGGTGAGGATCCAGGCCGCGCCCGCCCCGCCGAGCAGCACCGCGGCCGGCACCACCACCCGGTTGGCGAGCCGGCGCAGCATCCCGTCGTGGTGGGCGAAGCCGAGCAGCCAGGCGCCGAAGTAGAGCCCGAAGTGCCGCAGCGCGGTCGATGCGGCCGGCAGGACGCCCAGCTCGATCGCGACGAGCAGGGCGTACGGGGCCAGCAGGGTGGGCAGCGGGGCGCGCCGGAACAGCCAGAGCGCCGCCGGTGAGGCGAGCACGAACCAGAGGTAGTCGCGCAGGTACCAGATCGGGCTGAGCGCCAACGCCCCCCAGTAGTTGGCCGGCGGATCGGCGATCGGGAAGAGCCAGAGCAGCACCTTCGAGGTCGGCGCGAGACCGGTCAGCAGCATGGCCGGCACGAAGACGGCGGCCACCACCCAGAGCGAGGGCAGCAGGCGACGCAGGCGGCGCAGCACCGCGGGCGGTCCGGACCGGTCCAGGGAGGCCGCCATCAGCGACCCGGCGAGGGCGAACATGATCGACATCGCCGGGAAGATCAGCGTCAGCGCGGCCAGTCCGGTGACGTGGTAGACGACGACGCGGACGATGGCCAGGAAGCGGAGCAGATCGAGGTATCGGTTACGCATCAGGCGGCATCTGTGTCGGGGGCGGGGAGGGTCGGTCCTCCCTACCCTCCGGCCCGACCTCGGGAAACCGTCACGCGGCCGGGCGGGAAGTGAAACTTCCCATATGTCGGCCGGGCGGGCGCCCGAGGGTTCAGCGGGCCTCGCCGAGCGGCCGGGCGCAGAAGGACCCGCCGAGCAGCCCGGAGGCTCTCCACTCGTCCTCGCTGGGCAGGTCCGCGCCGGCGTGCGCCTCGGCGTCGTCCCGCGGTTCGTACCCGATCTCCCGCCCCTCGGTGAGCGACCACCACCGCCGGGTGTTGGCGCTGACCCCCCAGATCACCCGGAAGCCGGTGACCCCGGTGGTCAGGCAGGCGGTGACGAGCCGCACGCAGTCGTCCGGGGAGAGCCACATGTCCAGACCACGCCGGCCGGGCGGATCCGGGAAGCAGGCGCCGATCCGCAGGGCGAACACGGTCATCCCGAACCGGTCGGCGTAGAGGCTGCCGAGCGACTCCACGGCGGCCTTGCTCCAGCCGTAGTAGGTGTCCGGCCGGGGGAAGGCGTCGGCCGGGACGCCGTCGGGCCCGCGCGGGGCGGGCACGCCACCGGCGGGTCCGTCGGCCGCGGGCAGACCCGCGGCCTCGTCGCGATAGAAGCCGACCGCGTGGTTGGACGAGGCCAGAATCACCCGGGGTACGCCGGCGACCCGCGCCGCCTCCAGCAGGGTACGGGTCCCCTCGACGTTGACCCGCAGGATCTTCTCCCAGCTGTCCTCGCCGCTGAGGGCGGCCAGGTGCAGCACCGCGTCCACCCCGGCGCAGGCCCGACCGACCGCCTCGGCGTCGCCCAACCCGGCCCGGACGATCTCCACCGGCTCACCCGGCCCGGCCGGCTCCTGCTCCCGCTCGTCCAGCAGCCGCAACGCCAGCCCCGGGCCCGCCAGCCGGGGCCGCAGCATCCGGCCGATCCGGCCGGCCGCGCCGGTGACCAGCACCCGGCGGGACGGGGGGTCCCCCGCCCGCGCGGACGCCGGTCCGGCCGCCATCAGAAGCCGAGCTTGCGCAGCTGCTTCGGGTCCCGCTGCCAGTCCTTCGCCACCCGGACGTGCAGGTCGAGATAGACCCGGGTGCCGAGGAGCTCCTCGATCTCCTTGCGCGCCCGGGTGCCGACGTCCTTGAGCCGGCTGGCCCGGTGACCGAGCACGATCGCCTTCTGGCTGGGCCGCTCGACGTAGAGGTCGGCGTAGATCTTCATGACCTGACCCTCGGGCATCATCTCCTCCACCACCACGGCGATGGAGTGCGGCAGCTCGTCCCGGACCCCCTCCAGGGCGGCCTCCCGGATCAGCTCGGCGACCATCACCTGCTCCGGGTCCTCGGTGAGCATGTCGTCCGGGTAGAGCTGCGGCGATGGCGGCAGGTAGCCGGTCATCACGTCGACCAGGGTGTCCACCTGGTGCCCGGAGACCGCGCTCACCGGCACCACGGCGGCGAACTCGCCCAGCTCACTGACCGCGAGCAGCTGCTCGGCGAGCCGCTTCTTGTCGACCAGGTCGGTCTTGGTCACCACGGCGAGCACGGTGGCCTTCAGCTCGGCCAGCTCGCCGCTGATGAACCGGTCGCCCCGGCCCACCGGCTCGTCCGCCGGGATGCAGAGGCCGATCACGTCGACCTCCGACCAGGTCGACCGGACCAGGTCGTTGAGGCGCTCGCCGAGCAGCGTCCGGGGGCGGTGCAGGCCGGGAGTGTCGACCAGCACGAGCTGCGAGTCGGGGCGGTGCAGCACCGCCCGGATCACGTGCCGGGTGGTCTGCGGCTTGTTCGAGGTGATCGCGATCTTCTGCCCGACGATGGCGTTGGTCAGCGTCGACTTGCCCGCGTTGGGTCGCCCGACGAAGCAGGCGAAGCCCGCCCGGTACGGCCGCTCCTCGGTGCCGGTCACTCGACCACCGTGCCGAGGACGGTGCCGTCCGGAGCGGCCACGTGGATCGGCGCGTCCACCGCGAGGTCGCGCACCGCCGCATGCCCGGCGCCGTCCAGCGTCGACGCCTCGGTCACCACCACGGCCGCCTCCAGCCGGCTCGCCCCCGCCGCGACGGCGGAGGCGACCGCGAGCTGCAACGCGGTGATGGTCAGCGAGGGCAGCGACACGCTCGCCGCGGCGTACGTCCGGCCGTCCTGGTCGCGGACCGCCGCACCCTCGACGGCGCCGACCCGGCCCCGGGCCCCCCGCGCCAGGACGACCAGCTTGCCGTCCTCCGCGCTCAGCTCGGCCGGGTCGGACGGGGTGGGCCGGGCGGCCGGTACGACGGGTGTATCAGGCATCGGCGGGTTGCCTCTCCTCGGTTCTGGTCTGGTTGTCACGGTCCTCGGCGGGGCCGGGGCGGGACGACTCGTCGCCCGACTCCACCCGGCTCACCAGCACGGTGTCTATCCGGTTGCGCCGGCCGGTGGTGCCCTCCGCCAGCAGGCGCAGGCCGGCCACGTCGGCGTACGCGCCGGGGATCGGCACCCGGCCCAGGTACTGGGCCAGCAGGCCGCCGACGGTCTCCACCTCGTCGGTGGGGAGTTCGGTGTCGAACAGCTCGCCCAGGTTCTCCACCGGAAGCCGGGCGGTGACCCGCACCGCGCCGTCCCCCAGGTGTTCCACCGGCGGGCGTTCGACATCGTACTCGTCGGTGATCTCACCGACGATCTCCTCCAGGATGTCCTCGATGGTGACCAGGCCGCCGGTGCCGCCGTACTCGTCGACGACGATGACCAGGTGGTTGCGGGCCGCCTGCATCTCCGACAGCAGGTCGTCGACCGGCTTGGACTCGGGCACGAAGGTGGCCGGGCGCATCAGCTGGGCGACCGGCAGCTCGTCGGCGCGCGGGTCGTCGCCCTGGGTACGCCGGATCAGGTCCTTGAGGTAGAGCACGCCGAGCACGTCGTCGACGCTCTCGCCGATCACCGGGATCCGCGAGAAACCGGAGCGCAGGAAGAGCGCGAGCGCCTGGGAGAGGGTCTTACTCTCCTCTATCCACACCATCTCGGTACGCGGCACCATCACCTCGCGGGCGATGGTGTCACCGAGGGCGAAGACCGAGTGGATCATCTGCCGCTCGCCGTGCTCCACAACGCCGCGCTGCTCGGCCAGGTCGACCAGCTCGCGCAGCTCGACCTGGCTGGCGAACGGCCCCTCCCGGAAGCCGCGCCCCGGGGTGACCGCGTTGCCGACCAGGATCAGCAGCGAGGCGAGCGGGTTGAGCGCCCGGCCCAGCCAGCGGACCAGCGGCGCGACCGACCGGCCCACCGCGTACGCGTGCTGTCGGCCGATGGTGCGTGGTGCCACGCCGACCACGACGAAGCTGACCACGGTCATCGCGCCGGCGGTGACCAGGGCGGCCCGCCAGCCGGCGCCGAAGCTGTCCACCGCGACCAGCGCCACCAGGGTGGTGGCTGTCAGCTCGGCGAGCAGCCGGAGCAGGAGCAGAAGGTTGAGGTGGCGCACCACGTCGCCGGCGACGACCTGGAGGGTCCGCGCGCCGCGTACCCCGTCCCGGGCCAGCTCGGCGGCCCGGGCCGGGGAGACGGCGGCGAGCGCCGCCTCGGTCATCGCGATGAGGCCGGCGAGCACCACCAGCCCCGCCGCGAAGAAGATGAGCTGGATGTCGGGCAGGCCGGCTGTGGGGCCGGCCGCGAGTATGTCCATCACCGGGACCGGGTCGACCGCCAGCTGGCCAGCAGTCGGGCCTGGAGCGCGAACATCTCCCGCTCCTCCTCCGGCTCGGCGTGGTCGTAGCCGAGCAGGTGCAGCACACCGTGCACGGTGAGCAGGTGCAGCTCGTCGGCGGCGGAGTGGCCGGCCACGGCGGCCTGCTTGGCGGCCACCTCCGGGCAGAGCACGATGTCACCGAGCAGGGCCGGCTCGCCGCCGGACGGAGAGCTCTCCCCCGGCCCGTGGTCGACGCTGCCCTCGTCCATGGGGAAGGCGAGCACGTCGGTCGGCCCGTCCCCGCCCATCCAGCGGTGGTTGAGCTCGGTCATGTAGTCGATGTCGACCAGCAGCACGGAGAGCTCGGCGAGGGGGTTGACCCCCATCTCGTCGAGAGCGTGGCGGGCCACGGCGAGCACGGCGTCGGTGTCGACCTCGACACCGGACTCGTTGGCGATCTCGATGGACAACTGTCTTCCTCTGGTCTAGCGGCGCCGGCCGGCCCGGCCGCCCTGGGCGGTCCGCCCGGGCACGGCGTGCACGCTCTGCGCCTGCTGGTTCTCCCGCTCGTCCCAGCGGGCGTACGCGTCGACGATCTCCCCGACCAGCTTGTGCCGGACCACGTCCGCGCTTGAGAGCTGGGCGAAGTGCACGTCCTCGACGTTCTCCAGGATCTCCCGGACCACCCGCAGGCCGCTGGTCGTCCCGCCGGGGAGGTCCACCTGGGTGACGTCACCGGTCACCACGATCTTGGAACCGAAGCCGAGCCGGGTGAGGAACATCTTCATCTGCTCGGGCGTGGTGTTCTGCGCCTCGTCCAGGATGATGAACGCGTCGTTGAGGGTACGGCCCCGCATGTAGGCCAGCGGCGCCACCTCGATCGTGCCGGCGGCCATCAGCTTCGGGATGGACTCCGGGTCGAGCATGTCGTGCAGCGCGTCGTAGAGCGGACGCAGGTAGGGGTCGATCTTCTCGTTCAGGGTGCCGGGCAGGAAGCCCAGCCGCTCCCCCGCCTCGACCGCCGGCCGGGTGAGGATGATCCGGTTGACCTGCTTGGCCTGGAGCGCCTGGACGGCCTTCGCCATCGCCAGGTAGGTCTTGCCGGTGCCGGCGGGGCCGATGCCGAAGACGATGGTGTTCTCGTCGATGGCGTCGACGTAACGCTTCTGCCCGAGCGTCTTGGGGCGGATGGTGCGCCCGCGCCGGGAGAGGATGTTGAGCGTCAGAACCTCGGCGGGCCGCTCGGCGCTGCCCTGCTCGAGCATGCCGACGGTACGCCGAACGGCGTCAGTGGTCAGGGTCTCGCCTTTCTCGATCAGTTCGAGCAGCTCGCTGAAGAGGCGCTCGGCGAGGGCGTTGTCCGCGGGCGCGCCGGTGATGGTGATCTCGTTGCCGCGCACGTGCACGTCACTGTTGACCGAGCGTTCGACGAGTCGCAGGATCTCGTCGCCCGCGCCGAGCAGGTTCACCATGATCTTCGAGTCGGGGACCGTGATCCTGGTCTGCACCCGGAGCGGGCCGGGAGGTGGGGTGCCGGTCATAGATCGGGCCCGTCGGGCCCTGTGCCACCTGCTTCCGATCTCAGCGCCGGGCCCTGCTGGGGCGGCGTGCGGACGATACGCCCATCGTATCCGTTCAACACCGGCGGCACCGCGCCCATTTCCCCCGCCTCCGGGCCACCGCGACCGCCCGCCGGCCGGGGACCGCGGACGCCTTCCCCGATGAGCGGTATGACCCTCCGTCATGAATATGACCCGGAGTCATACCGCTCGTCACGGAATCGCGCCGGGCGACCGACCCGCCCGAACGGCCACGGCGGTCAGGCGCGGAAGTCGTACCGGTCGAAGGTCTCCTGGTGCCGGGTGAACCGGTAGGTCGCCCAGTGCAGCGCGACCACCGTCCCGGCCGGGTCCCGGGTCAGCCGGAGCAGCTCGCCCACCTCCCGGCCAGAGACCGTGCGGAACACGTCCGGGGTGTCCGGCAGCGGCGCGAAGACCGCCGGCGGCTTGCCCGCCGGGTCGCCGGCGCCCCGGGCCCGCAGCGTCCCGTCGTGCCAGGAGAAGACGTACTCGAAGCCCTCGCCCCACCAGCGCCCCAGCATGGCGCGCAGCGGCCCCGGGGCGGGCTCGCCCGGACGCCACGGCGCGACGTCCGCCGGGTCGTGCTCGGCGGACGCGGCGAGCAGCTGGTGCGGCAGCTCGAAGACCTCCGCGGCCGTCCCCGAGGAGCCGAGCACCGCGCAGCCCATCGCGCCGGCCGTGCCGTCGCCGCCGCGCCGGCCGTAGACCGCGGCCAGGAAGCCCGGCATCGCGCCGTCGTGCCCGACGTGGACCACCCGGTCCGGGAACGGCAGCAGGATCAGGCCGAGGCCGAAGCCGGCCGCCCAGACCGTCTCGTCGGTGGGGGTCAGCGGCCAGCGCATCTCGTCCAGGGTGGCCGGGGCGAGCACCGCGCCGGCCGGGTCCAGCGCCGCCGGATCGGCCAGGAACGCCGCCCACCGGGCCATGTCCGTCGCGGTGCTCCAGAGCTGGGCGGCCGGGCCCACCGCGCCGAAGTCGGTCGGCGGCTCCGGGTGCGCCTCGTCGGAGTACGCGTCCACCAGGAAGCCGGTCGCCGCGTCCGGTCCCGGCGTCACCGAGGTGTGGGCCAGCCCGAGCGGGCCGAGCACCCGCTCGGCGAGCACCTCGGCCCAGGTTCCCCCGCGCAACTGGCCGACCAGCCGGCCGAGCAGCGCCATCCCCAGGTTGGAGTAGTGGTAGCGGCGGCCGGTCGGCAGCACCTTCTCCACCCTGGCCAGGTCGGCGACCAGCTCGTCGACCGCCGGGGCGCGCAGGCTGTCCCAGACGTCCCCGTACGGCTCCCGTTGCAGGCCGGCGGTGTGCGAGAGCAGCCGGCGCACGGTCAGGTCGCCGTGCGCCGGCAGGTCCAGGTGCCGGTCGAGCGGGTCGTCCAGGTCGAGCAGCCCGTCGTCGCGGCACTGCATCACCAGCACGGAGGTGAACGTCTTGGTCACCGAACCGATCCGGAAGTGGGTGCCCGGACCGAGGTCGGTGTCGTTGCCGGTGCCGCCGACCTCGCAGGTCCACAGCGGCCGGTCGGCGCGGTGCAGGGCCACCGCGAGCGCCGGCACCCGGGCCTGCGCCTGGACCCGGCGGACCAGCCGGCCGAGCCGGTCGTCCCCTCCCGTCACGCCAGGTCCCGGGCCAGCATCGGGCCCAGCGGGGCGCCGCCGAGCAGGTGCGCGTGGACGTGGAAGACCTCCTGGCCGCCGTACCTGCCGGTGTTGAACATCAGCCGGAAGCCGTCGCCGAGCAGCCCCTCGTCCTCGGCCACGGCGGCGGCCGTGGCCAGCACCTCGCCGGCCAGCGCCGGGTCGCCCTGCGCGAGCGTGGCCACGTCGGCGTAGTGCTCCTTGGTGATCACCAGGACGTGCACCGGGGCCTTCGGGCCGATGTCACGGAAGGCGAGCGTGGTGGCGGTTTCCCGGACGATCGTGGCCGGGATCTCCCCGGCGACGATGCGGCAGAACAGGCAGTCGGATCCCATCGGGGCATGGTAAGGCGCGTCGGGCCGCTGGGGCATGATGTGCCCCGTGACTTCACGGGCGGTACTGGTGACGGGAGCCTCGCGGGGCATCGGGCGGGCGGTGGCCCGGGCGTTCGCCGCGGGCGGGGACCGGGTGGCGATCCACCACCGCGACTCGGCGGAGCTGGCCGAACGGCTGCGGACGGAACTGCCCGGCGAGGGCCACGTCGTGGTCCGCGCCGACCTGGCCGACCCCGACGGGGTACGGGCCATGGTCGACGAGGCGGCCGAGCTGCTCGGCGGGTTGGACGTGCTGGTCAACAACGCCGGCGTCTTCGGCCCGGCGGACCCACCGCACCCGGTCTTCGAAAGCTCCTACGACCAGTGGCGGCAGCGCTGGCGCGAGGTCCTGGACACCAACCTGTTCGGGGCGGCGAACGCCTCCTGGTGCGCCGCCCAGCACATGCGCGACCGGGGCGGCCGGATCGTCAACGTCTCCTCCCGGGGCGCGTTCCGGGGCGAGCCGGCGAACCCCGCCTACGGGGCCAGCAAGGCCGGGTTGAACGCGATGGGGCAGTCGCTCGCGGTGGCGCTGGCGCCGTACGGCATCGCGGTGGCGACCGTCGCCCCCGGCTTCGTCGAGACCGACATGACCAACGAGCACCTGAAGTCGCCGCGCGGCGACGCCGTCCGGGCGCAGAGCCCGTTCGGCCGGGTCGCCCGCCCCGAGGAGATCGCCGCGGCGGTGCACTGGCTCGCCTCCCCGGCGGCCGAGTGGGCCTCCGGCACCGTCGTCGACCTCAACGGCGCCTCCTACCTGCGCACCTGACCGGCACCGTTCAGCAAACTGCCAGCCGGCCGGACGTGGCTGAACACCGCCCGGCGGGGTAACTGCCCAGGGCATGAACGACACCCCCACCCCGCTGGACCTCTCCGCCGACTTCCGGGTGGACGCCGGGCACGACGACGACCCGGTGCTGCTGCGACCCGACGGCACCCCGGTGGACACCTGGCGCGAGGACTACCCGTACGACGAGCGGATGCCCCGCGACGAGTACGACCACCACAAGCGGCTGCTCCAGATCGAGCTGCTCAAGCTCCAGGACTGGGTCAAGGAGTCCGGCGAGCGGCTGGTGATCCTCTTCGAGGGGCGGGACGCGGCCGGCAAGGGCGGCACCATCAAGCGCTTCATGGAGCACCTCAACCCGCGCGGCGCGAAGGTGGTGGCGCTGGTCAAGCCGAACGAGCGGGAGGCCGGCCAGTGGTACTTCCAGCGCTGGCTGGCGCACCTGCCGGCGGCCGGCGAGATCGTGCTCTTCGACCGGTCCTGGTACAACCGGGCCGGCGTGGAGCGGGTGATGGGCTTCTGCACCCGCAACGAGTACCTGGAGTTCCTGCGCCAGGCCCCCGAGCTGGAACGGATGCTGGTCCGCTCCGGCATCCGGCTGGTCAAGTTCTGGTTCTCGGTGTCGCAGAACGAGCAGCGCACCCGCTTCGCCGTCCGCCAGGTCGACCCGGTACGGCAGTGGAAGCTCTCCCCGATGGACCTCGCCTCGCTGGACCGCTGGGACGAGTACACCGAGGCGAAGGAGGCGATGTTCTTCTGGACCGACACCGCCGACGCGCCGTGGACGGTGGTGAAGAGCAACGACAAGAAGCGGGCCCGGCTGGAGGCGATGCGGCACGTGCTGAGCCGCTTCGACTACACCGGCCGGGACCCGGACGTGGTCGGCGTGCCCGATCCGCTGATCGTCGGCCCGGCCGGCCTGGACCTGCGCCCGGAGGAGGAGCCGGTGCCGGTCTTCCCCCGCCCCTGAGCCCGTCGCCTACCAGCGTCCGAGGCGGGTGGCGAGCACGCTGAGCGCGGCGACCCCGGCGGTCGAGGTGCGCAGCACCGACGGGCCCAGCCGGACCGGCCGGGCGCCCGCCTCGACGAACGCGGTCAGCTCCACCGGGGCGATGCCGCCCTCCGGCCCGACCACCAGCACGATCTCCCCGGTTCCGGACAGCTCGGCCGTGGTCAGCCGCTCCTCGGCCTCCTCGTGCAGCACGAACGCCGCACCCGCGCCGGCGATCCGGCGGGCCACCGTGCCGGTCGACTCGTCCGGGGCGCCGGCCACCACCGGCAGCCACGCCCGGCGGGCCTGCTTGGCCGCCTCCCGCGCGGTCGCCGCCCACTTCTCCCGGGCCCGTACGCCCCGGTCACCGCGCCACTGGGTGACCGAGCGGGACGCCGCCCAGGGCACGATCTCGTCCACCCCGACCTCGGTCATCGCCTGCACGGCCAGCTCGCCCCGGTCCCCCTTGGCGATGCCCTGCACCACGACGACCCGGGGCACCGGCGCGTCGACGTACCCCCGGGAGGTGACCCGCAGGTCGAGCACGCCCCGGCCGACGGCGGCGACCACCGCGGCGGCGGTGCCGCCCCGGCCGTCGGCCAGCAGCAGCTCCTCGCCGACGCGCAGCCGCTGCACGTTCGCGGCGTGGTGCCCCTCCGGCCCGTCCAGGGTCAGCGAGTCGCCGGTGGGCAGCGCCTCGACCAGGAACAGCGGCGCCGACACCTCAGGCGTGCCCGTTGAAGGCGTCGCGCATCCGGGAGAAGAAGCCGCCCTGCTTGGTCAGCTCGGCGACCTCCTCGCCCCGGGTCTTGGCGAAGTCGCGGAGCATCTTCTCCTGGTCGGCGTCGAGCTTGGTGGGGGTGCGCACGTCGAGGTGGACGTAGAGGTCACCCCGGCCGGTGCCGCGCAGGTGCGGTACGCCCCGGGCGCGCAGCCGCAGGGTGCTGCCCGGCTGGGTACCGGCCTTGACGTCCACCGTCTCCTCGCTGTCGAGGGTCTTGATGGTCAGCCGGGTGCCGAGCGCGGCGGCGGTCATCGGCACGGTGACCCGGCAGTGCAGGTCGTCGCCCTTGCGGGAGTAGACGTCGTGCGTCCGCTCGTGGATCTCCACGTAGAGGTCGCCGGCGGTGCCACCGCCCGGCCCGACCTCGCCCTGCTGGGCCAGCCGGATCCGCATGCCGTCCTCGACCCCGGCGGGGATCTTGACGGTCAGCGAGCGGCGGGTGCGGACCCGGCCGTCACCGGCGCAGGTCGGGCAGGGGTGCGGGATGGTGCTGCCGTAGCCCTGGCAGACGGTGCACGGGCGGGCGGAGACCACCTGGCCGAGGAAGGTCCGCTGGACCGACTGCACCTCGCCCCGGCCACCGCACGCCTCGCAGGTGGCCAGGTGGGTGCCGGCCGCGGTGCCCGCGCCCGAGCAGGTGGTGCAGAGCACGGCGGTGTCGACGGTGATCGGCGCCTCGACGCCGAACGCCGTCTCGTGCAGGTCGAGTTCCAGCCGCAGGATCGCGTCGGCGCCCGGCCGCGTACGCGGCCGCGGCCCCCGGGCGCCACCGGCGGCGCCGCCGAAGAAGGCGTCCATGATGTCCTGGAAGCCGACGAACGGCCCCGCCCCACCGGGCCCCCCAGGTCCACCGGCACCCCCGCCGCCCGGGGCGAGCGGGTCACCGCCCAGGTCGACGATCTGCCGTTTCCGGTCGTCCGAGAGGACCTCGTACGCGGCGTTGATGTCCTTGAACTTCTCCTGTGCCTCCGGGTCCGGATTGACGTCCGGGTGGAACTGCCGCGCCAGCTTGCGGTAGGCGCGCTTGATCTCGTCGTCGGAGGCCTCCCGGCTCACGCCGAGAATGCCGTAGTAGTCCCTGGCCACTGCGTTCGATGTCCTCATGTTCGTCTCGCGTTGCGCCGGTCGTCGGCCGGAGCCGGCCGCCGGCCCCTGCCTGGGTCAGTTCTGGGCCAGCAGCTCGCCCACGTAGCGTGCCACGGCCCTCACCGTGGCGATGGTGCCGGGGTAGTCCATCCGGGTGGGGCCCAACACGCCGAGCCCCCCGAGCGCGGTCGCCCCCGGCCCGTACCCGGTGCTGACCACCGAGGCGGCCCGCAGGTTGTCGATCTCGTTCTCGTCGCCGATCAGCACCCGGGTGGTGGTGGACTCCGCCTCGCCGATCAGCTTGAGCATCACCACCTCCTCCTCCAGGGCCTCCAGGATGGGTCGCAGCGAGCCCTGGAAGTCGAGCAGGCCGCCCCGGGTGAGGTTGGCGGTGCCGGCCAGCGCGATCCGCTCCTCGTGCCGCTCGACCAGCGTCTCCAGCAGCACGGTCGACAGCGTGGTCATCGCCCCGCGCAGGTGCGGCGCGGCCTCCTCGACCAGCGCCTGGACCAGCGGCGGGGTCTCCGACAGCCGGCTGCCGACCAGCTTCTCGTTGACCAGCCGGCGCAGGTCGGTGACGTCCTCGGCGGGGATCGGCGTGGGCAGCTCGACCAGCCGCTGCTCGACCCGGCCGGTGTCGGCGATCATGACGAGCATCAGCCGGGTGGTGGAGATCGGCACCAGCTCCAGGTGCCGCACCGAGGAGCGGGCCAGCGAGGGGTACTGCACCACGGCCACCTGCCGGGTCAGCTGCGCCAGCAGCCGGACGGTGCGGTGCACCACGTCGTCGAGGTCGACCGCACCGACCAGGAAGCGCTCGATGGCCCGGCGCTCGGCCGGGCTGAGCGGCTTGACCCGGGAGAGCCGGTCGACGAAGAGCCGGTAGCCGCGGTCGGTGGGCACCCGGCCGGCACTGGTGTGCGGCTGCCGGATGTAGCCCTCCTCCTCCAGCACGGCCATGTCGTTGCGGACCGTCGCCGGGGAGACGCCCAGCTGGTGCCGCTCGACGAGCGCGCGGCTGCCGACCGGCTCCTGCGTGGCCACGTAGTCCTCGACGATCGCGCGCAGGACGGCCAGTTTGCGGTCGTCGAGACCCATCTCCCCACCTCCTGACGCACGTCGGCCCGGGCGCGTGCGCGCGGGCGAGCGCTCTGGCACTCGACTGTAGCGAGTGCCAGTCTACGTCGGCGGCCCCACTGACGCGATGATCAGCGCCGGACCGTCGGTGCGGCACCAGGGCCGATCAGCCGGACATCCCGGGCGTTGTCGCTCTGGTGCCCCCTTGCCACCAGCCCCTACCGTGACGTCCATGACTGAACCACCTCGCCCTCCGGGCGCGGGCGACCCCGGCGCCCAGCCGGACCCGACCGCCCCCTCGGGCTCGTCGTACGAGCCCCCCACCGCACCACTGTCCGGGGCACCCGGAGCGGGCGGCTATCCCCCGCCCGGCGGCTATCCGCCACCTCCCGGGGGCCAGCCACCGTCGGGCGGCTACCCCCCGCCCGGCGGTTACTCCGCGCCCGGCGTCGGCTATCCGACCGGCGGCGCGTACGGCGCCCCGAGCGGCGGCTGGGCCAACAACGAGGACAAGACCTGGGCGCTGATCGCGCACTTCGGCGGCGCCGCGGCGATGTTCGTCAGCGGCGGTGTGCTCGGCTGGCTTCCCCCGCTGGTCGCCATGCTGGCCCGCGGCAACCAGTCGCCGACCGTGCGGCAGCACGCCGTCGCGGCGCTCAACTTCCAGCTGCTCTGGTCGATCATCGGTCTGGTCGGCTGGATCCTGGTCTGTGCCGTGATCGGCTTCATCCCGGTCGCCGCGGCGGTCATCCTCGGTGTGGTCTTCGGCATCCTGGGCGGCGTCAAGGCCAACGAGGGTGTGCTCTACCGCTACCCGATGAGCATCAGCATGATCAAGTGAGCCGCCGGCCGGCCTCCGGGCCGGCCGGCCGCTCCGCCCGCTCAGGGCAGCAGGTCGCGTACCACCGCGTCGGCGAGCAGCCGCCCGCGCAGGGTGAGCACCGCCCGCCCGGCGGCGAACTGCGCCGGAGCCAGCAGGCCGTCGGCGAGCGCCCGCTCGGCGCCCGCCCGGCCGGGCCCGTCCAGGGCGTCCAGCGGCAGCCCGGAGGCGAGCCGCAGCCGCAGCATCACGTCCTCCATGTGCGCCTCGTCGGGCGTGAGCAGCTCCCGGGCCAGGCCGGGTGACTCCCCCGCCGCAAGGCGCTTCGCGTACGCCGAGGGGTGCTTGACGTTCCACCAGCGCACCCCGCCGACGTGGCTGTGCGCGCCGGGGCCGAGCCCCCACCAGTCCGCGCCGGTCCAGTAGAGCAGGTTGTGCCGGCACCGGGCCGCCTCGGAACGGGCCCAGTTGGAAACCTCGTACCAGGAGAATCCGGCCGCGTCGAGGGCGGCCTCCGCGGCCAGGTAGCGGTCGGCCGCCACGTCGTCGGAGGGGTACGGCAGCTCGCCCCGACGCATCCGGGCGGCCAGCCGGGTGCCGTCCTCCACGATCAGGGCGTACGCGCTGACGTGATCCACCCCGGCCGCCACCACCCGCTCCAGCGAGGCGGCGAAGTCGTCGGCGCTCTCCCCCGGCGTGCCGTAGATCAGGTCCAGGTTGACGTGGTCGAACCCGGCGTCGCGGGCCTCCAGGGCGGCGGCGGTGGCCCGGCCGGCGCTGTGCTTGCGGTCGAGGATCGCCAGCACCCCCGGCGCGGCGGACTGCATACCCAGCGAGATCCGGGTGTACCCGGCCGCCCGCAGCGTCCGCAGCGACTCGGGGGTGACCGACTCCGGGTTGGCCTCGGTGCTGACCTCCGCGTCGGCGGCCAGCCCCCAGGTCCGGTCGATGCCGTCCAGGATCCGCGCCAGGTCGTCGGCGGGGAGCAGGGTCGGGGTGCCGCCCCCGACGAAGACGGTGTCCACCCGCGGCGGCGGGGTGGCACCGAGCACCCGGGCGGCCAACGCCAGCTCGGCCAGCACGGTGTCGGCGTACGACTCGCGGTCGGCGCCCCCGCCCAGCTCCGCCGCCGTGTAGGTGTTGAAGTCGCAGTAGCCGCAGCGGCTGGCACAGAACGGGACGTGCACGTACACCCCGAAACCGCGCGCGCCGACCGAGGTCAGGGCGGCGGCGGGCAGCGAGCCGTCGACGGGGACGGTCTCGCCTTCTGGAAGGACGCCGGGCATGGCCACTAGTGTGCCCGGCATGACCTCTCCCGACGCGCTCGTGCGGGTCTCCACGGCCCGCGGGGTGACCACCCTCACCCTGGACAGCCCGCACAACCGCAACGCGCTCTCCACTCCCCTGATGACCGAGCTGCTGGCCGGGCTCGCCGACGCGGTCGCCGACGACACGGTCCGGGCGGTCGTGCTGGACCACACCGGCCCGGTCTTCTGCTCCGGGGCGGACCTGAAGGAGACCGCGGCCGCGTACGCCAGCGGCAGGGTGCCCGCCGGGATGCTCGGTGACGTGCTCGCGGCGGTCTGGGAGTGCCCGAAGCCGGTGCTGGCGAAGGTGGCCGGGCCGGCCCGGGCCGGCGGGCTGGGCCTGATCGCGGCGGCCGACCTGGCGGTCTGCGCCGAGGAGGCGACGTTCGCCTTCACCGAGGTGCGGATCGGGGTGATCCCGGCGGTCATCTCGGCCACCGTGCTCCCCCGGCTGCACCCCCGGGCCGCCGCCGAGCTGTACCTCACCGGGGACACCTTCGACGGTCGGCGGGCCGCCGAGATCGGCCTGGTGACCGCCGCGGTGCCGGCGGGCGACCTGGCCGCCGCCGTGGAGCGCTACTGCGCGTCGCTGGTACGCGGCGCCCCGGGGGCGTTGGCCGGGGCGAAGGAGCTGCTGCGCCGGCCGGCCGCGACCGACCTGCGCGCCGAGATCGCCGACCTGGCCGCGCTGTCCACCGGCTACTTCCTCTCCGACGAGGGCCGCGAAGGGGTGCTGGCCTTCCGCGAAAAAAGGAACGCGAGCTGGGTGCCAATCGATTAGACCGTTTTCTCTGTTTGCTCCCGGGAATGTGAACCGGTCGGCCGACCCGGCTCGCGTCTTCCGGGACGTACGCTTGGCGAACTGTCGAAAGGGAGGTGCGGGTGCGAACTCGGGCATTCGTGACAGCCGGTGTGGTCGTGGCGGTGATCGCCCTGCTCGGGGTGTTCGTCGTCATCCGCCAACTCGGCGGGCAGCTTCGACTCCCGGTGGCCAGTCGCACCTGCACCGTCCAGGCCGACGGCACCGTCATCCTGGACGCCGACCAGATGGCGAACGCCGCGACCATCGCCGCGATCGGCATGCAGCGGCAGATGCCCGAGCGGGCGGTCGTGGTCGCCCTGGCCACCGCCTACCAGGAGTCCGACCTGCGCAACCTGCCCGACGGCGACCGGGACTCGATCGGCCTGTTCCAGCAGCGCCCGAGCCAGGGTTGGGGCACCCCCGAGGAGATCCGCAACGAGCGGTACGCGGCGGACCGGTTCTACGCCGCGCTGAAGAAGGTGCGCGGCTGGCAGGACATGGAGGTCACCGAGGCCGCCCAGGCGGTGCAGCGCTCGGCGTTCCCCACCGCCTACCAGAAGTGGGCGGACGAGTCGCAGGTGCTGACCCGGGCCCTGCTCGGCGACGCGACCGGCGCGGTGGCCTGCACGGTGGGCCGGACGCCGGCGATGCGCGGCGCGGCGGCCGCGGCCGCGCTCACCCAGGGCCTGACCCTCGACTGGGGTCTGCCGGCCACCGCGACGGCGGCCGAGCTGACCGGGCTGACCGTGCCGGCGGCCGACGACCGCGACGGCTGGCGGTACGCGCACTGGCTGGTCTCCCACGCCACCGACCACGGGGTGAAGCGGGTCCGCTTCGGCGATCTGGAGTGGACCGCCCGGGGCGGCAACTGGGCCAGGGTGGCCGATGGCCGGCCGACCGGCGGCCGGGTGCTGGCGGAGGTCTTCGCCGCCGAGCAGTGAGGCGCCGGCCCGGTCAGTGGGTGTCGGCGAGCCGGCGGCGGACCCGGTCCCGCAGCGGCTCGGGCAGCTCGGGCACGTCGAGCAGCCGGGGCAGCAGCTCCGGCTCCAGGCTCATCGCCCGGAACACCTCGCCGATGGTCACGCCGTGCGCGGGGCGGTCCACCACCTCGACCGGGTCACCCGCGCCGACCTCGCCCTCGCGCAGCACCCGCAGGTACGCCCCCGGCGCCGCCCGAGCGGTGAACCGCTTGATCAGGTCGGGTACGCCCCAGAAGCCGGCGAAGGTGGTGCACGGGGTGCGGGGCTTGGTCACCTGGAGCAGCGCGGAGCCGACCGCCCACTGCTCACCGATCACCGCGCCGGTGATGTCGATCGCCCAGGTGGTGAGGTTCTCGCCGAAGCCGCCGGGGCGGATGCCGGTGTCCATTTCGGCCGCCCACCACTGGGCGTCCTCCTCGGCGTAGGCGTAGACCGCCTGGTCGGGGCCGCCGTGGTGGGCCCGCTCGCCGATGAAGTCGCCCTCCACGCCGTCGACCCGCAGCAGCACCGGCCCGTTCACCGGCCGCTTGTCGATGCCGGTGCGGCCGCTCGCGTCGCCCGCCCACTCCGCCTCGGTCACCACGCCGAGGTTCACCGCCGCCACCCTGCCAGTCATGGCGGTGAGCCTAACCGCGGGCGAAGATCCGCGACAGCGGCCGGGCTCAGCCCTTGACCGCGCCGGCGACCAGGCCGGAGACCATCCGGCGCTGCACCAGCAGGAAGAAGATGACCACCGGCAGGGTGAACAGCGTCGAGGCGGCCATCACCGAACCCCAGGCGGTGTCGTCGCGGCCGAAGAAGAAGGTCATCGCCACCGGCAGGGTGTACCGGTTCTGGTCGTTGACGAAGGTCAGCGCGAAGATCAGCTCGTTCCAGGCGGTGATGAACGAGAAGATGCTCGTCGCCACCAGGCCGGGGGCCACCAGCGGGAAGAGAATCCGCCGGAACGTCTGCGCCCGGCTCGCCCCGTCGATCGCCGCTGCCTCCTCCAGCTCCTTCGGCACCGCCGCCACGAAGCCGCGCAGCATCCAGACCGCGAACGGCAGCGAGAAGCCGAGGTACGTGAGGATCAGGCTGGGCAGGGTGTTGTAGAGCCCGAGCCGCTGGATCATCAGGAACAGCGGGATGACCAGCGCTTCCAGCGGGATCATCTGGACCACCAGCAGCATGATCAGGAAGCTGGTCCGCAGCCGGAACCGGAACCGCGCCACCGCGGTCGCGGCCAGCAGCGCCACCAGCCCGCTGAGCAGGACCGTGCTCACCGCGACGAGCGCGCTGTTGAGGAAGAAGTCGGCGAAGGTCACGCCCGGGATCAGGTTGCCGGTGAGGATCTCCCGGTAGTGCTCCAGGGTCGGCTCGGCCGGCACCGGTCGGGGGGTCGCCGCAAATATCTCCCGGTTCGGCTTCAGCGAGGTGGCGACCATCCAGTAGACCGGGAACGCCGCGAAGAGCGCCACCAGCAGGCCGGCCGCGTTGAGGGCGACCTTCTTCACGACTCGTCCTCCTGCCTGAGCACCATCCGGACGTACAGACCGGTCACCACCAGCAGGATCAGCGTGAGGATGACCGCGATCGCCGAGCCCACGCCGTACTTCGGCGGCGGCGAGAAGGCCTCGGCGTACGAGTAGATGGAGAGCATGAACGTCGGCCGGTCCTGGGTGCCGCCGGCCAGCACGAACTGCTGGGTGAAGACCTTGAAGTCCCAGATGGTGGAGAGCACGATCAGGATCCCGAAGACCGGCCGGAGCAGCGGGAAGGTGATCCTCCAGAAGACCTTCCACGGCCCGGCCCCGTCGACCCGGGCCGCCTCGTGCAGTTCGCTCGGCACGCTCTTCAGCCCGGCGAGCACGCTGACCGCGATGAACGGGAACGAGTGCCAGACCACCACCAGGGTGAGGATGGCGAAGAAGAGCAGCGGCGAGTTGAACCAGCCGTACCCGGTCCAGTCGCTGCGCCCGAAGAGCGCCGTCGACAGGCCGTCCGGCAGCTTGTTGAACAGCCAGGTCACCAGGCCGGACGTGTCGTCGAAGATCCACTTCCAGACGATGGTGCCGGTCAGCGCCGGGGTGGCCCAGGCGAGCATCACGCAGCTGGCGACGAAGGTGGCCATCCGCTTGCCGAGCCGGTTGAGCAGCAGCCCCACCAGGGTGCCCAGGATCATCGTGAGCACCACGTTCGCCGCGGCGAAGAGCACCGTGTTGCGCAGCACCGTGCGGAAGAACGGGTCGCCGAGGATCTGGGTGTAGTTGGCCAGCCCCACCCACGGCCACTCGCGGTCGCCGCGCAACTGCCGGACGCTGTCCAGCTTGTAGAACGACATCGCCACCACCTGGCCGAGCGGCCAGAGCAGCAGCACCCCGATCACCACCAGGCAGGGCAGCAGGAGCAGGTACGGCAGGCGGTCCACGCGGGGCCGCCGCCGCGCGGGGGTCTCCCGCGCGGCGGCCGTCCCGGTGGGCTTGGTCAGTGTGCTCACTTGCTGTTCAAGATGCCTTCCATCTCGCCCGCCGCGTCGGCCGTGGCCTGCTCGACCGTCTTCTGGCCCTTGATGACCGAGCTGTTCATCGCCTGGGTCACGGTCTTGGTCCGGCTGACCTCGACCCACTTCGGGGTCAGCGGGGTGAGCTTGGTGTTCTGCATGGTGGTGGCGAACGCGCCCATCACCTTGTCGTTGGCGTAGTTGTTGCCGCCGACCAGGTCGGAGTAGACCGGGAAGAAGTTCAGGCTGCTGGCGAACTCCTTGTCCTTCTGCTTGCTGAGCAGCACGGTCAGGTAGTCCCAGGCCAGCGCCTGACGCTTGCTGTCCTTCCAGAGCGCGATGTCGGAGCCGCCGGCGAAGGCCGGGGCCGGCTTGCCGTCCGGGCCGGGGATGGGGAACGTGCCCCACACCTTCTCGATCTCCGGGTTGTCCTTCTTCATCGCGCCGCCCTGCCAGCTGCCGGCGAACGCCATGGCGGCCTTGCCGGTGGCGAACTGGGTCCGGGCGTCGACCTCGTTCCAGCCGGCGGCGGCCGGCGGGGCGACCTTGTGCACGGTCACCAGGTCCGTCCAGAACTTGACCGCCTTCTGCGCCTCCGGCGTGTTGTAGCCGGACTTCCAGCTGTCACCCTGCTTGGTGGCGATCTCCCCGCCGGCACCCCAGAGGAAGGAGTAGAAGGGCAGCTCGGAGTTGCCCGGCAGTGCGATGCCGTAGGTGCCCGGCTTCTTGGCCTGCACCGCCTTGGCGACGGAGACCAGCTCCTCCCAGTTCGTCGGCGGCTGCACGCCGGCCTCGGCGAACCAGTCGGTGCGGTAGTAGATGGCCCGGACGCCCGCGTACCAGGGGACGCCGTACTGCTTGCCGTCGAGCTGGGCGTTCTTCACCAGGTCGGGAAGGATGTCCTTCCCCTCGGTCCAGCCGGCGAACTTGTCCGTGACGTCGGCGAGCGCCTCCTGGGCGGCCCAGCCCTGGGTCTCGGTGTTGCCCAGCTCGGTGACGTCCGGCCCCTCACCGCCGGCGAGGGCGGCCTGGAACTTCTTCGGCGCCTCCAGCCAGGGGATGTACTGGACGACCACGTCGGTGTCCGGATGCTTCTTCTTGAACTCGGTCTCGACGCCGTCGAGGAACGTCGTCTGGGCGTCGCCGCCCTCGCCCATCATCCAGACCGTCAGCTTGCTGTTGTCGGCGGTTTCGTCATCGCCGGAGCCCCCGCAACCGGCGAGCACCATCGCGGCCGAGGCCACGACGGCGGTGACCGGAGCCAGCCGCTTCCACCTGTTCACGCCACTTCTCCCTCGCGCCGCTTGGCACAAACCTTCTCTGCCGCACCCTAGTAGGAAAAATTCCTTTACGACAGGGGGTGGCGACGGGCGAGGCGACCGTACCGCAGCCCGCAGGCGGCGGGGCAGGGCCGGACGGCGGCTGCGGGAGCCCGGCGACGGAGGCAACCGGACACACGCGAGCGGGCGCCCGACCCCTGGGGGTCGGGCGCCCGCTGAGAATGCGGTGTGGCGAAATTACCGGTGGGTGACGCCGCGACGACGACCCACGCCGGAGACCAGGGCCACGGCGACCGCGGCGAGCAGGACCTGCAGCAGGAACTCGCGCCAGTCGAAGCCGGCGGTGTCGGCGAAGCCCGACGCCCGGGCGATGATCGTGCCCAGCAGCGCGGCGCCGATGCCGACCAGCATGTGCAGCCAGATCGGCATGTTCTGCCGACCCGGCACGACCAGGCGGCCCAGCGCGCCGACGATCAGGCCGACGACGATGGCGGTGATGATGCCCCAGACGGTGAACTCCACGACCGTCCTCCTTCTCTAGGTATGTCACACGATGTGTGGTTGTTAGCGTGATCGATAAGTTCCCGAACCCGCGATTTTCCAAACCGACTTTCGGGCCGATCGGGGATGGAATCTCGCTGGGCTGCGGATACTTCCGAGAAATCTGGACCCGACGAAGGTGGGCGACCGGTCCGCAGCGGCACGGCCAACCCGGTGGCCCGCCGTGGCGGTCCCTTCCGACTCACGGTCAACCCGGGCGGAGGCGGCCCGGTCACGTCACACGCGAGCGGGGGCGCTGTCCTCCGTCGACTGATGCGGGACACATGTCCGCCAACTGATCTGCGACACCTCGGCGCGCTGATCGCGCAGAAGCGGACGTTCGGTCAGCGACCTCAACGGCGCGCCGTGAGGGGCACGAGGACTCTGCCCTCGTCACTGGCGGGGACGAAGAGGATGAGCACGCCGGCGACGATGACCAGAGCGGTGATTGCTACCTGCGTGCGCGGCGCACCCCCGACATCTTGAGACATCGCTACAGTCTCGGTCATCCGCCATGGTCTCCGCAGGAGCCGTATCGCCGAACATCGAATGCCGGCGGTCATCGCCGCGTCTTGATCCCGCGTTCCTCGCCCAACCTTCCGCGATCCGCCGGCACCGACCAGCGGCAAGAGAGGACGTTCAACTCCTGTCCGGCTCAGCCAACGGAAACGTGGTCTGCCTGATCCAAGTGTCGCTGTCATCGGCCTGAGCGATGAGCGTCATCTTCCGAGCACGTCCCACGATGGGCAGATGCTGTTCGAGGGCCCGTTCTGCAGCTTGCATGTCCTCCAAGTCGCAGCCATGAGCCACTGTCAGGTGAGGCACGACGTCGTCAAACTGCCCCTCGAACGGCGGGAAATTCGGGAAGGCTGTGTGCACGAGCTCTGTGAGGATCCGGAAGGGCTGGGGATCCTCCGGCGCGAGCCACAGAACCTCGTCGCCAAACCATGCGGTGCGGGTCAGTCGGAAGTCGAACGCCGCGGTGTTGGCGAAGATCCGCCGAAGCTCAGCTACGACCACCAGGTCGATCTGAGCTGGAGGCACGAACGGGAACAGCACGGTGACGTGGGCCGGGACCCCTAGCCGGGCGCTGGCGTCGAGCACGTCACGGTGGCGTCCCACTGCCGCTTCCGCCTCGGGAACCTCGAGTATCAGGCCACTTCGACGGAGCACCGCACCCATGGCCCGAGCCTAGATCTCGGCGTCGACCGGGGACGCACCGGACTCGGGATGCACGCGCGGACAGCGGCAGATGTGCGCGTTGGTGTGGGCTGCGGACAGTCGGCCTACCGAAGTCGATCCGGGTGGTCATCGCGTGAGTGATGTCAGCATTTCCCGCAGCCAGGCGATCTCGGTGCGGCTGGTGGCGGTGGCGATGCGGAACAGTCCTCGGCGGAAGGGGTCGTCGGGAAAGTCGTCGGCGCGCAGCGGTCGGTCGCCGTCCCAGAAGAAGCTCGCCGGCTGGGTGAGGAAACTGAGCCGGCGGTGCAGCACGGCCCCTTGGGCTGCTGGGTCGTCGAGATGGTGCAGGAAGGCCAGCAGCGTGAACCAGCGGTTCTCGTCGGTGATGAACAGCTCGTCGGGTGTGCGGAGCTGACGCAGCAACTCCGCGTGTCCGGCCGGGCTCAGGATCAGCACGTGCCGTGGTGCCGCCACCTGGCCAGCCTGCACGTCGCGACGCAGCAAGCCCGCACGTTCCATGCGTTTGATCGTCGGGTACAGCGTCCCGTCCGCGATCGGCCGGACGTGGCCCGTGAGTGCAGCCACGCGTCTGCGCAGCTCGTACCCGTGCAACGGGGCGTCGGC
Organism: Micromonospora sp. BS32; assembly: GCF_059089345.1. Taxonomy (NCBI): domain Bacteria; kingdom Bacillati; phylum Actinomycetota; class Actinomycetes; order Micromonosporales; family Micromonosporaceae; genus Micromonospora; species Micromonospora sp. BS32. The sequence goes on from NZ_JBSSHR010000006.1 coordinate 252,601, forward strand.
CAGGAAGCCCATTATCGCGAACTCCAACACCGTGCTAGCTTACCTCGACAGCGTGATACCTCGAACACGAGGTACCGGTCAGGAGGTACGTGATGCGCGGCGCCCAGGTGCGACCAGATGGCACGACGATCCGCTGGGTGGAGCTCCCCGGCGCCGAACCCACTCGGGTCTACCTGCACGGGCTCGGCGCCTCCTCGCCGGCGTACTACGCGGCGGTGGCCACCAACCCCGCCCTCGCCGGACGGCGCAGCCTGCTGATGGATCTGCTCGGGCACGGCATCAGCGACCGGCCCGCCGACGCCTCGTACACGCTGGAGGAGCACGCCGACCTCCTCGCTACCGCGCTGACAGCAGCCGGGGTCGGCGCCACAGAGGTGATCGCACACAGCATGGGCGGCGCCGTAGCCATCGTCCTGGCCGCCCGCCATCCACACCTTGTTTCCGCACTGGTCCTTGTCGACGCCACCCTCGACCCGCAGCCTCCGGGCGTCGGCATCCACGCCCGCTACACCGAGGAGCAGTTCGTACACGGCGACGGCCGAGCCGAGACGCTCACCCGAGTCGGCACGGCCTGGGCGGCGACGATGCGACTCACTGGTCCGGAGGCGCTTTACCGCACCGCGGCACACCTCGGCCGCGGCACCACCCCCACCATGCGTGATCTGCTGCTCGAACTGCCCGTGCCGCGCACATACCTCCACCCGGCCGACAACGAACCGATCGGTGCGCGCGCCCTGACCGACGCCGGCGTGCGGGTGGTCGCCGTGCCAGACGCCGGCCACAACATCATGCTGGACAACCCCGACGGCTTCGTCGCGGCTACAGCCGCGGCATTGCGGGCGTAGCGCGAGCGTTCCATCCGCAATTCGGGAGTTGAGGACCGGTCAACCCTGCGACCGTCGCCGGCGCGACTCGCGGCAGGTGTGGGTGCTCAAGACCGCCGATCGACCGCGGCGGTGCCCAGCGCCGAACGCCGGTAGCGGATCTCGTGCCGGTGGCGTTCGCTTCGTCGGCAGCAACCTGCCGCTAGGTCGCTGGATCTGTCGCACATCAGTTGACGGACATGTGTCGCGGATCTTTTGTCGGATCACCACCGCGAGCGGGCGCCCGTACCCGAGGGGTACGGACGCCCGCTGAGCGTGCGATGTTGCGAAATTACCGGTGGGTGACGCCGCGACGACGACCCACGCCGGAGACCAGGGCCACGGCGACCGCGGCCAGCAGGACCTGCAGCAGGAACTCACGCCAGTCGAAGCCGGCGGTGTCGGCGAAGCCCGACGCCCGGGCGATGATCGTGCCCAGCAGCGCGGCGCCGATGCCGACCAGCATGTGCAGCCAGATCGGCATGTTCTGGCGGCCCGGCACGACCAGGCGGCCCAGAGCGCCGACGATGAGACCAACAACGATCGCGGTGATGATGCCCCAAACGGTGAGCTCCACGGTCGCCCTCCTCCTGAATGTTCGAGTCGCACGGTGTGTGCGGTTCTTGTCGTGACCGGTAGATGCCCGAACCGCCGAAAAACCAAACCGACTCAACGGAACAGGCGTCGTCCCAGGTCGATGCACACCCGTCGCGTCGGTTCCCGAACGACACGTCCGCGCAGGTCAGGGCAGGCCTCCCGGCCCGGGCACGGGGTAACGGAACATCGAAAAATTCACCGGTACGACCCGCGCGCACCGACGGAAACGGCCGGCATCCCGCCCGAGACAGGGGTGCCGGCCGTCGTCGACGAACGGTGGAGCTACTTCTTGCCGGCCGCCTTGCCGTCCCCCGAGTCGGAGGAGAGGGCGGCGATGAAGGCCTCCTGCGGGACCTCCACCCGGCCCACCATCTTCATCCGCTTCTTGCCCTCCTTCTGCTTCTCCAGCAGCTTGCGCTTACGGCTGATGTCACCGCCGTAGCACTTGGCGAGCACGTCCTTGCGGATGGCGCGGATGGTCTCCCGGGCGATGACCCGGCTGCCGATGGCCGCCTGGATGGGCACCTCGAACTGCTGGCGCGGGATCAGGTTGCGCAGCTTCGCCGCGATGCTGACCCCGTAGTTGTACGCCTTGTCCTTGTGCACGATCGCGCTGAACGCGTCCACCGGCTCGCCGTGCAGGAGGATGTCCACCTTCACCAGGTCGGACGCCTGCTCGCCGGAGGGCTCGTAGTCCAGCGACGCGTAGCCCTTGGTCCGGCTCTTCAACTGGTCGAAGAAGTCGAAGATGATCTCGGCGAGCGGCAGCGTGTAGCGCAGCTCCACCCGGTCGGCGGAGAGGTAGTCCATGCCGAGCAGGCTGCCCCGACGCCCCTGGCACAGCTCCATCACCGCGCCGACGTAGTCGTTCGGGGTCAGCACGGTGGCCCGGACGACCGGCTCGTACACCTCGGCGATCTTGCCGGTGGGGTACTCGCTCGGGTTGGTCACCACGATCTCCTCACCGTCATCCGTGATGGCCCGGTAGACCACGTTCGGCGCGGTGGAGATGAGGTCGAGGTTGTACTCCCGCTCCAGCCGCTCCCGGATAATCTCCAGGTGCAGCAGGCCGAGGAAGCCGCAGCGGAAGCCGAAGCCCAGCGCCCCCGAGGTCTCCGGCTCGTAGTCGAGCGCGGCGTCGTTCAGCTTGAGCTTGTCCAGCGCCTCACGGAGGTTCGGGTAGTCCGAGCCGTCGATCGGGTAGAGCCCCGAGTAGACCATCGGCTTCGGATCCTTGTAACCACCGAGCGCCTCGGTCGCCGGCCGGGAGTTGATGGTGACCGTGTCACCGACCCGGGACTGCCGGACGTCCTTCACGCCGGTGATCAGATAGCCCACCTCGCCGACGCCGAGCGCGTCGGCCTTCACCATCTCCGGCGAGATCACCCCGATCTCCAACAACTCGTGCACGGCACCGGTGGACATCATCTTGATCCGGTCCCGGGCACTGATCAGGCCGTCGATCACCCGGACGTAGGTGACCACGCCACGGTAGACGTCGTACACCGAGTCGAAGATCATCGCCCGGGCGGGCGCGGCGGCGTCGCCGACCGGCGGCCTGAACTGCCGGACGATCTCGTCCAGCAGGTACGGCACGCCCTCACCGGTCTTGCCGGAGACCCTGATGCAGTCCGCCGGGTCGCCGCCGATCAGGTGCGCCAACTCCTCGGCGTACTTCTCCGGCTGGGCGGCCGGCAGGTCGATCTTGTTGAGGACCGGGATGATGCGCAGGTCGTTCTCGAGCGCCAGGTAGAGGTTGGCCAGCGTCTGCGCCTCGATGCCCTGGGCGGCGTCGACCAGCAGGACCGCGCCCTCGCAGGCGGCCAGCGACCGGGAGACCTCATAGGTGAAGTCGACGTGACCCGGGGTGTCGATCATGTTGAGCACGGCCTGTTCGCCGGCCCGCTCCCCCTCGCGGACGGTCCACGGCATCCGGACGGCCTGGCTCTTGATGGTGATGCCGCGCTCGCGCTCGATGTCCATCCGGTCGAGGTACTGGGCACGCATCTGCCGGGGGTCGACCACGCCGGTGAGCTGCAGCATCCGGTCGGCCAACGTCGACTTCCCGTGGTCGATGTGGGCGATGATGCCGAAGTTCCTGAGGCGCGCCGGGTCGGTGGCACCAGGAGCGTTCGCGCCGGGATCGAGCGTCGGTGGCACAGCTGTCCGTTCTGGTCGGCTGACGTGAGCGGGCCGGCGCGACGCCGGCCCCCTCTATGCTCCCACGTCGCCCGCGACGCGGTCCGATCACTCCAGGGTGCCGGCCCACCGCCCGCGGTCACTCCTCGGGCGGCTCCACGAAGAGCGCGGCCAGCCGGGGCAGCCGACGGCGCGCCTCGTCCTCGTCGTCGAAGTCCCAGAAGTCGTTGAGGTCGGGTGCCGCGACCGGGTCGCGCTCCGCCGGCAGCTCGGTCGCGGTCGCCTTCCGGTACGCGTCCCAGGGCACCGTGAGCATCTCCGGGCAGCGGAACTCCTCGCCGCTGAGCGAGGCGGCCCGCACCCGGGGCAGCTCGGCCAGCACGTCCGGGTCACCGACCGCCCTGGCGAAGACCGACCGGCCCTGGGTCATCAACCAGCCCCGGAAGTACTCGAAGTCGTCGTCGGAGGCGCCCCCGTTGATCAGGTAGGCCGCGCCCCAGAGGTCGACCTGGTAGGAGGCGGCGAGCACCCGCTGCTGGTGGCGGGCGTACCCGACGATGTCCTCCGGATCGCGCTCGGCCAGCAGGGCGACCGCCCGGGCGGCGACCGCCGGCGCCTCACCGCCGCCACCGACCCGAGCCTGCTCGATCAACTGCCAGAAGTCGTCGGTCCTCATGGCCTGGCAGTCTCCCAGACCCACTCCCGTCCCCGGTCGGGCAGCGGGAACATCGCGGCGAGTCGTGGGAAGTCCAGTCCCCGGGGGGAACGCCGGGCGGGGCAGCATGGGAGGGGTGACCACCAGCCCGCCGCCGTACCACGGCACCGCCGTACGGCCCGACTGGTCGGCGCTGCCCCGCGGGCTGCGGGACGCGGTGGCCGCCCGGCTCGGCGCGCCCGTCGTGTCCGCACGTACCGCCGGGGCCGGCTTCACCAGCGGGTTCGCCGCCGTGCTGAACACCGCGGACGGCGGCCGGGCCTTCGTCAAGGCCGCCGACCTGACCCGGCAGCGCCACCTCGCCGACTGGTACGCCCGGGAGGGAGCGGTCCTGGCCCGGCTCCCCGCCGGCCTGCCGGTCCCCCGGCCGCGCTGGGCGCTCGCCGACTCGGGCTGGTACGCGCTCTGCTTGGACGCGATCGACGGGCGGACGCCCCGGCTGCCCTGGGACCCGGCCGAGCGGGACGCCGTCCTCGCCGGGTACGCCGAGGTGGCCGCCGCGCTCGCCCGACCCCCCGCCGACCTGGTCGCCCTCGGGCTGCCCCGGCTGGCCGACCTGGCCCGCGACGACATCCTCTGGTGGGGTGAGGTGGCCGCCGGCCGCGAGCCGGCGCCGCCGCTGCCCGGCTGGGCCGACGCCCGGCTGCCCGAGCTGGTCGCGCTGGAGTCCCGGCTGCCGGCGTACGCCGCCGCCGGCCACGGCCTGGTGCACGGGGACCTGCGGATGGACAACGTGCTCCTCGACGCCGACGGCCGGGCCTGGTTCTGCGACTGGACGTGGCTCTGTCACGGCCCGGCCTGGTTCGACCTGGTCAGCCTCCTGATCACCGGGTACCCGGGCGGCGCGGATCTGGACGGGGTCTTCACCGGCCACCCGGCCACGGCCGGCGCCCCGCCGGACGCCCTGGACGTGACGCTGGCCGCCCTCGCCGGCTACCACCTCACCTCGGCGGCGGCCCCGGACCCGGCGGTCGCGGGGGCGGGGGCGGCATCCCCGCATCTGCGGGCGCACCAGCGGTTCAGCGGGGAGCGGGCGCTCGCCTGGCTGGCCGCTCGGCGGGGCTGGGGCTGAGCCGTTTTGGCTCGTCCCGGCCAACCTGGTAACCTGGCTCTTCGCGCAGCGATGACGCCTGTTCGTCGTCGCGCGCGGCAACAGACCATACCGAGCTATCAAGACGAGGCTGTCGCGTGGCGAACATCAAGTCCCAGATCAAGCGCAACCGGCAGAACGAGAAGGCCCGGCTGCGCAACAAGTCGGTCAAGTCGTCGCTGAAGACCGCCATCCGCAAGTTCCACGAGGCTGCGGAGGCCGGTGACGCCGAGAAGGCTGCCGTCCTCATGCGTGACGCCGCCCGCAAGCTGGACAAGGCCGCCAGCAAGGGCGTGATCCACGCCAACCAGGCGGCCAACCGGAAGTCGGCGATCTCCAAGCGCGTCGGCTCGCTCTCGGCCTGACCCAGAGCAACTTCAGACCTGACCGGAAGCCCCGGGCGGCGACGCCCGGGGCTTCCGGTGTCCGTGTCCCGGCCGATCGTCGCGACGTCGGGCCGGTCAGTCGGCGACGTCGGGCCGGTCAGGAGCGCCCCGGCGGGCCTCGGTGATCCACCCGGGGGCGTCACCCTCGGTGGGTGACGCCGGCCACTCCACCCGTCCGGCGTACGTCTCGGTGGTCACCACCACGCCCGGCACCGTCCGGGGCACCCGGGCCCGGCCGACCACCGGCTCCATCTGCCGCCGGAACCGGTCCCGTTCCTGCTCGGGCACGAGCGCCGCCGAGCGGACCACCATCTCGGCCACCATGTCGTTGAGCTTCACCATCAGGGCCACCACCGCCGGCAGGACCAGCACCGCCCACCAGCTCACCAGCTCGGCCAGGGCGAGCAGCACGGCGAGCGCGACGGCGCCCTCGAAGAAGAGGAAGCAGAGCACCCCGCCCGGGTTCACGAACCGCAGACCAAGCAGCCGGGCGTAGAGCGGGCGGTACCGCTCGTCCTCGCTCGGCACCGTCGTCCACGGCGTGCGGGCGGGGCCGGTCACCGGGCGCCACCCCGTCGGGCGGCCGCGACCGAGAAGATCGCCTTCTCCAGCGCGTACGCCCGGTCGTCGGCGCCACCCTTGACCGCGGCGTTGCACTCCGCTGCGGCCCGCATCGCCTCGACCAGCCCTTCCGGGGTCCAGCCCCGCACCCGCTGCTGAGCATTCTTGATCTTCCAGCCGGGCATGCCGAGGGCGCTGGCCAGCTGGTACGGGTCGCCCCGCCCGGCGGCGGCCACCCGGGCCACCGTCCGCACCCCGTCGGCGAGGGCATCGGCGATCGGCACCGGGTCGACCCCGACGTGCAGCGCCCAGCGCAGCGCCTCCAGCGCCGCCGGGACGTCGCCCACCATGGCGGCGTCGGCGACCGTGAAACCGGTCACCTCGACCTGGCCTTTGTAGTACCGGGCCACCGCGTCCGCGCCAATGCGACCGTCAGTGTCGGCGAGGAGCTGCGAGCAGGCGGCTGCCAGATCGCGCAGTTCGTTGCCGACCGCGGCGATCAGCGCCTCGGCGCCGTCCTCGTTGCACCGCCCACCGCCCCGCCGGATCTCGTCCCGGACGAACGCCATCCGGTCACGGTGCGCCTTTTGCCCCTTAAACTTCGCCACGGGCACCACCGTGGCGCCGCCCGCACGGAGGCCGTCGGCAAAGGCCTTACCCTTGGCACCGCCCAGGTGCAGCACCACCAGATGGACGTCCGGGTCAGGGTTCTTCGCGTACGCGAGCAGCGCGGCGACCAGGTCCTTGCGGGCGTCCTGCGCGGAGTGGAGCACCAGCACCCGGCGGCCGCCGAAGAGGGACGGGCTGAGCATCTCGGCGATCTCGCCGACGGTGAGCGACCCGGCCTGGTACTCCCGGACGTCGACGTCCGGGTCGACGCTGCGGACCTTCGCCACGGCTTCGCTCACCGCGCGCGTGGCGAGTAGCTCCTCATCGCCGAGGACGAGCAGAATGGGAGCGAGGCTGGGGGCGGTCACGCCGCCCATCTTGGCACGGCTCACCGCGGGTACGGGCCTGCTCGTGAGCCGCTGTGACGGCTGACCCCGCACTCAGCGCAAAAGCAGACATTTACGTCGATTACCGCGCCGACACTGGCAATCCGCCGCTATCTCCGAACTTTCCTCGGTCCACGCTCACCGCTGCCCCGGTGGCAGTCCCCGGGTCACCACCGCCAACCCGTGCGGCCCGACCACCACGGCCACGTCGCCGTCGGTGTCGGTCCGCAGGACCCGCGCCCCGCCCCGGGACAGCCGGGCCAGCACGGTCAGACTCGGGTGGCCGTAGTCGTTGCCGGCCCCGACCTCGACCAGGGCGACCCGCGGCCGGACCGCGTCCAGGAAGGCCGGGTCCTGGTAGGCGCTGCCGTGGTGGGCGACCTTGAGCACCTCGGCGCGGAGCGCGCCGGCCGACACCCGGTCCAGCAGGGCGCGCTGCTCCTCGGTCTCCGCGTCCCCCGGCAGCAGCACCCGCACCCCGGCCACGGTGGCCCGCAGCACCAACGAGTTGTTGTTCGGGTCGGAACGGGTGCCCCGCAGCGGGTACGGCGGCCCGAGCGCGACCAGCTCCAGCCCGCCGGCCCGGTACGACCACCCGGCCGCCGGTACGCCGAGACCGGCCGAACCCGCCGCCGCGGCCGCCACCAGTTCCCGCCCGGCCGCCGGCTCGGGTAGTCCCGGGGTCAACACGGCGGACACCCGCCGCCCCCGGAACACCCCCGCCACCCCGCCCACGTGGTCGGCGTGGAAGTGGCTCACCACCAGCAGCGGAACCTCCCGGACGCCGAGCCGCCGCAGGCAACCGTCCACTGCGGACGGCTCCGGACCGGCGTCGACCACCACGGCCCGCCCGGCGGCCACCGGGAGGACCAGCGCGTCGCCCTGGCCCACCGCACAGCCGACCACCAGCCAGCCGTCCGGCGGCCAACCGCCGGCGACCAGCCGGACCGGCAGGGTGCCGAGAACCACCGCGACGGCGCAGACGGCGACGAGCCGGCGGATGACCGGCCGGCGGGTGGCCACGAGCAGCCCCACGGTGAGCCCGGCCAGCAGCAGCGCGCCGGGCACCCCGCCCGGCCACGGCAGGGTGCCCGCCGGCAGCCGGGCCCCGACCCGCGCCACGGTCACCAGCCACCACGCCGGCCAGCTCGCCAGCCAGGCGGCGAAAGCGGCGCCGGCCGGCCAGAGCGGTGAGATCACGGCGGCCACCACCCCGAGCACCGTGGCGGGCGCGATAGCCGGCACCACCAGCAGGTTGGCCGGCACGGCCACCAGGCTGACCGTCCCCGAGACGCCAGCCACCACGGGCCCACAGGTCACCTGCGCGGCCGCCGGCACCGCGAGCGCCTCGGCCAGCCCGGGCGGCACGCCCCACCGGCGCAGCGCGTCGCGCCACCCGGGGGCGAGCAGCAGCAGCCCGCCGGTGGCCAGGACGGAGAGGGCGAAGCCGGCGTCACCGGCGAGGTCCGGATCCAGCAGCACCAGGACGGCCACCGCGGCCCCCAGCGCCGGCAGCGCCGCCCGGGGTCGGCCGGCGGCCAGCGCGGCCAGCCCGATCGCGCCCATGGTCGCGGCGCGGACCACGCTCGGCGAGGGACGGACCAGGACGACGAACCCGAGCAGGGCCAGCCCGCAGAGCACGGCGGCCAGCCGCGGGCCGGCGCGGGACCAGCGGGCGAGCAGCAGGACCGCGCCGACCACGATCGCCACGTTGGAGCCGGAGACGGCGTTGAGGTGCGTCATCCCGGTGGTCCGGAAGTCCTCCTCTACCGCGGCGGGCAGCCGGCTGGTGTCCCCGACCACCAGTCCGGGGAGCACGCCGCCCTGCTCGTCCGGGAGCGGGGCGCAGGCCCGTTGCAGCCCGGCGCGGAGCGTACCGGCGGCCCGTTGGAGCCACGGCGGCGGTCCGAGCGGGACGGGCGGACCGGCGGCGCTGAGGACGGCTGCGGTGAGATCGCCGCCCCGGGGCGCGCTCAGCCGCCCCTCGGTGGTGAGCCGCTGCCCCGGCAGCTGCCCCCGCCAGGCCGGATCGGTGGCGAGCACCAGAACACGGACCGGGGCGCGCAGCCGCGCGCCGCCCGGGCCGGTGAGGCGGATCAGCTCCCCCGCCACCAGCAGGGTGGCCGGGCGGCCCGGCGCGCCGCGGATCGGACGAGGGTCGTCCCGGACGACCAGCTCGGCGGTGACCCGGGCGCGCTGGTCCACCAGCACGCGCAGGGCAGGGGCGTCGCGCACGTGCAGCCGGGCCGCGGTGGCGCTCGCGCCGCAGACCACGCCGATGAGCACCGCCACCGCGATCCAGCCGTACCGGCGGACCGGGCCGCTCGGCCGCCCGACGAAGCCGAGCAGGTGCCCGGCCCCGAGACCGGCCAGGCCGGCGGCGGACGTGGCGAGCAGCGCAGCCGTCGGAGCGGTGAGGTGCAGGCAGGCCAGCGCGGTCAGCCAGGCGGCCACGGCGAGGCCGGCCAGCCGCAGGTCGGGGGCCTCGGGGGCACGCTCCGGCGGTGCGCCGTGCGGACCGGTCGCCCGGCTCACACCGTCACCAGGTCCTTGAGCTGCTCGTACCGGGCGTCGCCGATGCCCTCGACCTGGCGCAGGTCGCCCACCGAGCGGAAGCCGCCCTGCTGGTCGCGGTGGGTCAGGATCCGCTGGGCGAGCACCGGGCCGACCCCGGGCAGCGCGTCGAGCTGCGCCAGCGTCGCGGTGTTGAGGTTCAGCCGCCCGCCCGCCGCCGGGGCCGCGCCCCCGGCGGACGCGCCCGCCGGCCCGGCCTGGCCGGCCGGGGCGGCGACGCCGACCAGGATGAGTTCCCCGTCGGCGACCTTGCGGGCGGGATTGAGCAGGGCGACGTCGACGCCGGGCAACGCCCCGCCGGCAGCCTCGACGGCGTCGGCGACCCGAGCCCCGGCCGGCACCCGGACCAGCCCGGGACGGCGTACCTTGCCGGCGACGGCGACCACCAGCTCGCCGCCGGGATTCGCGGCCGGCACGGCGGCGGCCGACGGGTCCGCGGCGCTCGACGCGGCGATCGCCGGCTCCGGCCGGACCGGCTCGGCCCGCGGTCGGGACCGCCACGACCAGAAGCCGGCCCCGAGCACGACTAGCACGGCCACGACGGCGAGCGCCCGAACACCGCGCCGGCCGGGGTCGAACGCCCCGGGCCCGGGCAGCCGGGACACCGGCGGATCGGCCCGGCCCGGGTCGTCCTCGATCGCCGGCTGCTGGTCCTGCTCCCTCGCACCGGCCGGCCACGACGCGGACCGCCCGGTCGGGTCCGGCGCACCGGGCCACGGGGCGGGCCGGCGCGCACCGGGCCACGGGGCGGGCCGGCGCGCACCGGCCGGGCCGCGCCGGGGCGGGTCGTCCACCCCGGGCGACGGCTCGCCGGGCACCCGGCTCGGGCGCGGCCACGCGACCGGCGGGTGCCCCTCCCCCGCCGGGTCGACCAGCCGGGACAACCGCCGCCGCACGATGGACTCCTCGTCGTCTGACACGGCGCGACGGTAGGGCCGTCCCGGCGTCGCGGTCAGCTCGTCGAGGGTCCGCTGTGGACAACCGAGCGGCCTGTGGACAACCGCCTGATCATGCCCGGATCTGCTATGGCAGCGGCTGCTGAGAGCTCAGCGCGCCTCGGGATCCTGGCCCAGCGCGGCCCGTCCGCCGTCCACCGGCAGCACCACGCCGTTCACGAAGCCCGCCCCCGCCGACAGCAGGAACGCCACCACTTCGGCCACCTCATCGGCGCGCCCGATCCGGCCCACCGGGTGCAGCCGGGCCAGTTCCCGCTCGACCCGCTCCGCCGCGGCCGGTTCCGCCCCGGCCAGGAAGTCGGCGTGCCGCTCGGTGGCGATCGAGCCGAGCGCAACCGCGTTGGTCCGGATGCCCCGAGCGCCGTACTCCACGGCCAACGCCCGGGTCAGGCCCTCGACGGCGGCCTTCGCGGTGGCGTACGGCAGGCAGCCAGGCACCGGTCGATTGGCCTGGTGGGAGGAGACGTTGACGATCGCCCCGCCGGTGTCGGCGGCGAGGAACCGGCGGACGGCGGTGGCCGCGCCGACCACCGCCGGGGCGAGGTTGAGCTCGATCAGCGTCAGCACCTCGGCGGCGGGCGCGGTGTGGACCGACGCGTCCCGGAACACCGCGGCGTTGTTGACCCAGCCAGCCAGCGGCGCGACGCGCTCGGCCAGGTCGGCGGCGTGCGCGGTGACCTGCTCGTCGGCGGCGTCGCCGATCACCGGCACCAGCCGGTCGGCGGCCGGGTGCGCGGCCAGCCAGGCCAGTGCGTCGGCGTCCCGCTCGACGACCACCACCGTGCCGCCGCCGTCGAGCAGCCGGTGCACCACGGCCCGCCCGACGCCCCGGCCGCCGCCGGTCACCACGTACGACATCCGGTCCCCCGTTCCCCGGCGCTGACGGCCAGTCGTCCAGCTCAGTGGCCGGGCTGCTCCGGCGCCGGGCGTCGGTGCACCACCACGCTGGCCAGCCCCGGCCCGGCGTGCGCGGCGACCACCGCGCCCGCCTCGGAGACGTACGTGTCGTGCAGCCGGTCGCCGAGCCGGGCGGTGAGCGCCTCGACGAGCTGCGCGGCACGTTGCGGCGCGGCCAGGTGGTGCACCCCCAGGTCCACCTCGGCGTCGCCGGCCGCCTCGACGGCGAGGTCGACCAGGCGGGCCACGCCCCGGCTTGCGGTGCGCACCTTGTCCTTGAGCACGATCGCGCCATCCGGCATGTGCATGATCGGCTTGACCGAGAGGGCGGTGCCGAGCAGCGCCTCGGCCGCGTTGATCCGGCCGCCCCGGCGCATGAACTCCAGCGTGTCGACGTAGAACCAGATCGTCGTCCGGTCGACGGCGGCGAGCGCCGCGTCGCGTACCCCGGACAGGTCGGCGCCGGCCTCCGCGGCGGCGGCCGCCGCGAGCACCGGGAAGCCCAGGCCCATGCCGGTGGAGCGGCTGTCGACCACGGTTACCCGGTCGCCGACCTCGGCGGCGGCGAGACGCGCCGCCTCGACCGTGCCGGAGAGTTCCGCCGACAGGTGTACGGAGACCACGCCGTCGGCACCGGCGTCGAGCAGTTCCCGGTAGGTCCGGGCGAACTGCTCGGGGGACGGCCGGGACGTGCTCACCGAGACCCGCCGGCCGCCGAGCACCCGGGTCGCGTCGGCCGGGAAGGTCTCCACCCCCTCCAGCCCCTCCGCGCCGTTGAGCACGACGGTCAGCGGCACCACGGTGAGCCGGTGCGCCTGCACCAGCTCGGGCGGAAGGTAGGCGGTGGAGTCGGTGACGACCGCGACGGGCATGCCCGGCACGCTAGCCGATCCGCGCGCCGGACGCCCGGGCCGGACGGCTCAGACTGGCTCGGCCGGCGCCGAGCGGGTGATCAGGCCGACATTGTGGGCGCGCAGGTGCCAGCCCGGGGCGGCACGCCGCGTCACGCCGTCGTCGTACCGCAGCTCGGTCCAGTGGCAGTTGGCCAGCGACCCGAGGGAGCGCAGCACCGAGTGGTCCCAGCCGAGCAGATGACCCACGCCCTGCCGGGCGCCACCACCGTGGGTGGTCACCACGACGGTCCCGCCGTCGGCGAGGTCGGCGGCCTCCTGGAAGGCGGTGCCGAGGCGCTTGCCGAGGTCGTCGAGGTTCTCGATCTCGGCGCCCGGGTCGGGGTCGCCGGCCCGCCAGCGGGCGTACTCATCGGGGAAGCGCGCGGCGGCCTCGGTGAGGGCGAGCCCCTGCCACAGGCCGAAGTGGCGCTCCCGCAGTCGCGGGTCGGTGCGGACCGGCAGGCCGGTGAGTTCGGCCAGGGCGTCGGCGGTCGCCGCGGCCCGGCTGAGGTCAGAGGCCACGATGACGTCGGGCCGCAGCGCCGCGAGCAGCGGCGCGGCGGCCCGCGCCTGCTCCCGGCCGAGGTCGTTCAGCGGCACGTCGGTCTGGCCCTGGACGCGGCTTGCGGCGTTCCAGTCGGTGTTGCCGTGCCGCCAGACGATCAGCCGGGTCATTCCGTGGCGGCGGAGGAGCCGGCCGCTTCGGCCTCGACCAGGTCGCGGTCGACGAACGGGATCGTCGGGCAGTCCTTCCACAGCCGGTCGAGCGCGTAGAACTCGCGCTCCTCGGTGTGCTGGACGTGCACCACGATGTCGACGTAGTCGAGCAGCACCCAGCGGCCACCCCGCTCGCCCTCGCGGCGGAGCGGCTTGGCCTTCTCCGGCAGCTCGAGCAGGCGCTCCTCGATGGCGTCGACGATGGCCAGCACCTGACGCTCGTTGGGGGCGGAAGCGACCAGGAACGCGTCCGTGATCGCGAGCTGATCGCCCACGTCGATGATGACGATGTCCTCGGCCTTCTTGTCGGCCGCGGCCTGGGCGGCGGCCATCGCCAGCTCGTGAGCGCGTTCGGAAACTGTCACCGTTCTCCTTCGATCAACCGTGCGACCCTCCAAGCGTCTCACACCCGGCGGCGCGACGACTTGTCAGTTCTGGCCCATTACGGGGACGAACGACCCCAGAACGGGCGAATTCACGGCTGGTAAAGGCGCCGTTTCGCGATGTACTGCACCACACCGTCCGGCACCAGGTACCAGACCGGCTCACCCCGGGCGACGCGGGCGCGGCAGTCGGTGGACGAGATCGCCATCGCCGGCACCTGCACCAGGCTGACCGTGTCGGCGGGCAGGTGCTTGTCGGTCAGCTCGAAGCCGGGCCGGGTGACGCCGATGAAGTGGGCCAGCTCGAAGATCTCGTCCAGGTCCTTCCAGGAGAGGATCCGCTCCAACGCGTCCGCGCCGGTGATGAAGAAGAGCTGGACCTTCGGGCCGTACTCGTTGTGCAGGTCGCGCAGGGTGTCGACGGTGTAGGTGGGGCCGCCGCGGTCGATGTCGACCCGGCTGACCTGGAACCGCGGGTTGGAGGCGGTGGCAATCACCGTCATCAGGTAGCGGTCCTCGGGCGGGCTGACCGGTTCGTCGGCCTTCTGCCAGGGCTGCCCGGTCGGGACGAAGACCACCTCGTCCAGGCCGAACCGGTCCGCCACCTCGCTGGCCGCCACCAGGTGCCCGTGGTGGATCGGGTCGAACGTGCCGCCCATGATCCCGATTCGCCGGATGTCTTCCTCCACCCGACGATCGTAGGCCGGGCACGGCCGGCGGCCCGTTCGGGCCGCCGGCCGTCGGAGTTCACCCACCCGTCAGGCGCCCGCCGCGGCCACCGCCGTCCTGGCCACCAGCGCCCGCCGCAGGTCGTCGGCCGCGTCGATGACCACCCGGCGCAGGCCCGGGGTGAGGTCGTCGCGGCCCAGCAGCGCCGCGGCCGAATCCAGGGTCGGCTGGGCCACCGCGTAGCGGGGGAAGGAGAGGCCGGCCACCCGGTCGGCCACCCAGGGGGTACGCCGCCGCGCGGCGTCCGGCATGTCGATGAAGTACCGCTCGACGTACGCCGCGGTCAGCTCGGCCTGCTCGGGCTGCCAGAAGCCCTCGGCGGTCGCCTCGACCAGCCGGTTGGACAGCTCGGTGTTCCGGGTGATGATCTCCCAGGCCGCCTCCTTGGCCGGCAGCTCGGGCAGCGCCGCCCGGCACAGGGCGGCCCGCTCGGCACCGGTGGCGCTCGGGTCGGCGGTGGCCTCGGTGGCGATCTCGGTCTCGCCGGCGGCGCCCAGCACCACCATCCGGCGCAGCAGCGCCCAGCGCAGCTCGGCGTCGACCGCCAGCCCCTCCGGCACCCCGTGGCCGGCGAGCCAGCCGCGCAGCAGATCCGCGTCGGCGGTCGCGGCGATCAGGCCGCGTGCCGCCGCGAGCTGGAGCGAGCCGCCGGCGGGGGCGCCGTCGAGCAGCGTGGCGCAGGCCCCGGCGATCCGGAGCAGGGCGGCGTCCCGGGCGAACGGGTCGAGGTAGCGGTCGACCAGGGCGTGGCTGCGCCCGAGCACCTGCTCGGCGATGACCACCTCGGTCTCGGCGGGCAGCGCCGCGTCGATCAGCGCCACCACGCCGGCGACCGGGCGCTCCCCGTCGGAGGCCGCGTCGAGCGCCTCACCCCAGAGCAGCGCCCGGGCCAGCGGGTCGTCCAGCCCGGGCAGCACCATCGGCACCGCGTCGGCGGAGGCGGGGTCGAGGCGGATCTTGGCGAAGGTGAGGTCGCCGTCGTTGGGCAGCAGCAGCCCGGTGGCCGGCTCTCCCACCAGCGCGGCGAGGTCGGTGTGGCCCTTGTCGGCTTCGGGGTCGAGGTCCACCTCGAACCGGTGCGTCGCGGCCCCCGTGCCGTACCGGCCCACGCCGATGCGGTGCGGGCGCAGCACCGGGTACGCCTCGGGCGCGGTCTGCACCACCGCCGCCTCGGTCCACCGGCCGTCGGCGTCCACCGCGGTCCGCACCCGCAGCGTGTTGACCTGCGGCCGGCGCAGCCAGCGCTCCGCCCAGTCGGCGAGATCCCGGCCGCTGGCCGCGCTGAGGCTGGCCAGCAGGTCGGCGAGGGTGGCGTTGCCGAACCGGTGCGCGGCGAAGTGCGCGTTGAGCCCGGCCAGGAAGGCGTCGTCACCGAGCCACGCCACCAGCTGGCGCAGCACGCTGGCGCCCTTGGCGTACGAGATGCCGTCGAAGTTGAGCAACGCCTGGGCCGCGTCGGCGACCTCCTCCGGGGCGACCGGGTGGGTCGACGGACGCTGGTCGGCGGCGTACCCCCAGGCCTTGCGGCGGATCGCGAACGTCGTCCACGCCTGGTCGAACCGGGTCGCCTCGGCGGTCACCCGGGTGCCCAGGTACTCCGCGAAGGACTCGTTCAGCCACAGGTCGTCCCACCAGCGCATGGTGACCAGGTCGCCGAACCACATGTGGGCCATCTCGTGGGCGATGGTGGTCGCCCGCAGCTCCCGCTCGGTGTCGGTGACCGCCGAGCGGAAGATGTAGTCGTCGCGGAGGGTGACCAGGCCGGGGTTCTCCATCGCGCCGGCGTTGAACTCGGGCACGAACGCCTGGTCGTACTTGCCGAACGGGTAGCGCTCGGCGAAGAGCTGGTGGAACCGGTCCAGGCACTGCTTCGTGACGGTGAAGATCTCCTCGATGTCGGCGTCGAGGTGGGCCGCCAGCGAGCGGCGGCAGTAGACGCCCAGCGGGATGCCGTCGTGCTCGTCGCGGCGGACGTGCCAGGGCCCGGCGACCAGCGAGACGAAGTAGGTGGAGAGCGGCGCGGTCGGGGCGAACTCCCAGCGGCCGGGTGCGGGGTTCGCGGCGAGGGCGCCGTTGGCCGCGACCGTCCACTCGGGCGGGGCGGTCACCGACAGGGTCACCGGGGCCTTGAGGTCGGGCTGGTCGAAGGCGGCGAAGATGCGCGGCGCGTCGTCCAGGAAGGACATCGCGTAGAGGTAGGTCTCGCCGTCGGCGGGGTCGACGAAGCGGTGCATCCCCTCGCCGGTGTTCGTGTACGCCATCTCGGCGGTCACGGTGAGGGTGTTCTCCGCGGCGAGGTCGGTCAGCGGGAGTCGGCCGTCGGCCAGCGCGCCCGGGTCGAGATCGCGGTCGTTGAGGCGTACCCCGCGCAGGGCCGCCGGCTTGACCTCGACGAACGTCTCGGCGCCGGGGGTGGCCCGGAAGCGGATGGTGGCGGTCGAGCGGAAGCGCTCGCCGCCGCCGGTCAGGTCGAGGTCCACCTGGTAGGACTCGACGGTGATCAGCGCGCGACGCGCGGTCGCCTCTACACGGGTCAGGCTCGGCATCCGCTTATCCTGCCCGACGAGGAGCCGGACCGGCTCCCCACGGCGCGTGGTGATGGAGGACGAACAATGGGTCAGCACCCCAAGGGCGATTTCGACCTGTCCCGGGCGGTCTGGCAGCGGGCCGAGGGCGACACCACCGACAGCGCGGTCGAGGTCGCCTTCGTCGACGACCTGATCGGCATGCGCAACTCGGCCGAGCCGGACGGCCCGGTGCTGGTCTTCACCCAGGCCGAGTGGGACGCCTTCGTCGCCGGCGCCCAGGACGGCGAGTTCGACCTCGACTGACCGCCGGACCCGGCTCACCCGTCCCCCTCGCCCCAGCCGAGCCCGCCGGGGCCGGGGGCGTGATGGAAACCGGGATGGTCGGCCACGTCGGTGCAGCGCTCGCCGTCGGGGCCGACCGCGCCACAGAAGAGCCGCGCCGCCCGGTGCCAGGCGTCGGCCGGCGAGAGCGCGGCCGCGCCGAGCGCCAGCTCCGGGCGGAGCAGGCTCAGCGCCTCGGCGTACGCCACGGCGAGGTCGCGGGCCTGCTCCGGCCCGTCGGCCTCGAACCCGAGGTGGGCGGTGAAGTGCCGGGGCGACCGGGTCGCCCGCCGGGGCGACCGGATGAGCGGGGCGTCCCCCGGCCGCGGGCCGGCCCCGCCCCGGCCGCCGATGCCGTCCACCGCCCGCCGCTGCCGCCAGTACGGCGGCCTGTCCTCCCGCATCGGTCCTCCCCGTCGTCGACACCGGCCGGGCATCCGCCGCCCACCCGGGAACGACCCAACCAGGTTTCCGGCGTCCTGGGAGGGGCCAGCGAACGACCCGTCCGCTGGCCCACACCCCGGCCGCGGGTCCCGCCGGCCTCCCCGCGCCCGAGGGGATTCGGCCGCCTCGACCCGGGTAGACGTACCCGGCCGACCAGCTCGGCCGATCGTCGTCCGTGTCAGGAGCAGCCGATGGCCACCACCGTCCCCGCCGACCGCAGCCCGGAGAGCACGCTGGCGTTCCTCCGCGAGGGATACCGCTACATCAGCTCCCGCTGCGACCGCTACGGCAGCGACATCTTCACCACCCGGCTGCTGCTGGAACCGACCATCTGCCTGCGCGGCCGGCCGGCGGCGGTGCTCTTCTACGACCCGGAACGCTTCGTCCGGGAGGGCGCCATGCCGGTACGGGGGCAGCGGACGCTGACCGGGCGCCGCGGGGTCCAAGGGCTGGACGGGCCGGCCCACCGCGACCGCAAGGGCATGTTCCTGTCGCTGATGACGCCGGCCGGGATCCGCGAGCTGGTCCGGCTCTTCACCGACGAGTGGCAGGCCCGCGTCCCGGCGTGGGAGCGGTCCGGCCCGGTGGGGCTCTACGACGAGGTGGGCCGGATCCTCACCCGGGCGGTCTGCGCCTGGGCCGGGGTGCCGCTGGCCGAGCCGGAGGTCGCCCGGCGCACCGACGACCTGCACGCGATGATCGACGGTCCGGCCGCCGTCGGCCCCCGGCACTGGCGCGGGGTGCTCGGCCGCCGCCGGGGCGAGCGCTGGGTCGGCGACCTGATCGAGCGGGCCCGGGTCGGCACCCTGCCCGCCGCCGAGGGCAGCGCGCTGCGGACCATCGCCGAGCACCGGGACGGGCAGGGCCGCCTGCTGCCCCGCCGGATCGCCGCGGTGGAGCTGCTCAACGTGCTGCGCCCGACCGTCGCCGTCGACCGGTACGTGGTCTTCGCCGCGCTGGCCCTGCACGACCACCCGTCCTGGCGGGAACGGGTCCGCGCCGGTGCCGACGTCACCGAGTGCTTCGTCCAGGAGGTCCGCCGCTACTACCCGTTCTTCCCGGTGGCCGCCGCCCGGGTCCGGCGCTCCTTCGACTGGCGGGGGCAGCACTTCCCGCAGGGCCGGCGGGTGCTGCTCGACCTGTACGGCACGAACCACCACCCGCAACTGTGGCCCGAGCCGGAACGCTTCCGCCCGGAGCGCTTCACCGGCTGGCGGGACGACCCGTACGGCTTCGTGCCGCAGGGCGGTGGCGAGCACCTCGGCGGGCACCGCTGCGCCGGCGAGTGGATCACCATCGAGCTGATGAAGCGGGCGGTGACCCTGCTGACCGGTTCGATGCGCTACGAGGTGCCCCCGCAGGACCTGTCGCTGGACCTCAGCCGGATGCCGACGATGCCGCCCAGCGGCTTCCTCATCGACGACGTCCGCCGCATCGACCAGGACGGCCACGTCGACTAGGACGACCCCCCGGTCGTCCAGCAGGCGATGGAGCCGGTGCCGGACGACCTCAGTCGGCGACCACCAGGGCCTGCGGGGCGGCCTGCTTCATCCGGGTCCGCAGCCACTTCAGCTGGACGGCGGTCTCCCCCTCGCAGGTCCGCACCACCGCCAGCAGCTCCTCGTCGCGGGCGCCGTACGCGGCCTGCCCGACCACCGCCCAGCAGATGTCGCACTCGGCGGCCATCAGGTAGAGGTCCTGGAGGTCGCGCAGCAGCCCGATGCCGCCGGTACGCGTGCCGGAGAAGAGCTCCGAGTGCAGCCGGTCCGGCTCGGCCGGGGCGTCCTCGGCGTACCGGTGGGCGAAGGGAGCCAGCTTCTCCGCGTGCTGGCGGCACTGGGTGGCCAACTTCTCACACGTGTGGAAGACGTCCGGTTCCTCCCGGTGCGCCTGGCCGACCTCGACGAACGCGTCGCCGAGCCGATTCTGCGCCTTGTGCAGCAGGCCGAGGTAGTGGGCGAGGTGCATCTCAGGCCACCTCCGATCGGGCCTCGGCGGCCGGTCCGCCGACTGTGGCGGGGATGCCGGCGTCGTCCGGCGGGGCGCAGCCGCCCACGGTGGGCGCGGGCGCGGGACGGCCACCGGAGTCGGCCTCCTTCACCACCCGGACCGCGGCCACCTTGAAGATCGGCTGCTTGGAGACCGGATCCCAGGCGGTGATGGTCAGCTCGTTGGCGGCCCGGGTGTGCCGGTCACCGGCGCCGGCCTCCCCGGGAGCGCCGGGGCCGGGTCCGGCGGGCCCGGCGGCGTCCCAGTAGCCGTAGTGGAAGGGGAGGAAGACCACGCCGGGGCGTACCCCGCAGATCCGGGCCCGGGCCCGGACGGCGCCGCGCGGCGACTCCACCCGGACCTGGTCGCCCTCCCCCACGCCGAGCCGGCGCGCGTCGTCCGGGTTGAGCTCCACCCAGACCTCCGGGGCGGCGTGCTCCAGCTGGGGGGCTCGGCCGGTCTTTGTCCGGGTGTGGAACTGGTAGACCGTGCGGCCGGTGGTGAGCAGCATCGGATGCTCGTCGCTCGGTACCTCCGGCGACGGTTGGTACGGCGCCGCGTGCAGGAACGCCCGCCCGGCCGGCTGCTTCGCGCGGTACTCGTCGGGCAGCAGCTCGGCCCCGGTGGCCAGGTCGTGCCCGTACGTCTCGCAGTAGTCCGGGTCGGTGTGGAAGACCCCGTCGGTGTAGAGCCGCTCGGTGCCGTCCGGGTGCTCCGGCGTGCACGGCCACTGGATGCCGCCGCCGCGCAGCCGGTCGTAGGTGATCGCGGTGTAGTCGCAGGGCCGCCCGCGGGAGCACTCCTTCCACGCCTCGAACACCTCCTCCGGCCCGGTCCACCGGATCAGCGGGTCGCCGTCGCGGTCCCGGAAGTCCATCCGGCGCGCGTAGTCCAGGAAGATGTCCAGGTCGGCGCGGGCCTCGCCGGGTGGGTCGACCGCCTTCTCGGACAGGTGCACGGTCCGGTCGACGTTGGTGAAGGTGCCGGTCTTCTCGGCCCAGGTCGCGGCGGGCAGCACCACGTCGGCCAGCTCGGCGGTCTCGGTGAGGAAGAGGTCCTGGACGACCAGGAACAGCTCCGGCTTCGTCAGGATCCGCCGGATCCGGGCCAGGTCGGGCAGGGACACGGCCGGGTTGGTGGCCGAGACCCAGAGCAGCTTGATCGAGCCTTGCTCGGCGTACCGGAAGATCTGCATGGCGTGGGTCGGCGGCGACCAGTGCGGGATGGTGTCCACCTCGACGTTCCAGAGCCGGGCCAGCTCGGCGACGTGGTCGGGGTTCTCCCAGTTGCGCAGCCCGGGCAGGTCGCCGTCGGCGCCGCACTCCCGGTTGTTCTGCGCGGTGGGCTGGCCGTTCATCTGGTAGATCCCCGCGCCCGGCCGGCCGATCATGCCGCGCACCAGGTGCAGGTTGTTGACCGCACAGGACGCCGCGGTCGCCTGGTTGGACTGGTAGAAGCCTTGAAGCACGGTGGAGAGCAGCCGGTCCGCGTGGCCGAGCAGCTCGGCGGCCCGCTCGACGTCCCGGGCCGGCAGGTCGCAAATCTCGGCGACCTTCGCCACCGGGTAGTCCTCGACCACCTGGCACAGCTCGTCGAAGCCGACCGTGTGCGCCCGCACGTACGCCTCGTCGTACCAGCCGCGGTGGATCAGCTCGCGGAGCAGGCCGTTGAGCAGCGCCAGGTTGGTGCCGGTGCGGATCGGCAGGTGCAGGTCGGCCTCCCGGGCCACCGGTGTGGCACGCGGGTCGACCGCCAGCATCGCCGGCGGGTTGGGCCCGCGCCGGCGGTCCAGCATCCGGGTCCAGAGCACCGTCTGGGTCTCCGCGACGTTGTGCCCCCAGAGTGCGATCGCGTCGCAGTGGTCCACATCGGTGTACGACCCGGGCTGCCCGTCGGTGCCGAAGCTCGCCTTGAGCGCCGCGGCGGCGGTGGCCGTGCAGAGCCGGGTGTTGCCGTCCATGTGCGGGGTGCCGATGCCGGCCTTCCCGATCACCCCGAGGGTGTAGTACTCCTCCAGGAAGAGCTGGCCACTGGTGTAGAAGCCGAAGTGTCCCCAGCCGCCCGGGCCGTCCAGCAGCTCCTTCGAGCGGGCCACGATCCGGCCCATCGCGGTGTCCCAGTCCGTCTCGACCAGCCGGTCGCCGTCGCGCACCAGCGGGTGGCGCAGCCGGTCCGGGCTGTGGTTGGCCTGCCAGCCGTAGAGGTCCTTGGGGCCGAGCCGACCGTGGTTGACCCGGTCGCCGGCCCGGCCGCGTACCCCGACGATCCGGCCGCCGGCCACCGCGATGTCCATCGCGTCCCCGTTGGAGTGCAGGATCGACGCGCTCGGCATCCAGCGCTCCACATCGGCCTCGGTACGTCCGTCGGCGAGGAAGCTGTCCACCCGTACCGGCCACTTTTCGCCCGGCCCGTACGGCGTGCGCGGACCCCACGGGTCGGCGATCCGGTCCACCATCTCTCAGTCCTCCTTCGACGACGAGCCCCACAGCGGCATCTGGCGGCCGGTGGCCCGGTTGAACAGCACATCGACGACGGTCACCAGCAGGACCGCGCCGAACGCGATGATCAGTTGGGTGGGGGTGTGCAGCAGGCCGAGGCTCACGATCAGGGTGGTCGCGCCGGCCGGCGGGTGCGCGGCGTTCAGCAGCACCAGCACCGCGGCGGTGACCGCGAGGGAGCCCGCGGCGGCGAGGATCCGCGGCGCCGACACCCCCTCCACGAGCGCCGACGGGTGGTCGGCCAGGCCGGTCAGCTCGAGCAGGGCGTACCCGGCTAGCAACGCCACCAGGTGGCCGATCACGGTGTTGCGCGGCGAGGACTCGGGCTTGCCGGGCTGCTCGACGTGGAGCATGACGGCGGGCCCGAGGCTGGGGAAGAGCCACGGCTGGCGGGTCAGCAGGGCGACCGTGCCGGCCACCACCAGGGCGACCGCGCTGCCGGTGAACGCCCGGGTCGCGGCACCGGCGCGGGGCGGCGTCTCATCGATCTCCGGTGTCATGACGGGTGCTGTACCCCGCCGCCGGTGGTCGAATCGACGCACGCCCCGCCTAATCGGTCAGACCGCCGGGTGCAGCACGCTACGCAGGCAGGCGTCCTGCTTCTTCTCGAAGATCTCGTAGCCGCGCACCCCGTCCTCCAGGGACATCGGGTGGGTGGCCAGGTAACCGGGGTCGATCTCCCCGGCGGCGAGCCGGTCCAGCAGCATCGGGATGTAGCGCGGAGCGTGCATCTGCCCCATCCGCAGCACCAGGGCCTTGTTCATGGCGGCGCCGAGCGGGAACTTGTCGACCAGCCCGCCGTAGACGCCGACGATGCTGACCGTGCCACCCTTGCGCGCGGCCATGATGGCCTGCCGGACCGAGGTGGGCCGGTCGGTCTGGAGCCGGGCGGTCTGCTTGGCCTTGTCGTACGCGTAGATCGGGCCGACGTCGTGCGCCTCCATGCCGACCGCCTCGATGCAGGCGTCCGGGCCCCGGCCGGCGGTCATCTCACGCAGCGCCTCCAGCACGTCGGTCTCGGCGTAGTTGACGGTTTCCACGCCGAGCCGGTCGGCGGCGGCGGCGAGCCGCTCCGGCAGCCGGTCGATCATGATGACCCGTTCCGCGCCGAGCAGCTGGGCGGCGCGGGCGGCCATCTGGCCCACCCCGCCGGCGCCCCAGACGGCCACCACCTCGCCACCTTTCAGGCCGCATAGGTCGGCGGCCATCCAGCCGGTCGGCATGGCGTCGGAGGCGAAGACCGCGGCGTCGTCCGCCACCCCGTCGGGCACCTTGAACGCGCCCACGTCGCCGAACGGCACCCGGATGTACTCGGCGTGGCTGCCGGAGTAGCCGCCGGCGGCGTGCGAGTAGCCGAGGATGCCGGCCGGCGAGTGGCCCCAGAGCTTCTCCGGGATGATCGGCTGCGGGTTGGAGTTGTCGCAGAGCGAGTACTGCTCGGTGCGGCAGTACCAGCAGCCGCCGCAGGCCACCACCGAGCCGACCACCACCCGGTCGCCGACCTTGAGCCGCTGCACGGCGGGCCCGGTCTCCACGACCTCGCCCATGAACTCGTGGCCGAGGATGTCGCCCTCCCGCATCGCCGGCAGGAAGCCGTTGATCAGGTGCAGGTCGGAGCCGCAGACGCTGCTGGCCCGGACCTTGACGACGATGTCGCCCTCGGCGCGGATCCGCGGCTCCGGCACGTCCCGTACCGCGAGCTTGCCGACCCCTTCCCAGCAGAGCGCCCTCACGGCCGTCCTCCCGTCGTCAACGCCTCTCGGACCTTGTCGGTCGCCGCCTCCTGCGTCGGGGTGCGCCCGGACGGGTCGTGCCGGGTCTCGATCATCTGGCCGCACTCGACCAGCGACTTGATCCGGCGCAGCGCGTCGCGCAGGCCCAGGTCCGGGTCGTGGCCCCGGGCCAGGCCGATCGCCCGGCGCAGCGGCCCGCCCACCCGGTAGCGCAGCTCGGCGCGGATCTCGGTGCCCCGGTCCTGCGGGGCGGGGGCCAGGTCGACGTGGCCCTGCTGCCGGAACGGCCTGTCGGTGACCGCCCAGCTCAGCCGGCCCGGGCCGTCGACGGTGATCTCGGCACGCCACTCGGTGCCACCGCCGGCCGGGTCGCGGGCCACGCAACGCCACCGGTTGTCGGCGAGCTGTTCCAGGGTGGCCCACTCGGCCAGGGCCCGGTCCAGCCGCTCCCGGTCGGTCCAGAAGCCGATGACGGCGTCCATCGGGCGGTCGACGGTGATCCCGCGCCGCACCACGTACCAGCCGTTCTGCCGGTCGGGCTGGTGGCGGCGGCGCCGGCGGGCCACCATCCGGCCGACCCCGACCGCGGTCACGGTGCTGGCGCCGAGCAGCGCCCACCTCGTTCCGTTGCTGGTCATCACGTCTCCTCCACCCGGGGCCCGGGGATGGACTCCCGCATCCACAGCCGCTACCCGTCGAGACGCCGTCGAAACGCCCCGGTTTGACCGATCCGATCGCGGGCATGCCGCGATCACCACCGAGTAGGGAGCCGTCGATGTCACTCCTCCATGGCCGAAGCGCCCCCCGTACCGCACCCCGTACGACCGCCCGTGCCGGTCACCTGCCGTCCGCCCCCGCCGGCGCCCCACCAGGCCGGCTCCCCGTCGAGTACGTCCTGCCGCTGCGCTGGCCGGACGACGAGGCCCTGCCCGAACTGACCGGCTACCTGCGCGACCTCGCCCGGCTGGTCGACGTGACCGTGGTCGACGGCTCCCCGCCGGAGGTCTTCGCCCGGCACGCCGGGGCCTGGCACGGCCTGGTCCGGCACCTCGCCCCCGGCCCGGCGGTCCGCGGGGTCAACGGCAAGGTCCGGGGCGTGCTGACCGGGGTCGCGGCGGCCCGGCACGAGCACGTGGTGATCGCCGACGACGACGTCCGCTACGACGAGGCGGGGCTGCGGGCAGCGCACCGGCTGCTGGGCGCGTTCGACCTGGTCCGCCCGCAGAACTACTTCGACCCGCTGCCCTGGCACGCCTGGTGGGACACCGGCCGGACGCTGCTCAACCGGGCCCTCGCCGCGGACTGGCCGGGTACCCTCGCCGTGCGCCGGAGCACCTTCCAGGCGATGGGTGGCTACGACCCGGACGTGCTCTTCGAGAACCTGGAACTGGTCCGGACGGTGCGGGCGTACGGCGGGACCGAGGTCGCCCCGCCCTGGCTGCACGTGCGCCGACTCCCCCCGACCGCCGCGCACTTCCGTGGCCAGCGGGTCCGCCAGGCGTACGACGACCTGGCCCAGCCGGCCCGGCTGCTGGTCTCGCTGGCGGTGCTGCCCGGTGTGGCGGCCGCGGTCGCCACCCGCCGGTCGGGCCTGCTGCTGGCGGCCGCCGTGACGACCGCGGCGCTCGCCGAGTGCGGCCGACGACGGGCCGGCGGCGCGGCGGTCTTCCCACCGGCCACCGCCCTGGCCGCCCCGCTCTGGCTGCTGGAACGCGGCGTCTGCGCCTGGATCGCCGTCGGCCGCCGGCTGACCGGCGGGGCCGCCTACGCCGGCACCCGAATCCCCCGCGCCGCCACCCCCCTCCGCACCCTCCGCCACCAGCACTCCCCTCGCCCACGCTGACCTCCGCCCGGCCCCCCGCGATCTTGCACCTTCGGCCCCGGCGAAAATTTCATAAGCGACATCTCGCGGGCCGCAACTGCAAGATCGCGGGAGGGGGCGGGTTGCGAAACAGCTCGCGGCCACGCCCCGGCGAACGCCGGGAGTGGCCGCGAGCTGCGGGTACGAGTGGTCCCGATCAGTACCGGACCTGTTCGCGCGACTGCTGCGCCGAGTCCTTGACGTCGTGCGCGGCGGACCTCGTGTCGTCCTTGACCGCGTGCACGGCGTCCTGCGCGGTGGACTTCACCGACTCGGTGGCGTGCTGCGCCGGCTCGCGCAGCTCCTCCTTGAGTTCGCTGGCCACCTCGCTCAGCTTCTCCTTGACGACGCCGCTGTGCTCGCCCGCCTTCTCCTTGACCTGCGTCGCGAGCTCCTGCTCGCGACGGGTGGCCGGAACCAGCGAGGAGACCAGCATGCCGACGCCGAACGCGATCAGGCCGGCGGCCAGCGGGTTGCCCTCGGACTTCTGCCGGATCAGCTGCGGCGCCCGCTGGGCGGCGTCGCCGACCGAGTGGGCCTTGTCGCTGACCGTCGACGCGGCCGAGTGGGCCTTGTCGCTGACGGTGGAGGCCGCCGAGGAGGCGTGGCCACCGGCCGCGTGGGCGGCGTGCCCGGTGCCGTGGCCGAGGTCGGAAGCGGTACCCATAACCTTGTCCCTCACATTCTGCAGCGCGTTGCGCGCCCGCTGCTTACGGTCGTCGACGATCCGGCTGGGGCTGACCTTGTACGCCAGCGCGTCCACGTCGGTGCTGAGGCTGTTGCGGGTGGCCTCGATCTCCCGGCGGATCTGGTCGGGGTCGGTGCTCATCGGGTGACTCCCTCCGGGTGCGGCTTGAGCGCGTCGGGGATCTGCTGCACGCTGTCGTTGGTCTGCTTGAGGCCGCGGATCCGCTCCGCGTTCTTCTTGGCCTTCGAGTAGAGGACTGCGGCGACCACGGCCCAGACGACGGCCACGATCAGCGCAGCCAGGCCCGAGTCCATGACGTTGTCCAGGAACTGCCACACGGCGATGGACACGAACAGCGCCACCATGTAGCCGCCGAAGCCGGCGCCACCGTAGAAGCCGGCGGCCTTGCCCGCCTTCTTCCCCTCCTGGCGGATCTCGGCCTTGGCGAGCTCCACCTCCTGCCGCATCAGGGTGGACAGGTCGGTGGTGACCGATCGCATCAGGTCACCGATGGAGCTGCCCCTCACCTCGTCCGCGGTGTGCGGGGCACCCGCGGGGTGGTACCCGGAGTCCAACCCGGACCCCTGCGTCGGCATGCTCATGCCGCCGCCTCCCTTCGGATGACTCGTACGCTCACGGACGGTTGGTGCCGCTGGACGGAACGCCCGGCAGCGGGTCGGTCTCGCTCACCGGCGGCAGCGGCTGACCGGTGCCACCCACCGGGTCGGCGTAGCTGGTGGTGGTGCCACGGTCCGGGTAGGCAGCACCCTGACCGGAGTAGCCCGGGTCCGGCTCGGCGTAGGTGCCGGGGGTCGGGTCCAGGTAGCCGCCCGGCGGGACGGCGTCCGGCATCGCGCGCGGGGCCGGCGGGGTCGGGATGACCGCCGTGGCGTCCGGGTCGGCGTAGCCGTTGGCGCCGGTCGAGCCGTACCGGCCGTGGCTGCCGGTCGGGCTGTCGCCCGCCGAGGTCAGGCCCTTGGTGAGCCGGCCGGCGACGACACCCAGCAGGGCCGCGCCGACCAGGAAGGTACCCGGGTTGCGGCGGGCGTAGCTCTTCACCTCGTTGAGCAGGTCACCCGGCTCCCGCTCCTCCAGCCAGCCGGCGACGCCGTGCACCCGGTCGGCCGCCTGGTGGGCGAGCTCGGTCACCGGGCCGCCCTGGCCGGTCTGCGCCATCGAGCGCATCTCGTCGGCCAGCGAGCGCAGGCCACCGGCGGCCCGCCGCTGCTGCTCCGAGGTCTGGCCGGCGAGCTGGTTGCGCGCCTCGCCGTAGAGGTTGCGAGCCTGGCGCTTGGCCTCGCCGACCACCTCGTGACCCTGCTCCTTGGCGGTCTGCGCGACCGCGCCACCGGCGTTGGCGGCGTCGGAGCCGACCTGGCGGGCCTGGTCCCGGACACCGCCGCCGTTGCTCTGAGGCTGCCCGTACGTGGAAGACGTGGGTGAAAGATCGTAGGTCATGATTTCCCTTCCGCTCGGACATTCGTCGCGGTTCTGCGCTTGGGGGATCCCGCCGACCGTTCAGGTCGGCGTGTCCAAATCCCTACCCCCAGTCGCGTAGTCCATGCCTGATTCGTCATTTCTCTGCGCAACCCACCCGTCCCGGTCACACAATGGAGGGTCGTCCGGCTCCGGCCGGCAACCGCAGCACGGAGGTGACATCGATGGCGCGTGACGCGCGTGGACGCGCCGCGGCCGGACCGAAGCCGCGGATCCAGCTGGTGGCCGCCGCGATCGCCGCGGTGTTCGTCGCCATCGGCGTGCTCGGCTTCGTCCCGGGGATCACCACCGGCTACGGCGACCTGACCTTCGCCGGTCACCACTCCGGGGCGAAGCTGCTCGGCCTGTTCCAGGTGTCGGTCCTGCACAACCTGCTGCACCTGCTCTTCGGCCTGGCCGGACTGGTGTTGGCCCGTTCGGTCGGCGGCGCCCGCCTCTTCCTGGCCGGTGGCGGCGCCGCCTACCTGGGACTCTGGCTCTACGGCTTCGCGATCGACCTGGAGAGCACGGCGAACTTCATCCCGATCAACGACGCGGACAACTGGCTGCACCTGGCGCTCGGCTTCGGCATGCTCGCGACCGGCCTGCTGCTCTCCAACGACGCGGGCACCGGCGGCCGGCTGGACACCCCGATCGACCGCCCCTGATCACGTGGTGCCGCGTGCGAGCTGCGCAGATGGCCCGGAGTGTCGGAGTTTGACCAGGCAGCGGCCGGGGCATCGGAATCATCGTCAGGCACTGACGAGGAGGTCGTGATGCCCCGCTGGATCCGCACCAACGCGCTGAGCGTCGCGATGCTGGGCGCGTTCGTCGTCTTCCTCATCCTGCAGAGCATCTTCGGCTGGCAGACCCACAACGAGGAGCTGTCCGAGTACGGCGCACAACCGCTGAGCTGGCTGGCGTACCTCGGCAGCGGCCACTTCGCCGAGTCCGTCTTCGAGAACTGGGAGTCGGAGTTCCTCCAGATGGGCGGCTACGTGCTGCTCACCGCGTACCTGGTGCAGAAGGGCTCGGCCGAGTCCAAGCCGGAGGACCAGACCGACCGCCCCGAGGACGACGCGCGCCGCGCCACGCCCGACTCCCCATGGCCGGTCCGCGCCGGCGGGCTACCGCTGGCCGTCTACCGCAACAGCCTCTCCCTGGCCCTGCTGCTGATCTTCCTCGGCTCGTTCGTCGGCCACCTGCTCGGCGGGGTCGTCGAGTACAACGAGGAGCAGGCGTTGCAGAGCGGCGCCGCCCCGATCAGCGCCTGGCAGTTCCTCGGCACCAGCGACTTCTGGTTCCAGTCGATGCAGAACTGGCAGAGCGAGTTCCTGGCCGTCGGGACGCTGATCGTGCTGAGCATCTTCCTGCGTCAGCACGCCTCGCCGGAGTCCAAGCCGGTCACCGCCGCGCACGCCGAGACCGGCGCCTGACTCTCGCCCGGGCCGGCAGGAGCGCGGCTCAGGCCGCGACCGGCAGCCGCTTGGCGAAGCAGACGCTGTACGGGTTGTCGACGTACTCGCCGTAGACCGGGATCGGCTGGTAGCCGCAGGAGGTGTAGAGCCCGATCGCGGCCGGCAGGTAGCTCCCCGTCTCCAGGCGGAGCACCGAGTGCCCGCGCCGGAACGCCAACTCCTCCAGCGCGCCGAGCAACTGCCGGGCGATGCCCCGCCCCCGGTACGCCGGCCGGACGTACATCCGCTTCAGCTCGCCGGTCCCGGCGTCGAGCGCCTGGACCCCGCCGCAGGCCACCGCCCGGCCGGCGAGCACCACCGCGAGGTAGTGGATGTCGTCGTGGGTGATGGTGGCCTGGCCGTCCAGACCGCCGTCGGCCTCGCGCAACTCCCGCTGCTGGGCGACGACCAGGGCGGCGATCTCCGGGTCGTCAGCGGGACGGGACTCGATCAGCATCACCCCACGCTAGATCGCGCCGATTTCGCGGTGGTTTCCGGCGACCGACCCCGACCCGGCCGGAATGATGCTATTCCCAGTCCTCGTCGTCGTCGTCCGACACGTCGGCGTCCAGGCCGCCGGCCTCGATTTCGCCCTCGCCCTCGGGGCGCACCCGGCGCGCCTTGCGGGCGGCCAGCCGCTCGGCCGCCGAGAGGCGGTTCGACTTCTCCTCCAGCCGGACGTCGGTGCCCCGGTTGCCCGGGACGAAGTCGACGCCCGCGTAGAGGGTGGGCTGCCAGTCGAACTCGCGCTCGCCGATGCGCACCAGGTCGCCCGGCTTGGCGCCGGCCTTGGCCAGCTTCTCCTCCACGCCGAGGCGGGCCAGCCGGTCGGCCAGGAAGCCGACCGCCTCGTCGTTGTCGAAGTTCGTCTGGCGGACCCAGCGCTCCGGGCGGGTGCCCCGGACGGTGAAGGAGCCGTCACCCTCGGTCTCGATGGTGAAGCCGGCGTCGTCGACCGCCCTCGGGCGGATCACGATCCGGGTCGGCTCGGCCGGCGGCGCCGCCTTGCGGGACTGGTCGACCAGCTCCGCCATCGCGTACATGAGCTCCTTGAGCCCCTCGCGGGTGGCGGCGGAGACGTCGAACACCCGGAAGCCGCGCTCCTCCAGGTCGGGTCGGACGATGTCGGCGAGGTCCTGCCCGTCCGGCACGTCGACCTTGTTCAGCGCGACCAGGCGGGGCCGGTCGGCGAGGCCGCCGTACTCGGCCAGCTCGGCCTCGATGGTGTCGATGTCGGCGAGCGGGTCCCGGCCGGGCTCCAGCGTCGCGGTGTCGACCACGTGCACCAGCACGGCGCAGCGCTCGACGTGGCGGAGGAACTCCAGCCCCAGCCCCCTGCCGGTGGCCGCGCCCGGGATCAGGCCCGGCACGTCGGCGACGGTGAAGGTGTGGTTGTCGACCCGGACCACGCCCAGGTTCGGCACCAGGGTGGTGAACGGGTAGTCGGCGATCTTCGGCTTGGCGGCGGAGATCACCGAGATCAGCGACGACTTGCCGGCGGACGGGAAGCCCACCAGGCCGACGTCGGCGACGCTCTTGAGCTCCAGCACCACGTCCAGCCGGTCACCGGGCTCGCCCAGCTCGGCGAAGCCGGGAGCCTTGCGCCGGGCGTTGGCCAGCGAGGCGTTGCCCCGGCCGCCACGGCCGCCCCGGGCCGCCTCGAAGGTGGTGCCCGCGCCGACCAGGTCGGCCAGCACCTCGCCGTCGAGGGTCTGCACGACGGTGCCGTTCGGCACCTTGATCACCAGGTCGTGGCCGTTGGCCCCGTCCCGGTTCGAGCCCGCGCCGCCCTTGCCGTTGTCGGCCTTGAGGTGCGGACGGAAGTGGAAGTCGAGCAGCGTGGTCACCTGCGGGTCGACCACCAGCGACACGCTGCCGCCGTGCCCGCCGTTGCCCCCGTCGGGGCCGCCGAAGGGCTTGAACTTCTCCCGGTGGATGGAGACACAGCCGTGCCCGCCGTCGCCGGCCTGCATGTGCAGGACGACCCGGTCAACGAACGTCGTCACGACGCCAATCCTTCCAGCGGGGTACGCCCCCGCAAGCAAAAAGACGAAGCGGGCCGGGACTCGAGGTCCGCGGCCCGCTTCGCCAGAGCACTACTGCTGCGGCACGATGCTGACGGTCTTGCGACCACGCTTGGTGCCGAACTGGACCGCACCGGCGGACAGCGCGAAGAGCGTGTCGTCCCCGCCGCGGCCGACCAGGTCACCGGGGTGGAACTTGGTGCCACGCTGACGGATGAGGATCTCACCCGCGCTGACGACCTGACCACCGAAGCGCTTCACGCCGAGTCGCTGGGCCGCGGAGTCACGACCGTTACGCGAGCTGGACGCACCCTTTTTGTGAGCCATTGGAGGACGACCTACTTCCCGCTGGAGATGCCGGTCACCTTGACCTGGGTCAGCGGCTGGCGGTGACCCTGGCGCTTGTGGTAGCCGGTCTTGTTCTTGAACTTGTGGATCCGGATCTTCGGGCCCTTGGTGTGCGCGGCGATCTCGCCGGACACCGCGACCGAGGCAAGCTTTGCCGCGTCGGTCACCAGGTCGTCACCGTCGACGAGGAGCACCGCGGTGAGCTTCACCGCGTCGCCGGGGGCACCGGCGAGCTTCTCGACCTCGATCACGTCGCCCTCGGCGACCTTGTACTGCTTGCCGCCGGTCTTGACGATCGCGTACATCGGAGGC
This sequence comes from Micromonospora sp. BS32, assembly GCF_059089345.1. NCBI lineage: Bacteria > Bacillati > Actinomycetota > Actinomycetes > Micromonosporales > Micromonosporaceae > Micromonospora > Micromonospora sp. BS32. The sequence goes on from NZ_JBSSHR010000006.1 coordinate 284,775, forward strand.
GGACTCCCTGTCGTTGAGGCTGCTGGCGGTCGTTCCCACGGCGACTCGTCGGGTAGCAGTGACACCGGCGGCGCGGGCACGCGGGAACTCGGCACACCAAAGTGCGCCGCAGGAAAGGGTACGCCATGGACCGGCCGACTCCCAAACCGGGCCCGCCGACACCACCGCCGGTCAGCGGGCGCAGAGCTGGTCGAGGCGCTGCTGGAGCCGGTCCAGCTCGGTCTCGTCGATCGACTCGACGTCGGTGCCGAGCATGCCGACCTCGGTGGCCAGGTCCGCCAGCAGGGTCTTCAGCTGCGGATCGGTGGCCCGGGCGGCCTCCCTGCGCAGCGTCGTACGCCAGGTGGTCAACGCGGCTTCGGCCCGCTTCCGGGCGGTTTCCGCCCCCGTGCTGTCGTTCGCCCCGACCGCCGCGATCATCTTGCCCAGTTCCTCGACGTACGTCCGGACGGCCGTCGACGAGGCCTGCTCGGCCTCCGCACAGATCCGGGGCCCGTTGCCGCCGGCCGGGGAGCCGCTGACGGGCACCGACGGGACGACGGTGGGCAGGGCGGACGCGCCGAGGGGCGGGGCGGACGACGCCCGGCCGGGGGTGCCGCCCGTCCGGTCGTCGGAACAGCCGGTCAACAGGACGGCGGTCACCACGGTGGCGGCGAGCAGGCGGCGCATGGGTCTTCTCCTAGCCGGGGGGTGACCGATCGTAGCCCCGGCCCGGGAGACGCGGCAGGGCCCCTCCCACCGGCACGATCACCGGGGAAGGGGCCCTGCTGGACGTCGGGCGCTCAGCGCCTCACGGCCGGGTCCGCCGACGGGCGCCGCCACGGCGGGAGCGGCGCCGGCCGGTGCCGCCCTCGCCACTCTCCTCCTCGGAGTCGCCGATCGCGTCCGGGTCGTCCGACCCGGCCAGCCGGGCGGACTCGCCCTCCTGGGCGTCGGAGACCGCCGGCGCGGCGGCGGTGTCTGCCTCGTACCGGGACAGGTCGTAGCCCATGGTGTCGTGGTACTCGGAGTCGGTGGCCGGGTCGGCCTGCTCCGGGCTCTCCGTGGTCTCCACCACGGTGCGCTCGGCGGGCACCGCGCCCTTGCGGGCCCGGCGCCGGGACGACGCGCCGCCGACGGCCTGCTCGGCGGCCGGGGCGGTGACCGCGGCGGCCACCGCCTTGACCTTCTCCGCCGGGCCGCCGGTGCGCGGCTTCTCCGGCACCGGCTCGGTGTGGATGACCACACCCCGACCCTTGCAGCACTCGCAGGGCTCGCTGAACGCCTCCAGCAGGCCCGCGCCGATCCGCTTGCGGGTCATCTGCACCAGGCCGAGCGAGGTGATCTCGGTGACCTGGTGCTTGGTCCGGTCCCGGCCGAGGCACTCGGTCAGCCGGCGCAGCACCAGCTCACGGTTGGACTCCAGCACCATGTCGATGAAGTCGATCACCACGATGCCGCCGATGTCGCGCAGCCGCAGCTGGCGGACGATCTCCTCGGCCGCCTCCAGGTTGTTGCGGGTGACCGTCTCCTCCAGGTTGCCCCCGGAGCCGGTGTACTTGCCGGTGTTGACGTCGACGACGGTCATCGCCTCGGTCCGGTCGATCACCAGCGAACCACCGGAGGGCAGGAAGACCTTGCGGTCCAACCCCTTGATGATCTGCTCGTCGATCCGGTACTCGGCGAACACGTCGCTCGTGCCGACGTGCCGGCGCAGCCGGGCGACCAGGTCCGGCGAGACGTGCGACAGGTACGACTCGACCATGTCGTACGACTGCTCGCCCTCGATGACCAGGTCGCGGAAGTCCTCGTTGAACAGGTCCCGGACGACCCGGATGACCAGGTCGGGCTCCTCGTAGAGCAGCACCGGGGCGCCGCCCTCGGCCGCCTTGGCCTGGATGTCCTCCCACTGCGCCTGGAGCCGCTTGACGTCGCGGGCCAGCTCGTCCTCGGTGGCGCCCTCGGCGGCCGTCCGGACGATCACGCCGGCGCCGTCCGGCACCAGCTTCTTCAGCACGTCGCGCAGCCGCTTGCGCTCGTTGTCCGGCAGCTTGCGGCTGATGCCGGAGGCGTTGCCGTTGGGCACGTAGACCAGGTGCCGGCCGGAGAGCGCGATGTGGCTGGTCAACCGGGCGCCCTTGTGCCCGATCGGGTCCTTCGTCACCTGCACCAGCACCGAGTCGCCGGAGCGCAGCGCCTGCTCGATCGAGCGGGCCCGCCCCTCCAGGCCGGTGGTGTCCCAGTTGACCTCACCGGCGTAGAGCACGGCGTTGCGGCCGCGCCCGATGTCGACGAACGCCGCCTCCATGCTCGGCAGGACGTTCTGCACCTTGCCGAGGTAGACGTTGCCGGCCATGGTGGCCGACGAGTTGCGGGTGACGTAGTGCTCGACCAGCACGCCGTCCTCGAGGACGGCGATCTGGGTCCGGTCACCGCGCTGGCGGACGGCCATCACCCGGTCGACCGCCTCCCGGCGGGCCAGGAACTCCGACTCGCTCAGGATCGGCGGGCGGGTACGGCGCTGCTCGCGGCCGTCCCGTCGGCGCTGCCGCTTGGCCTCCAGCCGGGTCGAGCCGGAGACGCCCTGCACCTCGTCGACGGCCCGGCGCGGCTCGCGGATCTTGACCACGGTGGGCACGCCGTCTTCGACGGCCCCCTCGACCTCACCGGCGCCCCGGCGGCGGCGACGGCGCCGGCGGCGGGTCATCCCGTCGCCCTCGCCCTCTTCCTCCTCGGGTTCCTCGGCCTCGCCGGCCTCGGCCTCCGCCTCGGCGGTCTCCTCGGCCTCGTCGTCCTCGGTGTCGTCGGCACCGCCCTTGCCGCGACCGCGGCCCCGGCGCCCGCGACGACGGCGGCGGCGAGCGGCGGCGGCCTCGTCCTCGTCCTCTTCCTCGGCGCCCTCCTCGGCCTCGCCGGTGGGCTCCTCCTCCTCGGCCTCGACCGGCTCGGCGGCCTCGACCGGCTCGACCTCCCGGCGGGCCCGTCGGCGCCGCCGGCCGGTCTCGGCCGGCTCCTCGGCGACCGGCTCCGCGACCGGGCCGGGCTCGACGACCCGGAAGGTGGGCAGTTCCTCCGCCTGCGGGGCCATGAAGAGCACGGTGGGCGCGGCGATGGTGGCCCGCCGGCGCCGGGTGCGCGGTGCGGGCTCGGTCACCTCGGCCTGCTCGCCACCGGGAACGGCGACACCGGGCGGAACGTCGCCGGACCGGCTCTCGGCGCCGGAGGCGGCGACCCCCGGCTCGGGGGTCGTGGGCTCGGCGGCGGGCTGCGCGGGCCGGTCGGCCACGGTCGGCTCGGTGGGCGCCGCCGCCTCGACGGCGGGCTCCTCCTCCTCGGCCTCGACCGGCTCGGCCGCCGGGACGGGGGGCTCGACCGGCGTCTCGGCCGCGACCCCCACCGGCTCGGCGGAGGTCTCCGCGGCCGCCTCGGCCGCCGCGGGGGCCGCCTTCTTCCGGCGGGTACGGGTCACCTTCACCGGCGGTACGACCTCGGCGGAGGCCTCCTCGGCCTCGGCGGCGACCGCCGGCTCCTCGGCCGCCTTCGCGGGGGTGGCCTTGCGTCGGCGACGGGTGGTCTTCGGCGCGGTGTCCAGTTCACCGGCGACCGGGGCCAGCACCTCGGCCTGGTGCGTCTCGTCGGTGGCGGACGCCGAGCCGGCCGGCGCCTCGGCGGGCGCCTCGACCTGCTCCGGTTGGTTCAGTGGGGCCGCCGCCCGGCGCCGGGTGGTGCGCCGACGGGTCGGCGCGGCCTCCGGGGTGGTGCCGTCGGCGGTGCTGTCGGCGGTGTCGCCGGCCGGCTGTGAACCGGTCCGTTCGCCGCCCTCGGGCTCGTTCTCGAGCATGGACGTTCTCCAGTTCTGGCTGCCCCGGGCGCGGGTGAGCGCTGCCACGCAGGGTTGCCGCAAAAGTGTTTCCGCCGATCGCGCGAGGTGCGCGACCGCCGAAGTCTGCCTGCCAGAGCACTGACGTGGGTCAGTGCTCTCCGATGGATGCCCCGCCGCGGTCCGCGTCCAACGGATCCACAATCTCGCCCTGCGCGGTCAACGTGCCCTGAGCCAGCCGGATCACCCTGGGGGGAACCGGCGGCTCCAGGTCGGCCACCACGCGAAGGCCGGAAAGGACGTCATCGGGCCGTACGGACGGGGTGACCTGCCGCACGACCAGTTCGAGTATCGCACACGACACGCCCGGGTCCCCGGAAGGCGTCTCCGTCGGCGGCAGCACATCGATGCGCATGACGGCGGCCCGCGCGTCGAAGGTGCGCCGGCCCTGCTTGGTCATCCGCTCGACCTGCACCTCGTCCGCGGCGACGAAGGCGGAAACCGCCCGTTCCAGGACGGCCTGGTCGACCTCGGGCAGCTCGATCCGCCAGTGCGACGCCTCGATCCGGTCGGCGAGGCTGCCGCCGGCAGCCACCACTGCGTCCAGCACGTCCAGCCCGGGCGAGAGCGCGGCGTCCAACGCGGCGCGCAACTGCTCCGGGTCGACGACCGCCTGGAGGCCGATCTCCAGGTACTCCGCCTCGCTGGCCACCCCGGTGGGAGCGGCGCTGGCGTAGGAGATCTTCGGGTGCGGGGTGAAGCCCTGCGAGAAGGCGACCGGTATGCCGCCCCGGCGCAGCGCGCGCTCGAAGGCCCGGGCGAAGTCCCGGTGCGAGGTGAACCGCAGCGGCCCTCGCTTGGCGTACCGGATCCGGATCCGCTGGACGACGGGCGCCTGCCCGCCCTCCGGCTGTGGTTTCCTGCTGATCGTCGTGCTCCTTGCTCGGGTTTTCGTCGCTGCCGTCCCCGCCGGGCCCGGTGCGGGCCGGGGAACGGTCAGCCGTCGCGGCGCCAGAGCGCCCAATGCTGTTCGGCGTTCCCGCCGACGCGGTGGAAGCCGTACTTCGTGCCGTTCCAGTCCCAGCGGTGCCGTTCGTCCTTCGGGTCCGGATACCAGCGGGCGATCACCACCTGCGCCGACGCGGGCGGCACCGACACGAAGTTCGGCACGGCCGTCCAGGTGATCTCGTGTTCGTGGTTGAGCCGGATCCCGAGGTGGTACGCGCTGCTGGTGGCCACCCGCTCGCCGTCGCGCAGGCCCAGCGACGTCAGCGACGGGCTGGGCTTCAACAGGACGCTGTACGGGTGCAGCACCCGGACGGTGAGCAGGCCCATCATCACCAGGTTGCCGGCGACGGCGAGCGCCAGCACCGGCTGCCAGCCCCAGCGCAGGCGGCACAGCAGCACGATGGCGGTGCCACCGACGAGCGCGATGGCGGTGCCCAGCAGCGGCCGGATCCCGGCCCAGCCGGCGGTCATCGCCATCAGGTCGGGCGCCGCGAAGACGCCGTAGCGCAGCGGCGAACCGTGCCGCTGCTCCAGGGCGACCCGCCAGGCGACGAAGCCGCCACCGGCGGCGGTCAGCGCGGCGGCAGCCAGCCAGCCGGTGAGCAGGGCCCGCCGGCGGGCGGCGAAGACGACCGCCAGGCCGAAGACCAGCCACAGCGGCGCGAAGGCGTGGATGTAGCGGGCGTACACCGCGTCCCGGCTGGCCGACGGGACCCCGACCAGGATCAGGGCGCAGCCCAGCGCGACGCCGAGGGTGGCGGCCAGCGCGGCGACCGCCATCCAGCGGCGGGCCGGGTCGACCGAACGGCGGGTGATCAGCCGGACGGCGGAGAACCAGCCCAGCGCCGCCATCCCGCAGGTGATCGTCAGCACGTACCAGAGCTGGGTGGTGAGGCTGGCCAGCACGAACCCGGCGCCCTTGGAGCTGAGCAGCGCGTCGACGGTGCTCCCGCCCGGGCTGGCACCGGCCAGCAGCAGCTTGTCGCCGAGCAGGGCGATCAGCACCTGGTTCCCCACCACGGCGGCGGCCACGGTGGCGAGGGCGACCGCCAGCGGGCGCCAGCCCAGCCGGCGGCGCACCGCCCAGACCAGCACCACGCCGACGTGCACGGCGAGGATGACCACCCCACGAACGTGGATCAGGTAGTACGCGCCGGCGGCGGCCGTGGCGCCGAACGCCGCGAGCATCCGCTCCGGGCGGCGCAGCCACAGGGCCAGCAGCAGGATCCAGGCGACCGTGAGCGCGGCGAGCACCGAGTCGGTCAGCGCCATGAGGGAGTAGAAGATGGTGGCCGGCATGGTGGCGGCGACGACGGCGACCGCCAGGGCCCGGCCGCGCGGCATCGCCAGCACCCGGGTGCCCAGCAGGTAGGCCAGCGGCAGCAGCGCCGAGTTGACCAGCGCGTTGATCACCCGGACCAGCCCGTAGCTGACGGTGAAGGAGTGCTCGCCGAGGAAGGCCGGCGAGATCAGCAACTGGTACCCGGCCCGGCGCAGGGCCCCGTTCTCCGAGCTGAAGCCGCCCGGACCGCCCGCGAAGACCCGCGCGGCGTTGAGGTAGCTGTCCTCGTCGGTGTGCGCGATGGGGACGACGACCGAGCGGGACAGCCACACCCGCCACGCCACGCTGGCCAGGTAGCCCAGCACCAGGAGCACGACGACGAGGCGTCGGGACGGGCCGCTACGGCGCTGCGGCTCGTCCCCCTCTTCCGTCACCGACGGTCGTGCGTCGATGTCCTGCTCCGTACCGGTCTGCAGCACCAGCGTCCCCCACGATCGCCCCGCGGCCAGTTCTCGGCACCACTCACACCGCCGGACGCGGGGCGTCCGACGCCGGCGGGCCGACGTCGGACACGGTAGCGGACCGACCTGGAGTCATCGCACCCCGTGGCGCGACGCCCCGCCGGGTGCGTTTGCGGCGGGGCTTGCGGCGACGTCAGGCCGTGGACGCCGCCGTCGCGGGCGGCACCTTGAGGCCGCCGCCGTTGACCGGGGTCAGCGGGAGCAGCTTCCGACCGGTCGGGCCGATCTGGATCTCGGTGTCCATGGACGGGCAGACCCCGCAGTCGAAGCACGGGGTCCACCGGCAGTCGTCCTGCTCGTACTCGGAGAGCGAGTCCTGCCAGTCCTGCCAGAGCCAGTCCTTGTCCAGCCCGGAGTCGAGGTGGTCCCAGGGCAGGACCTCCAGCTCGTCGCGCTCCCGGGTGGTGTACCAGTCGAGGTCCACGCCGAAGGTCGGCAGCACCTCGGTGGCGGCCTCCACCCAGCGCTGGTACGAGAAGTGCTCGCTCCAGCCGTCGAACCGGCCGCCGTTCTCCCAGACCTTGTGGATCACCGCGCCGACCCGGCGGTCACCGCGGCTGAGCAGGCCCTCGATCAGCGACGGCTCGCCGTCGTGGTAGCGGAAGCCGATCGCCCGACCCAGCGAGCGGTCGGAGTTGATCGCCTGCTTGAGCAGCCGGAGCCGGTGGTCGATGACCTCCGGCCGCGCAATCGGGGCCCACTGGAACGGGGTGTGCGGCTTCGGCACGAACCCGCCGATGGAGACCGTGCAACGGATGTCCTTGGACCCGGTGGCGGCCCGGCCGGCCTTGATGACCTCGTGCGCCATGTCCGCGATCTCGAGGACGTCCTCATCGGTCTCGGTCGGCAGGCCGCACATGAAGTAGAGCTTCACCTGCCGCCAGCCGTTGGTGTACGCGGTGACCACGGTGCGGATGAGGTCTTCCTTCGACACCATCTTGTTGATCACCTTGCGGATCCGCTCCGACCCGCCCTCGGGGGCGAAGGTCAGACCGGTGCGCCGACCGTTGCGGGACAGCTCCTGGGCCAGGTCGATGTTGAACGCGTCCACCCGGGTCGACGGCAGCGAGAGCGAGACGTTGGTGCCCTCGTACTGCTGGGCGAGGCCGGAGCACATGTCGCCGATCTCGGAGTGGTCGGCCGACGACAGAGACAGCAGGCCGACCTCGTGGAAGCCGGAGAACTCCAGGCCGTCGCGGACCATCTGGCCGACCGTGGTGATCGAGCGCTCCCGGACCGGCCGGGTGATCATGCCGGCCTGGCAGAACCGGCAGCCGCGGGTGCAGCCCCGGAAGATCTCCACCGCGTACCGCTCGTGCACCGTCTCGGCGAGCGGGACCAGGGGCTTCTTCGGGTACGGCCAGGCGTCCAGGTCCATCGTGGTGCGCTTGTGCACCCGGAACGGCACGTCCGGACGGTTCGGCACGACCCGCTGGATCCGGCCGTCGGGCAGGTAGTCGACGTCGTAGAAGCGCGGCACGTAGACGCTCTCGGTGCGGGCCAGCCGCAGCAGCAGCTCGTCCCGGCCGCCCGGCGAGCCCTCCGCCTTCCACTCCCGGACGATCGTGGTGATCTCCAGAACCGCCTCCTCGCCGTCGCCGAGCACGGCGGCGTCGATGAAGTCGGCGATCGGCTCCGGGTTGAACGCGGCGTGGCCGCCGGCCACGATCACCGGGTCGGCGTCGGTGCGGTCGGCGGCGAGCATCGGGATGCCGGCCAGGTCGATCGCGGTGAGCAGGTTGGTGTAGCCCAGCTCGGTGGAGAAGGAGATGCCGAACACGTCGAACGCGCGCACCGCGCGGTGCGCGTCGACGGTGAACTGCGGCACGCCGTGGGCGCGCATCAGCTTCTCCAGGTCGGGCCAGACCGCGTAGGTGCGCTCGGCGAGCACGTCGGGCAGCTCGTTGAGGACCTCGTAGAGGATCTGCACGCCCTGATTGGGCAGGCCGACCTCGTACGCGTCGGGGTACATCAGCGCCCAGCGGACGGTCGCCGCGTCCCAGTCCTTGACCACCGCGCCCAACTCGCCACCGACGTACTGGATGGGCTTGGTCACCTGGGGCAGCAGCGGCTCCAGCCGAGGCCAGACGGAAATGGCCGCGGCGTCGCGCGGTGTCGTGGACGGGGCACTCATGATGCCCAAGGGTACGCGCCCGCCGGCCGGACACCGCACGCGCCGCAGGACCGACCCCCGTCCGCCGGCAGGTTGGTCGGAGGTGGCGCGCCGGTACTAACCTCGCTACCGGCGCGAGAGGAGATTGCCGCGATGCCGGAGCCGCAGCCGGGTACCGACCGGCCGGCCGACGGGAGCACCCCGGTCGGAGACCGGGAGCGGGATCCGGCGGTCACCCACGACGAGCCCACCAGCTCCCCCGTACCCCCGCCCCCCGGGGCACCCACGAACCCGCAGGACGACCCCGGGCCCGACCCGACCCTGGTGGAGGCCGCGCCGGAGCCGCCGGCGCCGCGCTGGAGCGGTTCGGCCGCCGTTCCGCCCCCGCCGCCGCGCCAGCGCGCCTGGGGCGAGTCGGCCGAGCCGACCCCCGTGCCGCCCGCCCCGCACGAGCCGCCCGAGCACCGCACCCCGGTCGACCCGTGGGCGGGCGTGGACACCGGCGGCTGGGAGCTGAACCATCCGGACCTGACCCCGCTGCCGCCCACGCTGCCCTACCCTGTGCCGCCGATGACCCGGCCCTACCCGGCCCCGATCGGCCAGCAGCCGGGCGCCGGCCAGCCGGTGCCCCCGCCCACGCCACCGGCGCGGCCGGTGTCGCCGCCCCCTCCCCCGCCACCGCCGGTGCCGGCCCGGCCGCCGAAGCAGCGCCGCGGCCGTCCCGACCCGGTCACTCCGCCGCCGGGGTGGCAGGCCCCCCCGGGGTACGTCCCGGTGCCCGTGCGCCGTCGGCGTCGCTGGCCGTGGGTGCTGCTGCTGACCCTGCTCTGCTGCTGCGGCTGCCCAGCCTGGTTCGGCAAGCCGATGTGGGAGCAGTACCCGGCCGACGCCGCCCTGCCCGGCGAGGTGGCCGACCTGACGCTGCGCAGCGACGCCCGCAGCGAGGCGACCGCGAATCGGCTGAAGACACAGGTACGCGAGGCCAACCTGCTCGCCGAGGACGTCTTCGCCGGGGTCTACGCGACCCCGGACGGCAAGCTGGTGACCGTCTTCGGCGGCACCGGCTTCCGGTTCGACCCGGAGTCGGGCGCGAAGGACGAGCTGACCCGGCTCACCGACACGTACCGGCTGGGTGAGGCGCAGCCGGTCGACACCGGCGTCCGCGGCCGGTACGAGCGCTGCGCGGTGGGCGCCGCGGACGACGGCGACGTGGTGGTCTGCACCTCGGTTGACTACGGCAGCGTCACGACCGGGGTCTTCACCCGGCTCTCGGTCGACGACAGCGCGCGCCTGCTGGCCACCCTGCGGGAGCAGATCATCACGCAGGGGCAGAACTGAGGCTCGAGAGTCTGGCGCCTTCAGACCACCCGGACGTGCACAATTAGGACATGTCGCGGCGGTGGCTCTTCGCCGATCAGCTGGGGCCCCACTTCCTCGACGACCGGCGCCAGCCGGTCCTGCTGATCGAGTCGAAGGCGGTCTTCCGCCGTCGCGCCTACCACCGGCAGAAGGCGCACCTGGTCCTCTCCGCGCTGCGCCACCGCGCCGCCGAGCTCGGCGACCAGGCCCGCTTCCTGCGCACCGAGACGTACGGGGAGGCGCTGCGAAAGGTCCCCGAACCGCTGGAGGTGTGCCACCCCACCTCACGGCGGGCGCTGGACTTCGTGCGCCGGCAGCGGGACGTGACCGTCCTGCCCGCCCGCGGCTTCCCGACCAGCCAGGCGGACTTCGCCGACTGGGCCGACGAGCGTCGCGGGGCGCTGCGGATGGAGGCGTTCTACCGGTTCGCGCGGGAGCACCACGGCGTGCTGATGGCGGGGACCGAACCGGTCGGCGGCCGGTGGAGCCTGGACACCGAGAACCGGGAACCCCCGCCGAAAGGAACGGACCGGCTCGACGTCCCGACGCCGCCGATGCCGAGGGAGGACGACATCGACGCCGAGGTCCGGGCCGACCTGGACCGCTGGGAGCGGGAGGGGATCCGGTTCGTCGGCCGGGACGGGCCACGCCGCTTCCCGGCCACCACGAAGGAGGCCAGGACCCGGCTGCGGCACTTTCTCAGGCACCGGCTGCCGGCGTTCGGCCCGTACGAGGACGCGATGCTGGCCGGTGACCCGTGGATGGCGCACAGCCTGCTGTCGTCCTCGTTCAACCTCGGTCTGCTCGATCCGATGGAGGCGGTCCGCGGCGCCGAACAGGCGTACCGGAAGGACGGCGCGCCGCTGCCCAGCGTGGAGGGCTTCGTCCGGCAGATCCTCGGCTGGCGGGACTTCGTCTGGCACCTGTACTGGTACTTCGACCCCGGTTGGCAGGGCGACAACGCGCTGGCCGCCCGGCGGCCCGTACCGCCCTGGTGGCACGGCCTGGACGCCGACGCGGTCGACGCGCACTGCCTCTCCGACCTGCTCGCCGGGGTACGCGACCACGGCTGGGTGCACCACATCCCCCGGCTGATGGTGCTCGGCAACTACGCCCTCCAGCGCGGCTGGCGCCCCGCCGAGCTGGTGGAGTTCTTCCACACCAGCTTCGTCGACGGCTACGAGTGGGTGATGACCGCCAACGTGATCGGCATGAGCCAGTACGCCGACCTGGGCCGGATGACCACCAAGCCGTACGTCGCCGGCGGCGCCTACATCAACCGGATGAGCGACTACTGCGGCGGCTGCCGGTACGACCCGAGGAAGCGGCTCGGCGAGGACGCCTGCCCGTTCACCGCCGGCTACTGGTCGTTCCTCGCCCGCAACCGGGATCGGATCCCGAGCAACGCCCGGATGGCCCGCGCCATGAAGCAGCTGGACCGCCTCACCGACGTCGACGCGGTGATCGCCCAGGAGAAGCGGCGCGGCGACGACCCGCCGTGAGACCGGTCAGGCCGACGCCTCGCCCGGCGTCTCCTCGCCCCGCCGGGGCGCGTAGCGCGGCACGTACTCCTGGCCGGTGAGCTTCTGGATCTCGGCCATCAGCTCGTCGGTCATCTGGCGCAGCGACGTCCGGTCGTCGGGCCGGCCGGTGAAGTCCAGCGGCTTGCCGAACCGTACGGTGATCTTGGCGCGGCCCGGTCGGGGCACCCGGTTGCCGATCGGCTGGGCCTGGTCCGTGCCGGTCATGCCGACCGGAATGATCGGCACGCCGGCCGCCACCGCCAGCCGGGCCGCCCCGGTACGCCCCCGGTAGAGCCGGCCGTCCGGCGAGCGGGTCCCTTCCGGATAGACGGCCACCAGGTCGCCGCCGCGCAGCGCCGGGATGGCGGCGTCGAAGGCGGAGAGCGCCGCCCGGCCACCGGCCCGCTCGACCGGGATCGCGCCCAGACCGGTGAGCACGAACTTGGAGAAAGCGCCCTTCGGCCCGGTGCCCGTGAAGTACTCCGACTTCGCCCAGAAGGCCAGGTGCCGCGGGACCACGGTGCCGAGGAACAGCTCGTCGGCGACCGACAGGTGGTTGCCCGCGAAGATCGCGCCGCCGGTCTCCGGGATGTGCTCCAACCCCTCCACGGTCGGACGGAAGGCCAACCGCAGCGCGGGCGCCACGGTGAGCTTGCCGATGGTGTAGAGCAGCGGCACTGGTCCTCCGGCGGTCGTACGTTGAACAGGCGGTGTCACGGTAGCCGACGCCACCACGTCCACGTCAGGGCGGTGGCGGCGGTCCACCCGGTGGCCCGGGCCGTCCGGGCCTGGTCCAGAGGCCTTACCCACCACCCGGCGACCGTCCCCCCGCACACCCGCCCCGGCTCCCCGGCACCGCCGCGGGGTTTCCGGGCCCGACGCACGTCGATGCGGCTTGACCTGCGCTCCCCACTGGCCCAGACTCGCCCTGGTGCGCGCACTCAGCCATACCGATTTCCTCGCGATGCGTCGCTTCGAGGCGCTGGACGGGCTCCGGGCCATCGCCGCGGTGATCGTCGTGGCCTTCCACTTCGGCGGTCCCCGCTGGGCCTGGACGTCCGGCTGGATCGGCGTGCACCTGTTCTTCGTGCTCTCCGGATTCCTGATCACCACCCTGCTGCTGCGTGAGGAGAGCGCCCGGCGCCGGGTCTCGCTGCGCGGGTTCTACCTGCGGCGGTTCTTCCGGATCCTGCCGGTCTACTTCGTGGTGCTCGCCGCCACCTGGGCGCTGGCCCACGTCAACGGCACCGGCCAGCGGGTCGAGGCCTCCATGCCGCACTACCTGCTGATGCTCAACGAGTTCGCGCCCACCCCGGCGTTCCTGCACTCCTGGACCATCGCGATCGAGCAGAAGTTCTACCTGGTCTGGCCACTGCTGGCCTTCGTGCTGGTGTCCGGGGCGTTCTACCGGCGGCTGGCGGTCACCGGGGTCGCCGTCGCCACCCTGCTCGCCCTGATCCCGGTCTTCACCGCCTGGCCGTACTGGCCGACCCAGTACATCGTGATCCTGGTCGGCTGCGCCCTGGCGATCGTCATGCACGACCGGCGCTCGTACGCGCTGGTCCGCCCGCTGACCCATCCGGTCACCGCGGTCGTCGTGGTGCTGGCCTTCGTCGCGCTGCACCTGTCGCTGCCGTACTGGCCGCCGGCGGCGGACGGACACAACGACACCCGGGTGCTGAGCTACGCGGTGGGCGCGGCCCTGCTGCTGCCCGCCCTGCTGAACCGCAGCATCCCGGCCCGGCTGCTGGCGCTGCGGCCGATGGCGTTCGTCGGTGAGCGGTCGTACTCGCTCTACCTGGTGCAGTACCTCGCGGCGGCCACCGTGGCCGGGCTCGCGCCGTCGGTGCCGCGCGGCACCACCTACTTCCTCGCCACCGTGATGATCGGCCTGCTCGCCGCCGACCTGCTGTTCCGCTGGGTCGAGCAGCCGATGATCCAGGTGGGGCGCCGGCTGGCGCAGCGCCGCCGCACGGAGGGCGTCGAGCCGCCGCCGCGCACCATGCCGGACGGCCGCGCCGGCGCCGAGCCGCCGCGGCCCACCCCGCCGGCCGGCCGCACCACGAACGCCGGTCCAGGCCGCCCGGTGCCCGCGCCGCGGCCCACCGGTGGCCTGACGCTGCCAACCCCGCCGGCCTACGGCGCCGCGCCGGACGCCCGGCCGGCGCCGGCCACCCCCTGACCGGGTCCTCCGCCCCGCGCCGCCGGCCGGCCCGAGTGCCGGGATGACCACGGTCACATCCCGCCACCGTCACGCCGCGCGCCCCCCGCGCCGTCGTATCGGCGTACGGATGCGACGAGGGAGGTTGGCGATGCGGGCACGGATCAACATGGCCGAGGTGGCGCCGGAGGCGTACCACGCGGTGCTGGGGCTGGAGAAGTACGCCCGGGCGAACGTCGAGCCCACGGTGCTGGAGCTGGTGAAGCTGCGCGCGTCCATGCTCAACGGCTGCGCCTTCTGCGTGGACATGCACAGCCGGGAGGCGCTGGGCGCGGGTGAGTCCAGCCGGCGGCTCTTCGCGGTGGCCGCCTGGCGGGAGGCGCCCTTCTTCGACGAGCGGGAACGGACCGCGCTGGCGCTCACCGACGCGGTCACCCGGCTCGGTGAGCACGGGGTCCCCGACGAGGTGTGGGACGCCGCCGCGGCGGTGTGGTCGGAGAAGGAGTTGGCCGATCTGGTGGTGGCGATCGCCACAATCAACGTATGGAACCGGGTCGCGGTGACCAGCCGGACCCAGCCGCCGACGGAGGCGTGACCGGGCTCGGGGCGGAGCAGGCGGCCGGTGCGCTCACCGCGCACCGGCCGATGCTGCTCGGGCTGGCGTACCGGCTGCTGGGCAGCGTCGACGACGCCGAGGACGTGCTCCAGGAGGCGTACCTGCGCTGGGTGGGCGTCGACCGGGCGGCGGTGGCCGAGCCACGGCGGTACCTGTCCCGGGTGGTGACCCGGCTGGCGCTGGACCGGCTGCGGGCCCGACGGACGGCGCGGGAGGCGTACGTCGGACCGTGGCTTCCCGAGCCGGTGGCCACCGCGCCGTCGCCGTTCGGGCCGCTGGAGCGCGCGGAGCTGCGCGACTCGCTCTCCCTCGCGCTGCTGCACGTGCTGGAGCGGCTCACCCCGCCGGAGCGGGCGGTCTGGGTGCTGCGCACCGCGTTCGAGCTGCCCTACGCGGAGATCGCCGGGATCCTGGACCGGTCCGTGGCCGACTGCCGGCAGTTGCACCACCGTGCCGAGGAGCGGGTCCGGGCGGACCGCCGCCGGTTCACCGCCGACCGGGCCGAGCAGGAACGGCTGCTGGACGCGTTTCTACGCGCCGCCCGCGAGGGCGACCTGACCACGCTGACCGCCCTGGTCGCCGAGGACGCGACCGCCTGGACCGACGGCGGGGGGCGGGTCCGGGCGGCCCGTAACCCGATCTCCGGCGCGGACCGGATCGCCCGTTTCTTCATCGGCGTCCACGGACCCCGCCGGTTGCGGCCGGCGGTGCGCCGGCTGGAGCTGAACGGGCAACCGGCCGCCCTGATCACCCGGCCC
Organism: Micromonospora sp. BS32; assembly: GCF_059089345.1. Lineage (NCBI taxonomy): Bacteria > Bacillati > Actinomycetota > Actinomycetes > Micromonosporales > Micromonosporaceae > Micromonospora > Micromonospora sp. BS32. Next base: position 299,915 of record NZ_JBSSHR010000006.1, read on the forward strand.
GACGGCAGCACGTACGCGCTGACGGTGGCCGGCGCGGACGGCCTGGTCACGGGGGTGCACCTGGTCGGCAACCCGGACAAGCTGCGGTACGCGACGGGCTGATCGCCGGCCGGGCCACGCGCAACGGGCCCGGCCCACCGACAGGTGGTCCGGGCCCGCGAACGACCGGTACGCCGGCGGCGAGTCAGCCCAGCTCGGGGAACCAGAGGCCGATCTCGCGCTTGGCGCTGTCGGTGGAGTCGGAGGCGTGCACCAGGTTCTCCCGGTTGGACAGGGAGAGGTCACCGCGGATCGTGCCGGCGGCGGCCTTGCGCCCGTCGGTGCTGCCGATCATCGCGCGGACCACGTCGATCACCTCGTCGCCGGAGAGCACCAGCGCGACCAGCGGCCCGCTGGTCATGAACGCCTTCAGCGGCGGGTAGAACGGCTTGTCCACGTGCTCGACGTAGTGCTGGTCGGCGAAGGCGCCGTCCAGGGTCCGGGTCTCCATCGCGTCGATCCGCAGGCCCTTCCGCTCGAAGCGGGAGATGATCTCGCCGACCAGGCCACGGCGGACCGCGTCGGGCTTGATCAGTACGAGCGTGCGCTCATCCGGGCTGCTGCTGGACACGCTGGGTTCCTCCTGTGCGCGGAAGCCGGTCGGGCTGGGTACGGTCAGCCTAGCGACCCGGTCCCGGCGTCGGCGCGGCGGCTGCTCCTTCCCTCGGTTGCCGATCGGCCCTAGCCTGGCCTTACCCCTGGGAGGTCCACTGTGGCGAATGGCGGGAACCGCACCATCGCGCCGGTACGCAAGCTGATCGCCGCGGTGCTCGGCACCGTGGCCACCTTTGTGGTCCTGTTCGGTCTGGGGATGACCAGCTGGGCCATCGTCGCCCTCGGCGTGGCGCTGCTGGTGCTGGCGATCGCCCTGGCCACCGTGCGCGGCGGCGGGCGCACCTGGGTGGTCGGCGTCGGGCACGTGCACAGCGCCTCCGAGCCTCCCACGCAGTACGCCTTCGGCCGCTGCGAGCTGCAACTGGTGATCGACGCACCCGGTCTGCCACCCCGGTCCAAGAAGATCATCGAGCCGCGGGTGCCGGTGGCGAAGTGGCCGTCGCTGGGGCAGGCCCTGCCGATCCGGGTGGCCCTCGACGACCAGCGGCACGTCCGGGTGCTCTGGGACGACGTGCCCACCCACGCCGAGACCGCCGCCACGGTGGCCGACCTGCCGCCCGAGTACGCCGACGCCGAGCCGCTCGACGAGGTGCTGATCCAGCAGGAGGCCCCGCCGTGGGAGGGCCGTACCGTCGACGACGACTTCCACGACGACCTGCGCGAGGAGTTCCGGGACGCGCCGCCCGGCGACCCGTTCCGGTCGGACCCGTTGCGCGCCGAGCCGCTCCGGTCCGAGCCGCTGAGGCCGGACCCGGTGCGGGGCGACGCGCTCGCCGAGGACGTCGAGGTGCTGACCGACGAGCGGGAGCCGGTGGTCGTGCACCAGCGCCCGGGCGACGGGGTCGTACTGGAGGGCATCCTGGTCGACGCGCCGTCCAGCGACCTGCCGCGGCGGGCGGCCACCCCGTCGCCGCGGACGCCGGCCGACGAGCGGTTCGACGCGCCGATCCTCGACCCGATCGACGTGCCGCTGGACGACCCCGCACCCGCCGCCGGGCGGCTCGACCCGGACGAGCTGGGCGGACTCGACGAGGCGATCTTCGGCTACGACCCGGACGCGGAGTCGGCGGACCGGGCCGCCCCGTTCGGCGGCGTCGGGCTGACCCTGCTGGTCACCGACCTGTCCCGGTCGCTCGGCTTCTACTCCGACGTGCTGGGCTTCACCGAGGTCGACCGGGGCTCCGGCAACGCGGTGCTCGCCTCCGGCAGCACCCGGGTGGTGCTGCGGGAGGTCACCGGCGCCGCCCCGATCAGCCGTCGGCTGGTGCACGTCAACCTCGAGGTCGACGACATCGACGCGGCGTACCGGCGGCTCAAGGACTCCGGCGTCCGCTTCACGTACGCCCCCCGGGTGGTCAACCGGGGGGCGAAGCTGGAGGTGTGGGCGGCCGCGTTCAAGGACCCGGACGGCCATGGCATCGCGCTCACCCAGTGGCGGGAACGCGCCGACGCCTGAGCGGGTCAGCCGAGGATGACCCGCCGCACGTGCAGCGCGTAGGCCCACACCAGGCCGAAGATGATGCCCAGCCCGAACAGCGACCAGTGCAGCAGCCCGGCCAGCAGGAGCAGTCCCTGCAGGACCGTGCCGGCGGTCCAGGCCCACGGCCGGCGCATCATGCCGGCCAGCACGATCGCGGCCACGGCCAGCGTGACGATCGCCGCGATGGCGGCGCCGCCGAGGTTCCCGCCGACCAGCCGGATGGGTTGGATGGCCAGCAGCAGCACCAGCGCCTCCAGGCCGAGGGTGCCGGCCCCCAGGCCGCGCACCGCCGCCGCCGGATTGCGCAGGCCGGATCGCCGCTGGCCGGGGGTCTGCTCCGGGCCCGGGCGGGCCCGGTTCGGGTCGCTCATCGCTTGAACAGCCGTCGGGCGTCGGCCACGGTCACCACCGAGCCGGTGACCAGCACCCCGACGCCGGAGAGCTCACCGGGCACGTCGGACTCGGCCTCGGCGACGGCCGCCTCGATGGCGTCCGGCATCTCCTCGGCCACCTCCACCCGGTCCGGTCCGAAGACCTCCCGGGCCAGCTCGGCCAGCTCCTCGACCGGCATCGCCCGGGGCGAGCTGTTGCGGGTGACGACCACCGAGTCGAGCACCGGCTCCAGCAGCTCCAGCAGGCTGGGGGCGTCCTTGTCGGCGAGTACGGCGAGCACGCCGACCAGCTTGCTGAACGCGAACTCCTCCTGCAGGGCGGTGACCGTGGCGGTCATCCCGTGCGGGTTGTGCGCCCCGTCCAGCAGCACCGTCGGGGCGGTACGCACCTTCTCCAGCCGCCCCGGGGAGCTGGCCGTGGCGAAGCCCTCCCGGACGGCCTCCACGTCGAGCTGACGGTTCGTCCCGGCACCCAGGAACGCCTCGACGGCGGCGAGCGCCACCGCGGCGTTCTGCGCCTGGTGGGCGCCGTGCAGCGGGATGAAGATCTCCTCGTAGACCCCGCCGAGGCCCTGGATGCTGAGCACCTGGCCGCCGACGGCGACGGCCCGGCGCAGCACGCCGAACTCGGTGCCCTCGCGGGCGATGGTGGCGCCCACCTCGACGCAGCGTTCGAGGATCGGCCGGGCCGCCTCGTCGTCCTGGGCCGCGCAGATCACCGTGGCGCCGGCGTGGATGATGCCGGCCTTGTGCAGCGCGATGTCCTCCAGCGTGTCGCCGAGCCACTCGGTGTGGTCCAGCCCGATCGGGGTGAGCACGGCCACCCCGGCCTGGATCACGTTGGTGGCGTCCTCGGCGCCGCCGAGGCCGACCTCGACCACCGCGACGTCGACCGGGGCGTCGGCGAACGTGGCGAACGCCAGCGCCGTGGTCATGTCGAAGTAGGTCAGCGGTTCGGCGGACCGTTGGTCGACCAGCTCGGCCAGGGGCGCCACCTCGCGGTACATGGTGACGAAGCGCTCCTCACTGACCGGCTCGCCGTCCAGCGCGATGCGCTCCCGCACGGTCTCCAGGTGCGGGCTGGTGTAGCGGCCGGTGTGCAGCCCGAAGGCCCGCAGCAGCGAGTCGATCATCCGGGCGGTCGAGGTCTTGCCGTTGGTCCCGGTCAGGTGGATCGACGGGTACGCCCGCTGCGGGCTGCCGAGCAGGTCGAGCAGGGACTCGATCTTCTCCAGCTCGAACGCCATCCGGGTGAAGCCCCGGGCGGCCAGCTCCGCGTCGACGGCGGTGAAATCGGTACGGTCGGTCACGAGGAAAGCGCCTCCAGAGCGGCGTTGATCCGGACCAGGTCCGCCTCGGCCACCGCCAGCCGTTCACGGATCTTGGCGACCACCGGTTCCGGGGCCTTGCCGACGAACGCCGGGTTGTCGAGCTTCGCCCGGGCCTGCGCGACCTCCTTCTCGGCGGCAGCGCGGTCCTTGGTCAGCCGGGCCCGCTCGGCGGCCACGTCGATCGAACCCCGGGTGTCCAGCGCGACGCTGACCTCGCCGGGCATGGCGAGGGTGGCACTGGCCTGGAAGTCGTCGCCGGGGGCGTCCAGCCGGACCAGGGAGCGGATCAGCGGCTCGTGCGCCGCGATGCCGGCGACGGTCAGGCCCTCCAGCCGGGCCGCGACCCGCTGGGTCGGCCGCAGCCCCTGGTCGGAGCGGAACCGCCGGATCTCGGTCACCACCCGCTGGACGGTGCCGACCTCGCCCTCCGCGGCGTCGTCCACGAGGCTACGGTCGGCGACCGGCCAGTCGGCCGCCATGATCGTCTCGCCGCCGGTGAGGGCGCTCCACAGCTCGTCGGTGACGAACGGGATGACCGGGTGCAGCAGCCGCAGCAGCTGGTCGAGCACGTGGCCGAGCACCGGGCGGGTGGCGTCGGCGGCCGGCCCGCCCTCGGCGAGCACCGGCTTGCTCAGCTCCACGTACCAGTCACACACGTCGTCCCAGGCAAAGTGGTAGAGCAGGTCGCAGACCTTCGCGAACTCGTACGCCTCGAACTGCTCGTCCACCTCGGCGGTGACGTGCGCCAGCCGGGACAGGATCCACCGGTCGACCGTCGACAGCTCGCCGGCGGCGGGCAGCGGCCCCGCGGTGTGCGCGCCGTTCATCAGCGCGAACCGGGTGGCGTTCCAGAGCTTGTTGCAGAAGTTGCGGGAGCCCTGGCACCACTCCTCGCTGACTGGCACGTCCTGGCCGGGGTTCGCGCCGCGGGCCAGGGTGAACCGGGTGGCGTCGGCGCCGAACCGGTCGATCCAGTCCAGCGGGTCGACCACGTTGCCGAAGGACTTCGACATCTTCTTGCCGTGCTCGTCGCGCACCATGCCGTGCAGGGCCACCACGTCGAACGGCTGGACGCCGTCCATCGCGTAGAGGCCGAACATCATCATCCGGGCGACCCAGAAGAAGAGAATGTCGTACCCGGTGACCAGCACGCTGGTCGGGTAGAACTTGGCCAGATCGGGAGTCCGCTCCGGCCAGCCGAGGGTGGAGAACGGCCACAGGCCGCTGGAGAACCAGGTGTCCAGGACGTCCTCGTCCTGGCGCCAGCCCGCCCCGGTGGGCGGCTGCTCGTCCGGGCCGACGCAGACGATCTCGCCGTCCGGGCCGTACCAGACCGGGATGCGGTGGCCCCACCAGAGCTGTCGGGAGATGCACCAGTCGTGCATGTTGTCGACCCAGGCGAAGTACCGCTTGGCCAGCTCGGCCGGCTCGATCTTCACCCGACCGTCGCGCACCGCGTCGCCGGCCGCCTTGGCCAGCGGGGCGGTGTTCACGAACCACTGCAGCGACAGCCGCGGCTCGACGGTCGTCTTGCACCGCGAGCAGTGCCCCACCGCGTGCACGTACGGCCGCTTCTCGGCCACGATCCGGCCCTGCTCGCGCAGGGCGGCGACGATCGCCGGGCGGGCCTCGTACCGGTCCAGGCCCTCGAACGGGCCGGGCGCGGTGATGACGCCCCGCTCGTCCATGATCGTCAGCGCCGGCAGGTCGTGTCGCTGGCCGATCTCGAAGTCGTTCGGGTCGTGCGCCGGGGTCACCTTGACCATGCCGGTGCCGAAGGCCGGGTCGACGTGCTCGTCGGCGACGATCGGGATCCGCCGGTTGGTGAGCGGCACGGCGACCTCGGTGCCGATCAGGTGGCGGTAGCGCTCGTCGTCCGGGTGGACGGCCACCGCGGTGTCGCCCAGCATCGTCTCGGCCCGGGTGGTGGCGACCACCACGTCGTCGCTGTAGCGGATCGAGATGAGCTCACCCTCGTCGTCGGTGTGCTCCACCTCGATGTCGGACAGCGCCGTGAGGCAGCGCGGGCACCAGTTGATGATCCGGTTGGCCCGGTAGATCAGCCCGTCGTCGAAGAGCTTCTTGAACATGGTCTGGACGGCCCGGGACAGGCCCTCGTCCATGGTGAAGCGCTCACGGTCCCAGTCGACCGCGTCGCCGAGGCGGCGCATCTGTCCGAGGATCGCGCCGCCGGACTCGGCCTTCCACTGCCAGACCCGCTCGACGAACTTCTCCCGGCCCAGGTCGTGCCGGGACAGGCCCGCACCGGCGAGCTGCCGCTCGACCAGGTTCTGGGTGGCGATGCCGGCGTGATCCATGCCGGGCAGCCAGAGCGCCTCGAACCCCTGCATCTTCTTGCGCCGGATGAGGGCGTCCATCAGCGTGTGCTCGAACGCGTGGCCCATGTGCAGCGAGCCGGTCACGTTCGGCGGTGGGATGACGATGGCGAAGGGGGGCTTGTCGCTCTCCGCCGATGCCCGGAAGTGGCCGCCGGCTACCCACTGCTCGTACCGTCGCTGCTCTACCTCACCGGGCTGGTACTGGCCGGCAAGGGTCGGGGCGTCGGGGCGTCGGGCATCCAGTCTCTCGGTCACCCTGAAAGTCTACGGAGCGCTTCGGCGGACCTGACGTGCGCCACCTGTCATTCGCGTACGGTGGCGGACATGTCCGACGCACATCTCACCGAGCGTCAGCTCGTCGGGGGGCCCGAGCCGGTCGACCTGACCGAGGAACCGATCCGGCTGAGCAACCACGACCCGGACGCCCGGGCGGCCGGTCCGGCCTCCCGTCGGCGCCGAATCGCGCTGACCGTGGCACTCGTCGTGGGTCTCGCCGGCGCCGCCGCCCTCGGGGTGGCCGGCTGGCGGGTGGTCCAGCAGAAGGACACCCGGCTCGCCGCCCCGGACCGGGTCGCCGGCCTGACCCGGGACGACTCGGAGCGGGCCCGCAGCACCGCCGACTACCTGCGCAGCGGCTTCGCGGCCGACATCGACCTGGACCGCAGCTTCGGCACCGTCTACCGGGATCCGGCGGACGATAAGCGGGCGATCCTGCTCTTCGGCGGCACCACCCTTCTCTGGCAGCCGGAACGCGACCTGGACAGCCTCTTCGGCCTGATGGCCGACGAGACCGGCAAGGTCACCGGGTTACGCGAGGTGCCCGCCGGCAAGTACGGCGGCGTGATGAAGTGCGGCACCGCGGGCAGTGACTTCACGGTCTGCGGCTGGGCCGACCACGGCAGCGTGGCGATGGCGATGTTCGCGAACCGGCCCGTTGACGACTCCGCGGGCCTGTTCCGCCAGATCCGCGAGGCCGTCCAGACCCGGCCCTGATCCACCGTCAGCTCCGCCCCGAGCCCTTCCCGCCGGCTCGGCCGCCCCAGACCATGGGTTCGGCCTCGCCCCCGCGGCGTTGGGCCCGGACCGCTTCGCGTCTGAGAAACATACGTGGAAACGCATTCAGGGCCACCCCGTTGGGGTGGCCCTGAATGGAATGGTTGTCCGGCGGCGTCCTACTCTCCCACACCCTCCCGAGTGCAGTACCATCGGCGCTGGAGGGCTTAGCTTCCGGGTTCGGAATGTTACCGGGCGTTTCCCCTCCGCCATGACCGCCGTAACTCTATC